>CAMCQT010000052.1 GCA_945877125.1 Candidatus Brevifilum fermentans | reverse complement strand
GCGCTTATCAAGGCAACTCCTCTTTGGTTTCAATCCTCTTAATAGAGGCGGGGATATTCATACCGGATCGTTTGCTGCGGACGGTGACGCCATCAAGTGGTTTCAATCCTCTTAATAGAGGCGGGGATATTCATACATTAATTACGACGGCCGGCCTGAATATTGGCTCCCTTCCGGTTTCAATCCTCTTAATAGAGGCGGGGATATTCATACCGATGGCAGTTCGCCACAGGAGGTTGGTCAATAGCCGTTTCAATCCTCTTAATAGAGGCGGGGATATTCATACTGACAAATCAGCCGGCGATGTGGACTTCTGCTCGTTGGTTTCAATCCTCTTAATAGAGGCGGGGATATTCATACCCTGCGGGACTACCGTCTATATGCCCGAGCGCACTGTGTTTCAATCCTCTTAATAGAGGCGGGGATATTCATACCTGATGGCGTCATGGGATTCCCCCACCCCAGCATATGGTTTCAATCCTCTTAATAGAGGCGGGGATATTCATACAGCGATTTCCAGAAAAACTGGACATCAATCGTCAATCTGGTTTCAATCCTCTTAATAGAGGCGGGGATATTCATACATGTTCAACTGACCAATTCTGGCATGAGCCTGCAAGTTTCAATCCTCTTAATAGAGGCGGGGATATTCATACCAAGGGTCCGGAACGCACAAACCAGACAGGTGTTTTGGTTTCAATCCTCTTAATAGAGGCGGGGATATTCATACGAAAGCCCTCAAGTTTTAACGGCCTGTGTGGCCGCAGCGTTTCAATCCTCTTAATAGAGGCGGGGATATTCATACCAGGTTTCGCAAGCAATCGAAGACGCATTGCGAAGCAGTTTCAATCCTCTTAATAGAGGCGGGGATATTCATACAACCGCCCTCTTGGTCCGCGAAAACAAAACCCATGCTGGTTTCAATCCTCTTAATAGAGGCGGGGATATTCATACTCTCATTTTTTTATCGCCATGAATCGCCCTTTAGCGCATTATATCATCGTTGATCGCTTGCTTGTACCAACTCTGCGAACCTCAAAGACAGCAAGCGAAAATTTATGCAAAACTCGGTAGTGCCTGTTGGATGAAATCGTTGCCAATCGCCCGCAAAGTCGTTCAAACTCACTCAAACGCACTGATTCGCGGTTTGCGAACGGTATAGGCTTGTATGCGATTTTTTTCACAGCTTGCGCGATTTGCATTTTCATTTCAACCTGCGTACAATGCGTTTGAAGGATCATTCTTATGCCAACTAAACCTGATTCGTATCCCGCATTATATATCATCTTCACTTTGCTGAACGTCATTCGGCGCGGCATGGAACGCAAAAATATCTGGCGCGAGTTTCGCAGGCAAAAAATCGCCCTCAAACCACGCCTCATATTCTGGCTGGCGCTCTGCAAAGAAGCGGGATTGGTGGATAAGTACGAGGATCAACTACATGGTGCCGCGCAGTCGATAAAAGTCACGCGTCATGCGCGGGCATGGTTGAATAAAACGTCCGAAGAACAAACCTTTCATCTGATTGACGCATGGAAGAATGCACCTTTGAATAAAAAGGCGCGGCAGTTCCGTAAAAAATTACTATGGAAGTTGAAATACGACCAGCCACTAACTGCGAAAGATTTGGGCGTGGTCAACGGGCTGGAGGCGTTGGGGCTGGTTTCAGATAATAAACTGACAGCGTGGGGTGAGTTCTTCATCAAAGGCGCGGGAAAACTACCCACGCCCAAACCAGTTGAACCGTTCAAAATTAGCGAAGATATTTTCATCGCACCGCTCCCCCAGCAAATTGATCTTTTATGGGAAATCGAAAAGCATCTGCGCCCCATCTCGCCTGGGAAATACGCGCTGACCAGACGCGCCTTGCGCTTTCACGAGAAAGATCCTCAAGTACTCATCGAGTTGATCGAGAAAGGTTTGCAAACCCAAATTCCAGGGAATACAAAAGCCATTTTATTAAAACAGCCTTCGATCCGAATAGCGCAAGGCGTGATGCTTGAATTTTCCAACCCCGCAGATTTGCAACAACTGCGCCGCCAGCCTGCGCTGCGAAAATATATTGATGAATTCCTCTCGTCTCAGCGCGTGCTGGTATCGAGTCAAAATGTAAAAGCGCTGTTTCAGATGCTGAAGCGGCGGGGCGTGTATCTCAACAGCAACGAGGAACAGCCCAAGGTAACAAAGAAACGCACACACTTCCCACAAAAAGTTTTACTGCAACCCGTCGGGAAGAGTGTGCCGAAACTCGAAATCATCGAAAAATACAAGCAATGGCAGCAGGCGTTGGATGTGCTCTATCGCGTGCCAGGCTACCCAGCCGAGCAAAGACGCATCACACCGCTCTCCATTGAACAGCGCGGCGAGTATACCTATGTGATTGCCTATTGCCAAACCCGCCGCGCTCAAAGGACATTCCGATTAGATCGGATGGAAGTGCCGGGGACATATTAGCCATGTCGTTGCGAGAAGGGACCTTGCTCTTGCTGATAAAGCCCCACCGCAATGACACTATTTACCTGTCCTGTCTCTCAACCATACCACCGCCGCCGTCACAATCAATGCCAGCAAAAACGCGCGGCGACTCTTCTTCACTGCCCAAAGCATAAAACATGGAACCTCACTCAACGGCAGCGCCCCTGATTTGACATCCTTCAAGATATTGAAGAACTCACGCATGGTATTTTCTCCTTTTTAGACAACACAAAAAATCTTTAACACGAAGTACACAAAGGTTAATACCTGAAGGATTATTCCTTTGTGCCCCTTAGTGACCTTCGTGTTTGATGATTTTTTGCACTGAACATCTCAATGCATAATGAAAATTCTCTCTTCCACGGTTCGCGTATCACCAAGCCGCTCAATGCGTTTTACATCCTCTGCGCCTAGAAAATAGAAGCGAATGCTATCTTCCTGTTCACATAATTTCGTAAGCCGCCTGCGAAGTTCATCCACCTCACGCGGTTTCAGGTTGCACTCAAACACACTGAATTGCACGCGCGTACCAAAACCTTCCAAGGTTTTCATCACCTTGTAACGGCGGCGGTTCGAGGGAATGTCGTAACTGACGATCAGAAATTGAGTAGGCATGATTTTTGATTTACGATTAGCGATTTACGATTGGTAATTGGTGGTCGAGTAGCTATCAAGACCACGATTAATGAATGAATTCCGCATTCTGCCTTCTGCATTCCGCATTCATCCTTCATAATTCATCCTTCATCATTTGCATTTTCACCTCACCGTAAACGGCACATACTCGCTCACCTCGCCCAAAATCAAACGCGCCATAGCCTGCGCCTGCATCTTGAAAATATAGCGATATGAAACCTGCTGGTCTTTATAGTGAAACATACTGTCGTCATTGACGCGGTTTTCATACATGGCAATAATCTTCTCACGCCCGCTGCCCGCAAGATACACCGCCTGAACGCCCGTGCGCGGCGCCTCGTTTTCATCGCGCTCGCTTTCCTTTTCAGAAAGGTCCACCTGTTCAAAATCTGCAAACGAAACCAGCGGACGGTTGACCGCTTCGAGCACAATTGAATCCGCCACGATCGGGCGAAACTCCTCCATCAGATCCAACGCCATCGAAGGACGCCCGTAATCAATGACGTGAAAGAAACCGAGGTACGGGTCGAGCCCGATCAATTCACAGGCAGTGGTCATATCGCGCAGGATCAGCGAATACACAAAAGACAACAGAGCATTTACAGGGTCAGGAGGCGGATAATAAGCGCGGCGGTCAAAATTCCACGAGCCACCTTCAGACGGCGGACGAAGCATGTGCCGCATGAGCCCGAAATACTCCTTCGCCGCCTGCCCTTCCATCCCCCGCAGTTGGTCAGCGTCCTGTGAAGTTCCTACCCGCCTGAGCATCTCGTCCATGCCTGCCAGCGCCCTGCCTGCCCAATCTGCCTGCTCTGCGTGACGTTGAATCACCGCGCGCTGGTTGGTGATCTTGCCGCGCACAATATTTTGCGCCGCCTGCAACGAAAACAATGGGTCAGACGCAACAAGCGACTGCTGGTGACGCAAGCGTCCGTTCTTGTGCTCCGCGCCGGTCACCCGCGAAACAAATCCACCGCCGCCGGTCAGATAAACAATATCCACATTGTTGCGGGTTAGCGCATGAAGCGCTGAAGTGGAAACACTCACGCCGCGCCCCATCAAAACAACCTGGTCAATTTTGATCATAGGCACTGCCTCCAAAATTTCATCGCCGCGCTTCACAAGCAGCCGATCATGATCCTTGTGCAACTGCGCCCCGGGCTGGGTCAAATAAAGTGTAGACATTTTTTCTCCTTTTAGATATGTCATTGCGAGGGCGCTCTTGTCCTCTGCCCGAAGCAATCCCCTTGTCAAGTTGGAGATTGCTTCGTCGGGAAGAGCAAATTCCCTCCTCGCAATGACATCGATATATAAGACGAAAACCAACGGAACACGGGTCTCGGTACGGCGAAAGAGCATCGCCTACTCGACCACCAAACATTCATCCTTCATCCTTTGCATTTACCGTATCACTGCCCCCAGCCACTCTAACTGCTGGTCTGGCGGCAAAATACCAGTCTTAGATGGATTGACTTTCAAATGCAACCTGCTCAAAGAACGCAGCGCATCGTTATACGCCGCCTCTGCCTTATCCTGTGTGGGACACAGAATCACCCAGTCATCTGCAAAGCGCGCCAGATGATGACCCGCGGTAGAAAGGCTGACATCGAACGGGTGTAAATAGATATTTGCCAGCAAAGGTGAAAGAGGACTTCCCTGCAACACACCCACAGGCGCAGGACCCGCCTGGCGATTCATCAGGAATGCAGTCACAGCCGCTGCGGCAGCGAGTCCGGCAAATCCACCCACTGTCATTGCATTCTTCTTCAACAACCTTCTGCCCACTGGAGACGACACAGCTACCTTCAAAGCAGAGCCAGCTTTTGTGAATAGCCCCGCAGCGCGGTTACGAAGCAGCCCCATTCCAAACATCGCGCCGCTGGCAAGCGCCTGCCGAATGGCATTGCGCTTCATGTTGGCAACCAACGCATCCCGCTCTGGGTAGGGAGAGGCTGGGTTGGAAGGATCAACATCCGCCGCGTAGGAAGCGGGATCGTCTTCATAGTAATATCCGCCGCCGTATCGGGCATAAGGATCGGCGCGCTGGGCAAAAGATTCAAGCGCCCATTCAAATCCCTGTTTGGCGTAGCTCTTTATATTCTCAACCCGCGTGGCGAATTGCATATCCTCGTTTTGCGGCGGACCCATTTGCATCACGCCCACATCCAGCCAGGTTTGCAACAATGCAATCGCACGCGCATCCTTGATCTTGTGTTTGAGAAAGCCAAGCAAAAGGTCATGATCAAGCGTATCGAAACAAGCGGCGATATCTCCATCTACCACCCAGCCGTTTTGCTGAGCGCGCAAAGTCTGAACATGCGTAACTGCCTGGTTCAACGAAATCCCCGGACGATAGCCAAAACTGCACGGCAGAAATTCAGGCTCCCAAAGCGGCTCCAGCACTTGTTGAGTTGCGCGCTGGGCAATACGGTCGCGCACTGAAAGAATAGCCAGCACGCGCTGCTTGCCATTACTTTTTGGGATTGAAAAATAAGACGGCGGCGACGGCTGATACCTGCCCTTCATCAGCATGTCACGCAAAACCTTGATCTGCGTCGTCAGGTCGCGCTCAAACTCAACCAGCGAAACGCCGTCAGGACCCGAAGCACGCTTGCGCCGATACTTGGGAATATTGCCGCGCACTGAACGCCATGCCGAAAGTAAATTTTCAGGAGCGCTGATCAATTCAAGAATTTTAGTTGTCATTTTTTCCTCTCGTTAGTTGATGTCATTGCGAGGGCGCTCTTGTTCTTTGCCCGAAGCAATCTCTTTTTGAGCGAAGTATCTCGTAAACAGGAGATTGCTTCGGCACAAACCGCCTCGCAACACTTGCACCGGCACGCAAGTGCAGGTGTGACTATGGTTGAGTAGTTATCCTTCTTCGATAACCAAATCAGATTTTGTAGCCAGCACAACATGCCCGCTATCCAAAAAGAAAACCCATTTGCAGGCTCGTCCAAAGGTCAGATCAATCAAGCGTCCCTCTTTTCGAGCCAGATTGACAGCACGGCGGATCGGCGTCGAATCAAAACGTCCCACGGCCACCACCCGTTGACGAGATACGCTTCCACCGGGACCGACGTCAAGTAATTCTTTCATTGGGTTCCTTCCCATCTGCGGCATCGTTTGCCAGCGCATCCGCCAGTCGATTCTTCTCGCGCGGAATATGATGGAATGTGACCTTTTCAAACTGAACGATCAATCCACGCAAGCGCATCTGTGCCTGACGCAGGGCGGGCGCACGCGCTGAGGCAAGTCCGCTCATCTGATGTACCATCACCTGGCTATCACTAAAGAGCTTCACCTCGCGCGGGTTGGTATGCAGTGTTCGCAAAAATTCAAAAGCCATGATCGCAGCAGCATATTCGGCTTCGTTGCAGGTCATGCGTTTATCGCGTCTGCACCACCAATGAATGATTTTGCCTTTCTCATCGCGCACGATGGCGGCCAGTCCGCTCACGCCGCGTTCCAGGCGGGTTGCGCCATCGGTATGGACAATATAAGATTGAGGGCGGGAGGAAAATATATTCATTTGTCCTCTTCTACATGAAATTCAGCCTTAACACTTTTATCCAAAGCCTCATAAGCCGTCTGCCCGCGCTCAAAAACATGGCGCAATGCCGAAGATGGAATCATCATTCGCACCCGGCTGCAAATGGCAATATAAGCGTCATCAGTGGCGATCTCCTGCCATTCCTGCATGTCGCTTTTCAAAACAGGAAATAAAGACGAAGAACGCGGCTCTTTGCTCTGAAAGAATCGCATCTGGTAGGAGGCGCCGCTCCCTGTTTGGTCAAAGTTCGGACGCAACAAAGGAACCGCCCCTTGCGACAGCGCAGAAGCCAGATCATTTGGGCTCTGCCCATTACGGTGATGAAGAACCTCTTCCATATCCAAATTTTGCAAAGGCTGGTAAACCTGCCCGCAAAAAGTAGCAAGCCGTTCTTCAAAAACTTTGGGACCTACTTTTGTCCACTCATCAAGAAATTTCCATTCATTTAACAGGGCATGGCGAAATCCATCTTCCGGACGTTTGCCGTAGTAATACGCCCAAGACAAGACTGTTTCATTTAATACGGTTGGGCGAAACAAGGAAGGCGCAGAGATCAATGAAGTCGTTTTGTCTGCAAAGCAAGCTTGCAATTTATCGAAGGTGGATTGCAAACGTTTAAGCGACCTGGTTTGTTTATCCAGCGTTGCCACCCAGTCTTTGCACAGGTCGGTTATTTTTTGGTTGAGAGTCTCCTCCATCCATACCGCATATTTCTGCTCCAATAAAAAAACACTGGTTTGGCGCAGGTCCAGCAGGTTTTTCAGTTCCGCGTGCAAAAAGATCAGATTGAAAAGTTGGATGACGGGTTTTCTCAGTAAAGCTGGCAGGCGAAAGACCCAGCGCGGCGGCTTGGGAAGCAGGCTCATGGTTTTTTCCAGCAATTCCAAACTGGTTTTGACTCGCGCCACCCAATCCTGATCCAGCACAGACAGATCAGCAGGGATGGATTGTTCTGCAAGCAAAGTTCGACGAATCCGCTCCAGCGTTAATTTTGCGGCGCGCATTCCGCCAGGATACAGGCGCGTTTGCTGCGGAAGCGATTGCGCAAACGCAGTCATCTGCTCCAGAAATTCCAGGCGCAACTCCGCAACATTTTTATTCAACAAGTCACATTGCGCGAGTAAATATTTTTCCTTGAAGAGCGTGTCATACGCTTGAATGGTCCTGCCCCAATCCTCCATCGGCACATCTTCAAAACGCAGATCGGAGAAGTGCAGTTCAAGTCCCAGTCCGCCCGCGTGGGCATGGAAAAGACTATCGCGGCACAGGCGCATGGTCCAGGTTTGCTGATTGGCACAGTTCGCAACAAACTCTCCCGCCAACTCCTCCACAGGTCCAGGGTCTGGAATGATCTTTGAATGAAATTCAGACTCAATGATTTCAGATCCCAGACGCATGGCGCAGGCTTTTTGTAATTGGGTTACATCAAAGACCAATACTGTGGCAGATGCGCTGCTAAAAAAGGCACGGTTCTCCTCCGCATCCACCTGGGACACCTGATGAGCAAGATTCTGCGCCAATCCGCCTGAAAGCAAAGCCAGCAAAAAATTCCCAAGGATGGTCTGCACTTCAAGCGCATCATGCGCCTCCCACACACCTTCTTTGTAGCGGTCAAATAGAATAATCTGGGGAAGATTGAAATGCGCACGACCATTCAGAAGTCCACGAATATTTTTCAAGGAAACAAAACCATTTGCTTCCGCCAGCGGCCTTTCATCAAAGACAGCCGTGTTCAACAGCAGATGAATTTTTGCATAGGGCTCGTCCGCCAGCAGGGATTGGACCAGCGGCAGGATAACCAGCAGCGCAGAAGCATCGCCTTCAGCAAGGTCAGCGATCAAAATCAGATCCAGCGGCAGGGCAGTGTTCCCGCCCAAGCCTACCTCGAGCAGTTTTTCATGTGACCGTAATTCATGCAATGCGGAACGAATTCCTGTTTTCAAATTATCAGCCAGACCTATGGCTTGTTCATAGGATTCTTTCCATGAAAGCGCATGATTGTTTTTTATCTGTGCGGCTTCATGGATGGAAATAAACTCCGCTTCACCTTTTTTAGGGTGAGAGTTCAGCGCCAAAAATTGTGTCGCTGCCTTGCGGCGCATATCGCTTTGAAAAAAGATGTGTTCCACTTCCGCAATTGCCGAAGCCATTGATGTGCCGATGGTCAACACCAATGCAGGTGTGGAGAGCATGGATGGGGTTGTCATGTCTTCCTCCTTTTTTCGTTCAGTCCTATAACTTCCCAAGCTGCAACTGTTTCGCAAGCAGGGCGCGAATCTCATCATCGTATTGTTTGCGCAAGTCACCGTCAGGAGCCATGCGCGAAAGCGCTTGTTTGTGTTCCGCAATACGTTCATCCAAAAGTCGGATCGCCGCCTGATTGCCCATGTTGACAATATCGCGCTCCACCAAGCCCTCGGCAGTTCGCAAGAGATCATCACGCTGCACAAAAGCATCCTCAGCTTTTTCACGTCCTTGATCCAAACGGTTCTCACGCTGCGGGCGAATATTACGGTTGGTGTATTCCTTTTCAGGGTCAAAATAATAGAAAGTGCCGATCTGGATCACATACCCAAAAGCTGCCGCACTGGCAAAGATGTGCCGCGCTTCCAGTTTTTCTTCGGGGATGACTTCATCTGCGAGAAATGCTTCAGGGAAGATGTGCAGCGGGTCAAGTCCTTTGCGTTTCAAGTCGTAATAAACCTTGTAATCCTGCATGTCGCGCAACAGAAAAGATGGAAGTCCATGCTGCACGCGGGCAAAGTCAATGCGATGTCTGAAACCCGTGGATTTGACCTGATACTGTGGGTCATCCCGATACTTGACCGGGATCAAGTCGCTGTTTTCATCTTCCACGCCTATCATGCTCTTGCCTTCCTGACCTTGAATGCCGCTGTTCGCATCATATTGCCAGAAAGGATGGCAATAACGCACCAGGCGATTGAACTGCTCTTCGATCTTTTGCGGAGCCTGCTTGCCATAAAATTGCGACATGGCTGTTAGCAGGGAGGTGTTTTCCACTTCCTCGGCGAAATAAGTTCGCGCATGAGATTTCAGGCGTTCCGTCCACTCCCCTTCACTCCAACTGGAGAGATGATCCAGATTTTCAACTTTGGCAGACTGCCCAAAGGAACGGTAAACCGCCACAGGGTCGAGCATGGCGGCGCGTGTCTGATAGTAGGATTGGATGAAGTCCGCTCCTACAGCTTCCACGGTCAATTGGTAAATGCCATGATCTGCAGAGGATGGCTTCAAATGATTTTGCGCGTTTTCTTCAAGTCTTTCCACCACGCGCTCAAGCGATTGCTGAATGGCAGACATCGTTGATTTAAGTTTGCGGGCATAGTCGCCCAATTGCTCATATAAATTCGCCGCCTGTCTTTGCGCCTGCAACTGCAAAGTGCGTTGGTTGGTTTCGCCCATCCAACTCAGGCAGTCGTTACGCACACGGTTCAAGCCATCCTGCCAGGATTTACGGAAGAAGGTCTTTTGTGCCGAGCGCACCGCATCGCCAGACATCGCCCGCAGGCGCTCACGCGCTTTGAAGTAGTCCTGCTCCGCTTGCAGGAGACTTGCTTCGTTGGTCCCCTGCTGACTGAGCCGTGCTTTGAAGCCATATAACGAGCAGGTGGTTTCAGATATATTTTCCAGAGTAGTCAACTCGGTGGTGAGTTCGTTCAACACAGATTGAACAAATCGAGTGCCGCGCTCCATCACCATTGCAAAGATTTCCTCCTTCAAGGCGCGTTGTGAATGATTGAGCAGGTTGACTGCTTTTTCACCGATCTTGTTTTTCAGATATTCACGATCTTTCCCGTTGCTCTCTTCCTGCGTCGCCAACAAGCGGCGCATTTCCTCCACATCCTCTGATTTGCGAATGGCAGGCACATTCAAACTACCCACCTGTTGACCATTCAATAAATCTTCCAGGACATGTTCATCGCGGAAGCGCAATCGTCCCATCAGTGCAGAGGCGGCTTCTTCAACTTCCTTGCGGTCAGGGTTCGCCAGGCTGGCATTGCGGATCATCAACTTTCCCAGCCGCGCGCTGGAATATCCCAAAATCTTTTCAACGGGATAAACCAATGAAGCCGCCGCCATGGAACTGAACGAGCGCCGCCGCCCTTGGAATTCTTCGAGCAGAACGCTGACGTTGGCGTTGAAGCCGCGAATAGCTCCGCCGATGGACGATCCCGTGTCGAGGAAGATGGCAGAGGCGATCATATTGAAAACATCATCCTCTGAGTTGAGACGATTACCAGTTTGGTTGCCGATCTCGACCACGAAGTTCATATCGAATGGAGGTGTCTGAATATTCAACGGTGCGCCCTCGGGATATGCCACATTCCAATGCGGATTTTCAATCAGGTGATTGCATTCCTTGAACCAGGCATACGTGTTTGCACGGATTCGTTCGCGCTGTGTAGGTGTTTCATTCTTGATCGCTTTGTCCATAATGGAAGGCAGTAATGCTACAGACATGACAGTGGGATTTGCCTCGCGCAATAAGTGACGGCAGAGATAGGCAATGTCAAAGGTCATTGAACTGCCTGTCCCTCCGCAAGTGGAGAACAAAATGACTACACGCACACTACCGCGTTCCACTACAAAACGAATGTTATCGTTGGTCATGCGTTCGGTGGCGTCAATATTCTCGATCTGCTGAATGGATTCGCAAGCCAGGCGCAGCTTATCAATGAAGGCGGGACCTGAGTTACGGTCATTGAACATGCGGAACAATGACAGCCTGCCCACTGGGCGCATCTGTCCTGCGCCGCGATTAATAAAACCCGCTTTCAAGCGTGATTCGCGCGGCCACCAATTGCGAATGGTGGGGAAGTTGTTGATGTTCGCCAGCACGGCATCGCCATTGAAACCAGTCAATTCGGCGCGTTCGACAGGCACGAACCAGGATGAAATATGCGGGTCAACCGTGCTATCCGCATCCACCCATAGAAAGCGCAGGATCGGCACATCGCCATACGCCTTGCGTAACAATTCCTTCAATCTCCAGCCGATCTGCGCCGAGCTGGTCCCCAGAAAAACGAACAAGGTGGGTTCAAAACGACTTTCAGTTTGCATCTCTTCTTCTCCTTTTATTGACCGCTATCGCTCAAAAATTGAAATTCGTGCGCACCCATGCGGAAGGTCTCGCCGTGCCTCAGCACAAAACGGACATTCTGCTGGCTGTATCCTTTTCGCACTTCGCCAATCGGCTCCAAAGCCATCTCAACGCCTTCGGGAGTTTTCTCTGTCCATATCCGCGCGTGCTCAGAGTCAAGCTCTGCCTGCGGGATCATCACATCACAAGTTGCGCCGTTCCCGATCAGCAGGGATTCTTTGCCAAGTGCGGTCAGGTCAATTTCGGTTGCCAGCGCTGGGGATTCTCCAATCTTCCAATAGCGCAAGGTTCCGCTCACTGGAGGAGGAAGATTGGCTTTTCTTTTGCGTTGGATGGATGCCGCTCCTGTCACAACAAGCAGGAAAATTGCGCCGCTCAGGCTGATTGGCGTCCGACAACGAGTAACCAAACCAGGGATTTGAACATCTATTCCGATCCGCATATCGGGCTGGATTTCAAGCCTGTCTCTGCCTTCAACCAGTATTTCCACATGTTGAGCATCTTCACTTACTCCGCCTGGCGCAAGCAGCCGCAGCTGAATATCCTGGTGACCTTGTTTGACCTTCAAAGAGTCAGGGATCACCTGCCAGCCGTCTGGAACAGAAAAATGCAAGATTTCCTCACTGCTTGATGTGATGGAAAGCAAAAGAGAAAATTCATTGGCTGTTGAGAAACAGGCGGCAGGCGCATTGATTTTGTTGACGAATAGATTAACAAAGGGAATGACGGTCACATCAAAAGCATGTTCAACTTGCGTTTGGAAATTCACGCCCTGAAATTTTGCGTCGCGCATTTCAAAGGTGGCACGATATTCACCATCTTCGATAGGGAAAAACTCGCCCACATAAACTCCATTGCCGGTCATGGCAATTTCATCCGTTTGCCCTGAGGGAGAAACCACCCGCGCAATGACTTGTCCCTGCTCAAAGGATGCCGCTCCATCCAAATGGACCTGGAGTTCAACTGCTGCATCGCGGACTTCAACTTTTTCCTGCGGAAAGTCCACAATGAGTTCAGGAAATTTTGTTACTTTCACGCGCGTTTCCGCCTGCACTGGAATTGCATCCTTCCAGCCTTGAACGGCTATCTGGTACACGCCCTCAACTTTCGGGGCGGGAAAGATGCGTGTGTAATTTCCGTCGTCCGCGGTGTGGTCTCCATGTGTGCCGTCGTCGTAGAAACGATCCAGGCTCACTTTGTTTCCATCAGGGGTTGTAATCAGAGCAGTGAAATTCGCATCGCCAATGATCTTGATGAAATTGCCTGCGGTTGTTTCTTCCAGCAAGTTGACGACGACGGGCAGTTCCCTGTTCAATGGATGAATCGCGCCTGGTTCGACAATCTTTACCCGCAAACGTGAACGCAGGATTGCCCAGGCTTGTACTTGTCCCCCGCCCAGTGCGCGAAACGAGTACGTTCCACCCACTGGGTTTTCCAAAGTAAAGAGCGAAAATCGCGCATCGCCTGAATGATCTTTGGTAATTTCATTCCCGTCTGGTCCAACCAAGCGGACTTTTGTATTTTCAGGCTTTGCAAAAACAAAGGTTGCAGAGTTGACGTAAGGCGCGAGAGTTTGCTCAATTTTCAGCGCACCATTTGATTTATTTTTTTCTCCACCGATCACGGTGCGATCTTTGATCTGTCCCAATATTTGCAAGTAATTGCTGAGAATGTCAGATGCGCTATTGGCTGAGATGACTGTTCCGCCCGTAGCTGCTGCCAATTGATCAAGAAATGAGGTTTGCGCGGCGGAGGTCAACGCAATGGCCATGATCGGAACATTTAGAGCGCGCGCGAAGTCAAGGGTTTCGCGCTCATACTGTGGATATGGGTTTGGAATTTCGGGCTTTCCATCTGTGAGCAGGACGATAATAACTTTCCCACCGTGCTGTTCTGCATCCTTCAATAATTCACTTGCATCTTCCAGCGCAGCTTTAATATTTGTATATCCATTCGCGGCTGGCGCTTGCAGGTTCTCCAATAATTTTGCGCTGTCCTCCGCCAGCACAGCTGATTCAGTGGAGAAAATGATCAGACTCAGCGAGTCTTTGGAATCCAACAGGCAGGCGAAGAGGCGAACACCTGTAAAGCGCAGATCAGTCGGGTCGCTGGTTTTCATGCTGCCAGAGTTATCCACGATCAATAGAACGGTTATTTTTTCAGCAGGCGGCAAAGACTCAACAGGCGCTGCGCCTAGGGCGCACATGCACAAAACGGCAATTAATAGTAGCGGGAAATATTTTTTCATCATCTCACTCTTTTTTTATCCTCTACAACACAAGAGCGGGCTGGCGTCGTTTTGTTAAACAAAAAAAGGCAGCCATTTTTCAGACTGCCTTTTTTCAACAAATAAATCGGTAATCTATGCAGTTTTTATATTGCGAAAGAAGGGTTGCAAAATTTTATTTGGCACCTCGATTTCATTAATGATCAATGGCAGGTATTTTGCCAGGTCTCTTGCTGGGAGCAGTCCTGCTTCCAATACTAATAGTTCCTCCACGGAACAACCTATTCTATGAGCGAATTGTGATCGAGAGATGTGTTTGCGTCTTCGCAATATGCCAATGGTCAAGCCTAACATCTCCAGAGGCGTCGGTTTAGAGTCAATCGGTAAAACTTCCATCCCCTTTTGGCGGATCATTTGCGCGGCACGCCATAATGTTTCCGCTGGGAGAAAATTTTCTCTATTCTTTTTATCCGAACTGGCATTTATTTTTTTCAAATGGGAATTACCTCCTTTGGTAAATTCAAAAGAATTGCACTGTCATCACCTCCTTGTGTATTTAACTTCTTGAAAAGCAAAATCCCCCCAGACTGGATAATTTTGACACTATCCAGTCTGGGCTTCCCAACATAAATAAAATCCATCTCACGCATGGTTAATCCTACCTGTACAAAAACCTTTAGCGCCTGGAAGGATCCACCCCAATGGCTTTGCGAATTTTCCCGACCAACCCGTCGATGATCTGCTTGGCTCTGGGTTTGGTTCTGCCGATCTCATGCCCAATTTCTTCAAAGGTGAGTTCGTCTTCAAATCTCAGAATTAACATGTTTCGCTCCTCAACTGTCAGGCGCTGGAAACTGGTGGAAATTTCTTTCATGGATATTGATCTTTCAGCGCGTTCCTCGACAGTACGCCTGCCCTCCTGAATTAAGCCGAAGGTGCGGCGGCTTCCATCAGGGACGGCAGAGTTTCGCTCTGACTGGGTTCCATCTCCAGGATCGTCAATCGTGTTCAATAACCATTTGCTCATATTGATCATCTTGATCGCTTCACTGTTAGCGATTTTGTACATCCAATTTCTGGCGCTGGCTTCGCTATGCAGTCCTTTATAACTGGATGCATAGCGCTCTATAATAATGAAGGTGTTCTGCACAATATCTTCGGCGTCCTCCTTGGTTAATGATCTTCCATAGTTCCACATCAATTTGTCGCACAGCGGCTGGCGCATTCTTTCGTACAGGACTTCGTACGCTGTGGGGTTATCGCCGTTGCCAATCATTTTGATCAATTCATGCAGGCTGCAATTCTCTGTCACGGGAACCTCCTTGTTGTGTTCTTTAGGACACCTCCCGGAGGGAAGCAGCCAACCGACAGTCCATTTTCAGGGTCATAAGAAAACCTCCTTTACAAAATTTTTTTGCTCTATAGTTATAGAGCGCGATCAACGGGAAAAGTAAAGCGAAATTTCAAAACTGATAATAAAAAAGCGGTTCTTCTAAATATTTAGAAGAACCGCTATAGGATCAAAAGTATATGCCGCAATGGCGGCTGACTATGCTGACGCAACTTGCATGAGCAACGTTTCATGTCTAAATTATTACAGGCACAAAGCCAAAAATCAATCGACAAATTTCCATTGTTCTGATGACAAAAGACACTTATGCTTATCTCCCACCACAATGTCCAAACAAAAGTTTGGGTAGGACAAATTGGTGACGTTAATCCTTGATTTTTATATGACTGGTGTCCTATAATAGGAAGGTTACTAGTCATTTCGTAACCCCAAATCGGGGGAATTACTTTTCGTTCCAAATTCAGAAAAGAAAGTGGGAGTAATATGAAAATATCGAAAGTTCACACGATTTTGGTTATTACCATGCTTCTATTCGGGGGAGTTGTCTTTTCGTCTGTTTTGAGTCCGGTATCCGCGCAAACGGCACAGCCAACTGAAACGCCCAACCCAACGATTACAGTATTGGAAGGACGCATCAATACACTTGAAGCGGACATAAAGCTACTCAATGATCGAAAAGATGTTGAGAAACAATCACTGCAGAATGATGTTCAGAAAGCATTATTACCGGTTTATATTTGGTTTGCAATTCTGAGCGCGATGGGGGTATCCTCTGCTGTCGGTGTATGGGCTTGGTTTAAAAACTTTGTTGAAAACACAAAAAAACAAGTGGAAGAAGAAACACGCAAAAAATTGGACCTGGCATTTTACAATGCAGACCCACTATATTATCCAATCTATGCGCCAAATGATAATGAATTCGAAGTTGAATGGAGGCGACTCGCAAAGCTAGGATTTAGGGATATCCGCCCTTATGGAGGTTTGCGCCCCAACATACTAGATGGAATTGTTATCTTCCGCGTTCCAGGAAAGAATTACGAAATTGCAGAAGACCGCGCTTATGCAGAAAGCGCATTGAAAACGCTGGAAGACTTCATGATTCAAAATGAGTTTGAAAAGAAAAAAGCTGCCTTTGTATTATATATTGCAGGCTCTGGTAGATTACTAAAAGCAAATGAAATTGCTGTTCGTTACGACAATGTTGCCATCGCAAATATGCCAGTTACTATCGCTGAGCATATTTACGCTTTGGTACGAGGATTAACCGCCCCTAAAAATATTAAAAAGGAGGAGTAATGACGAATTTTACATTGACCCTGCTCGACACCACTGGCATTCAAGATTACATCTTTGCCAGCAACCGATTGCAGGAAAACATTGGCGCATCGGAGATTGTATACCGCGCCACCACGCTTTGGGCGTTCAAGGCGCTGGAGGAGGCGGTCGGAGCGAAGCACAACATCAAAAATGGGGGAAGTCTGGATTGGAACTTTGACGAAAGCCAACACATCGAAAAAGATTCAAAATTGATGGCGGAAGTCATTCAAGCAGCAGGCGGCAACACCGTCGTTCTCTTTCGGGAAAAAGCCGCCTCGCGCAAATTTGTCGAAAAACTCACTTTCCATATTTTGAAGGAAGCCCCTGGCTTAACCATCCTTGCCCAGCACGACGACAAGTTTGAGTTTGGGGAAAAAGAGGCGCGCCTGCCTGCTGCGCTCAAGACCCTGCGCGAAGATAAAATGAAGGAACACAAACTCTCGCGGCGCGGCTCTTCTCCCCTGCTTGGCTTGGGTGTCACCGCCATCTGCGATTCGACTGGACTGCCTGCCATCACCACCCTGGGCGGAAAATGGCAGGGAGAGCCGCTCGGTCTGCGGGGAGAGGACGACAGCCGCCTAATCTCTGCCGAAGCCGCCGCCAAACGCGGCTGGCGCAAACATGCCAACGAACGCCTAAACCGTATCCTCAAAAATGCGGCGGATGGTTTCACCTTCCCCTACAATCTCGACAAATTGGGACGCAACAAAGGTGAAGAGAGTTACGTCGCCGTCATTCACGCCGATGGCAACCGCATGGGAGAGCGCGTCCGCGCAATTGGCGAACAGGCAACAGATGACCGCGACTTCATCAAAAAACTGCGCGACTTCTCCAGAAAGATTGACATCATCAGCCGTTCTGCGCTGGAAGTTGTGGTTGGCTTAGTAGTGCAGGCGGTTAACCATGACGATATTCCCTTTGTCGAAGATTTGGACGAAGACGGCGAAGAAATCGCCCGCAAATACCTGCCCTTCCGCCCGCTGGTCTTCGGCGGCGACGATGTGACATTTGTTTGCAGCGGGTTGATTGGCGTCTCGCTTGCCGTTGCCTACATCGAAGCCTTTGAAAACGCGGCAGAAATTCAGAAAGTGGAAGATTTCCACGCCAGCGCGGGAATCTCCATCGTCAAAATGCACTACCCCTTTGCGCGCGCCTACAAACTTGCAGAAGAATTAACCGCCAGCGCCAAAACCCTCAACCGCGACCCCAAACCTGATTGCTCTGCAATTGACTGGCACTTTGCCCAAAGCGGTCTCAGCGGCTCGTTGGAAATGATCCGCCACAAGGAATACACGCTCGCAGACAAACAATCCAAGTTGAACCTGCGCCCGCTGCCGCTTTCTGCTGGCACAAAATCATGGCAGACGGTCAAAGGTATCATGTCCACCTTCAACAAAGAATGGGCAGACAAACACAACAAGGTCATCGCCCTGCGCGAAGTCTTGCGAAAAGGCAACGGGCATTTCGTGCATGATTATCTGCAAGACTTCGACTTGCTCAAAAAGAAACTGCCTGAAATTAAAGGAATTGGCGAAGAGATACAAACAACGGGCTGGCAAGGCAATCAATGCTACTACTTCGACGCCATCGAACTGCTCGATCATTATGTGGCTCTGGATTAGGAGGCAATATCATGACCCCCACGAAAATCAAAATTACCCTCAAAAGCGCGGCGACCTTCGGCAGTGGCAGCGGCGTGCCTGGTCTGGTGGATCGAGAAATCGAACACGACCCCCAGGGCTTTCCCTTCCTGCGCGGCAAGACCCTCAAAGGCTTGCTGGCTGAATCCGCTGAGAATGTAGTCTTTGCTTTGAAGCAAATCCAAGAAAACGAACAGACGAAAAATGATGTCAACTGGGACGCGGTAAAAGAGCAAATCTTCGGCAAAGGCGGGCGCGGAACTGACGAGCGCGGCAGCCTGCACATTGGCGACGCCCAACTCTCTGCCGATTTACGCGCCACCGCCCAGGGCTGGTCAAAAGAAGATGTCTTGTACAGCCTAACCGGCATCCGCCGCCAAACTGCCATCAACGAAGACGGCGCGCCTGACCACGCCAGCCTGCGCTCAATGCGCGTGCTCCTGCCCGGCGTAGAACTTGAAGCGCCCATCACCTTCGACAAGCCGCTTGCCCCCGAACAAATTCACCTGCTGACCGCAGCCGTACTCGACTTGCGCCGCGCAGGCACGGGTCGCAACCGTGGTCGCGGCTGGCTCAAAGCCGAGTTGGTGGATGAAAAATCCATGCAAAAACTATTCGAAGAATTCGAGGGAGCCATCTAACATGAACGGATTCACCTACACCCTCACGCTTCAAGAACCCGTGCTGGCAAATAACCTAAGCGGAGACCCCAACAGCGCCAACAGCCTGTTCTACATCCCCGGTGGATTAGTGCGCGGCGCGGCAATCAACGCCTATGACGGCGCAAAAGACGCCAACAATGAAGACTTCCGCCGCTTATTTCTGGATGGCAGAACACGCTTTCTGAACGCCTACCCGCTTTCAGAAAATGAGCGTGCCCTGCCTACCCCGCTCCAATACAAGAAGCCCAAATATTTCAGCGGCAGCGATTTCTCCTCTCGCACACCCGACGCAATCCAAGCCCTCGAAGAAGCCTGGCAAGTCAACGTCCACACCCAGCGCGACGCCGAGTTGGGTCACGCCACCGAAAAAGAAGGCGCAATCTATCGCTACATTGCCCTGCCTGCGGGCTTGATTCTCGAAGGCGCGGTGCTGGCAGAAGATGAAATAATCGACACAAAGAAATTCCAAGAACTGCAAGCCTCGTTGAATAAAAAGACCATCCTGCTCGGCAAGGCACGCACAGCAGGCTACGGCAAAGTTTGGATTGAAACAACAACATTGAAACTCAATGAAGGCGGAGAACTGCCCACTGCAAAAGTGGACAGTTTCACCCTGACCCTGCTCAGCCCCGCCATTGTTCGAGACGAAAACGGACAGCCCGCGCTGGATATTTCCACTGCGCTGAAAGCGCGGCTTGGCATAAAAGAAAATGAAAAACTTGAAATCACAAAAACCTGCCAACGCGCCGAAGTCGTGGGCGGATTTAATCGCACTTGGGGCTTGCCGCTTCCTCAAGTTACCGCCATTGCTGCTGGAAGTTTCTTTCAAATCAAAGCCAATGTCGAAGCGAAACAACTGGCTGCCTTGCAGGAAACAGGAATCGGGGAACGCCGCGCCGAAGGTTTTGGTAGAGTGGCGGTCAATCTGTCTCCCCTGCCAATCATCGAAAAAGATGAGCAATGGCTCAAACCTATCTCGGCAAAAATAGCTGAACCTGCCAAATCAACAGGGCTGGCAGAAAACGAGACTGCCAAATTGATGGTCACACGGCTGACGCGAAAGGGACTTGACGAGAAGGTTGTCCACGCCGCGCGGGAAATGACAGCCGAATACCCAAAGGGAAAAATCCCCAACAGCCAACTTTCGCGCTGGCGGGTGATGGTACGCACTGCGCTCGATAAAAAAGATATAAAAGATCTGCTCAAATTTCTCGACGAGAGCAAGGGCAAGACCGGCTGGAAGAAGATGGAGAAGGCAAGGGTCAAAATCAATGGGCAAGAACATCCGCAGCGGCTGACAGAGTGGATGGAAGAATGGCTCAAAAAACCTGCAATGTTGCAGGATGTTTTAAAGCCTCAACTAGATCGATTCGTGCTTGGGGAAAATTCCTTCAAGATGGACGACAAACTGAACCTCGAATATCGCCTACGCCTGCTCGATGCAGTCCTGGCGGTCATGGGAAAGAAGAACGGAGGCAGCAATGACTAAGCGTACCGAACATCGCTCCATTCTTGAACGCTGGGTTATTCAAGGCACGCTTGTTTTGGAGACCCCCGCGCACTTCGGCAACGGCGACGCTGACCCCCTGACCGATATGCCTCTTTTGGTGGATGAAGTTGAAGGCAGCCCGCTTTTGCCTGGCGCCTCGATTGCGGGTGCGCTCCGCAACTATTTGCGTGAACGGGAATACGGCTACGGCAAGGCGGAAACCAAAAATTCAAAAACCGCCATGCTCTTCGGCAGTTCCCGTGTAGACGAGGACGGCAAACAAAGCCCGCTGATCATTGACGATGCGCGGGGAACCTCGACTGGCTTCGAACTCCGCGACGGCGTGGCAATTGACCCCGAAACCCGCACCGCAGCCGATGATAAAAAATTCGACATGCAGTTGCTTACCGCTGGCAGTACCTTCAACCTGCGCTTCGAGTTGATCGTCAGCAAGGACTTGCGGGAGTCGCAGAAATTGCGCGACGCCTTGTACACTGCCTTGCGCGGCTTGGAACAGGGCGAAATCACCCTCGGCGCGCGCAAACGCCGCGGCTTTGGGCAGGTTACGGTCAAGGATTGGCAGGTTTTCAAGTTTGATTTGCAGACAAAAGAAGGCTTGGTTAATTGGCTGGGTTTTGATCAAAACTTGAAAAATCCTACCCCACAGCCTGACGCGAACCTTGCATCTAAACTTAAAGTAACCCTCACCGAAGATGATTTGAAGAAAACGGATAGTCGCTCCTCTGCCCATCTCACCGCCCATTTTGCCATTGACGGGACTCTGCTCATCCGCTCCGGTTTTGGCGAAACCGGCAACAGCCCAGACACAGTTCATCTCCGTTCGAAACGCGGTGAAAGTTCTGTGCCTATCATTCCCGGAACAAGTCTGGCGGGCGTTCTGCGCCAGCGCGCCTTGAAGATTGTGCGAACAATTGCGCCGGACGTACAGGCGCAAGATGAAAAGGGCAAATTATTGTTCAAACTAAACAAAGATAAACAAGAAGTTCCCTTGTTGAAAGCCGAAGTATTTATTAATAAAATATTTGGACCCGCCGAAATCAAAGCAGGCGAAAAACACGCCAAAGCCAGCCGCGTGAGTATCAAGGAAACTGAAATCAAAGACTCCACTCAATTAGTGATGACCCGAGTCAAAATTGACCGCTTCACCGGCGGCGCATATGAGTCCGCCCTGTTCAGCGAACAACCCGAAATTGGCAAGCCGAATACCGAAAGCGTCACCCTCGATTTGAGCTTGCGCAGCCCTAACGATGCTGAACTTGGTTTGCTATTGCTCCTGCTCAAAGACCTGTGGACAGGCGACCTGCCCATCGGCGGCGAGTCGAGCGTTGGGCGTGGCAGGCTGAACGGAATCTATGCAGAATTAGAATCCCCTCAAGGCAAGTGGACGTTCCGTGCAAAGGGTGAGCAGGTCGAAGTTACACCGAACACCGATGAACCTGAAAAATGGGTCGAAGCCTTCAATGATGAAGTTCAGAAAAAGCAGGTGAGCCATGTCTAAAACACCAATTCTTCCCGCTCCCACGAATGAAAACATCCGCGAGTGGATTGCCGGACAAATGAAAGAAAACAACCTCACATTCCTGCTGGCATTTGCCGATGACGGCGTGATCTGGGGGCGAATGGACAACGCCTCCCTTGTCATTGCGCATGAAACCACCCAAAAGGAAGAAAGAAAAAAATATACCGAATTGCACGGCAAGACTCTCCAACAGGCGTATGCCTTCAGTGACAAGATGGAAGTCCGCCTCTTCCGCGATGAGATGGAAAAATGGAAAGCCTTGAAAATCGAGGATGAAGGTGAAACCATCATCACTGAAAGCCAGGTGCTTTGGGGCGATAAACTCGATGAGGATGAATACCAGCCCACCGGCACAGGCTTTATGAGACTGCTGGCAGAACGAAAAGGCATTCCCCCGCAAATCATCCCTTGGGACAAAAAAGATTTTGGCAAGGAAAAATGTGTCCGTCTGGAAGTACGTCACATAGTCAAGTATAACGATGACGGCGAAGCCTATGTTGAACTCAGCCGCCTGGCTGGGCTGACCGTTGGTGAAAAGAAAAAGAATTTGGAGGTGGCAAAATGACTATTCCCATACACTCAAACCAAATAGATGAAGAGCGCAGGGCTGTTGCGCCATATAACTTTGTTCCCTTACCAGAGAAGATGGTTGAAGCAAAAACCCCGCCGCCACAAGATATTTTCCACTCAGACCTCTTAACTGGATCGATTGATATTGAGATTGAGTCCTGCTCCCCAGTCTATATTCGTGGGATGTATACTACTGAGCAGTATGAACGTTTGGGGAATAAAAAGTCTGGCGACCACCTTGCCCCAGAAGAAAAACTGAAGCGTGAAATCGAGCGCGCACCGTTTTATACGGTGCATCAACAGCCCGTGTTGCCCGGCAGCAGCCTGCGTGGAATGTTGCGTGAGTTGGTGGAGATTGTCAGCAGCGGCAGGATGCGCTGGGTAAGCAAAAGCCCTACCTTTACCTATCGAGCTGTTGCCGATAAAAGCGACGATCCACTTAAGAGGAAATACAAAGACATTATTGGCAACATGGCGGGCAATGTGCGCGCAGGCTATCTTGTTTTTGAACATGGTTCATGGTACATCCAACCTGCCCAGACTACAGATAAGGCATGGTTTGGAAGCAAGAAGCATTTTTTAAAAGTATACGAAGAAGATATTGATATTAGCAGTTTTATCAAGATGTCTGATCTATCCAAATATCGTCCGCAGGTAATTGAGGTGAGTTTTCAACAAAATGGATGGGTACAAAAAAGAAATGACTTAGTCCAAAAAGTCAAAACGCATAATGCAAAAATATCCGATCCAAATAAGCATTGGAATGAAAAAAGAGCCTGCTATATTGTAAAATCAAAATCTGAAAAATTGTCCTATGAAGGCTGGCTTATTACATCCGGCAATATGCAAGAAACTGGAATTGGGACACCAAACCGATTCAACCATTATATTTTTCCGCCTGCGGATGAAAAAACAACACGCCTACCTGTTCCAGAACAGGTTATTGAGGATTACCGCGCAGGGTTGACCCCTTATCAATTAGAAGAGTTAACTGACTGGCGAGATGGTGTCCACGATGAAAGTTGGGGCTGTCTGGGACATGGCAAGCCAGTGTTTTATATTCCAAGTGAGGATAAATCTAAAACAGTTCAATACTTTGGACACAACCCCAACTTCAGAATTCCTGTAATGCTGGATGGAGAAAACCGCGCCGCTAATCCTTTGGATTTTGTTCCCGACTTTCTCCGTAATAACCCCAACCCTGATATGGCGGATGCAATCTTTGGGTGGACTGAGGAATGGGAAGAGAAAAATATTGATGGACAAACGATCAGAAAACAAATTGGACCCGCCAAACAACGCGCCGGGCGTGTATTTTTTAGTGACGCCATGTATGTGGATAACGCTAATGGAATTTGGTACAACAACGGTGAGCCAATTACACCAAAAATCCTGTCCAGTCCCAAGCCAACTACATTCCAACACTATCTGATTCAAGACAAAGAGCATGACCCAAACAAAAAAGAATCCCTTGCACATTACGGAACACCTCCATCTCAAACCGGCATTCGCGGCTACAAGTTTTACTGGCATAAAGGAAGCGACCCCAAAATTAAATATGAAGCCAAAGATCCAAGCAAGAAACTCCCGGAAAATGTTCTAACGCGAATTACTCCCATTAAGAGTGGAGTTCGTTTCACTTCTAAAATTCATTTTGAAAATTTGCGTCCGGAAGAATTAGGGGTGTTGTGTTGGGTTCTAAAGATACAAGGAGAATCCGGAAAAACTTATAGGCACAAGATTGGAATGGGCAAGCCCTTGGGAATGGGAGCAATAAAAATTACTCTAAACAACCTTTACTTATCTTTGCGGAAAGATGAAAGCGAGAAAACTCGTGGTCGCTACGCTAAATTATTAGATGGTAATACATGGTTTACCCCTGCGGATTCGGCGAAAATGCCTGAAGGCTACATTCTCGACTTCGAGAATTTCATGCGCGAGCATAAAGTGCTTAGCGAGGGACAAAAACTATCTGGCAATACGCGAATTCAAGAGTTGCTAGAACTCCTTCGATGGCACGGAGATACTGTTGAGGATAAAGTTATTGAGATCACACGTTACATGGAGATTGAAAAAGAAGAATATAAAGACCGTCCTGTCTTGCCTACTCCCAAGAAAGTCTTTGGCTGGTTCAAAGAACAAACAGATGCTAAGAAAATGGCGGCAGAATACAGAAAACGAGCAGAAAACCCCATACTAGCCACTCAAACAAAAGGCAGTGAGTTGAAAGAAGGAGACAAAATCAAGTGTATTGTTGCATATGTGGAGGACTTGGGCAAAGGGAATGTGCATTTAAATAATGAAAAATATGGAAAGGATGTTGATTTCATTTTGCCTGTTGAAGAACGAGATAAATTACATCGATATATACCAAATAAATTATCACCTCAATTAGAAATTGTGAAAGTAGAAAGTGACAAAAATGATTCGACAAAGTGGATTGTATATTGTAAAGAATCATAATTTTAAATGATGTTCCGTTCCCTCGTCATCTCCCTCACTGCTGAATCCTCCTACCCAATCCTGGGTCCGCTGGGACGTCCTGCCCAAGCCTGGTTCTTGGGACAGTTGACTCGTTCCCACGCATCACTTGCCAGCCGCTTACACGACGAGCAGGGATTGAAGCCATACACGGTTTCAACCCTGCTCGATGAGCGCGGACGTCCTCTGCGTGCAGGAGGTTGGCTAGAACCAGGGCAACCTTGTTTGCTGCGCATTACCAGTTTCAATGAAGAACTTTCTGATGCAGTGGAGAAAAAGATCGTCCGCCGCACGCGAAGCGCAAACCAGTTGACGCTCTATAAAATGGATTTTCGCGTGGATGAGGTTTTCTCCACTCGTTCGCAACATGAATGGGCTGGCGAATCCTCCTTCTCTGATGTTGCCCAAGACACAGCAATGGTTAATTCAAAAAATCATGTTCGCATGGAATTTACCAGTCCCACAGCATTTCGAAATAATGGATTGGATGTCTGTGCGCCTTCGTCCGGTCAAATATTTAGGAGTCTTTGGGAAAAGTGGAATACCTTCGCTCCCGAGCCGATGCAAGTCCACGAGTTCTGGCCACAGTTCGCAAATGATTGTATCCTTATTGATGAATTAACCACCGTAAATACAACCCACTGGGAATTTGCCGAAGGTTCGCGCGGAGCAGCAACAGGATTCACGGGAACAGTTGGCTTTTCCTTATCGCCAAAGAGCAAGGTCAAAAAAGACTGGCAACAATATTGGGATGGCGCCGCCACTGTGCTCCAATCTCTCGCGAATTTTTCGTTTTATTGCGGAGTGGGTCATCACACTACTATTGGCATGGGACAGGCAAGGGTATTGCAGCAAGAAAACCAAAAGGTGGGAACACTTGGAAGAAAACTTGGGGTGAAGCGTGAAAGATAATGGACGTTCATTTTATCTAGCCATGGAAAAGCGGTCGCCAAAAACGACCGCTTTTGTTTTTCAATTTGGAATTCACCTACCTGCCTCCACCGGCAACGCCATTTCCGTCTTCACTGGCCAATCACTTGTCAGGCGTGCATTGGAAGACATCTTGGCAATCAACCGCTCGGCATCTATGCGGATCGTTTCGGACGTGTGCCAGACGATCAAGTCCACCATAATGCTGGATGTGATCGAGTTGCTGATCAGCGAACCTCGGACATTGACCTGGATCGGCAGCGGGCCACGCGGATAATGATACTTTGCGGACTGAACGTAGCTGTAGATCACCAGCGCCAGGCGGTCCAACGCCCAGATCGGATGCGCCTGTTGCCCTGCGATCACCATCGCCTTCACGATCGGCGAATCGGGCATGGATTTCAGGATGCCGATGGACAGGCTGGAACAATCCAGTCCCCCATCGATGTGGGATGTGGCGTATGTGATGGACATGGTTATCCTATTCTTTTTCCTTGATTGGTTGGTTTGATGCCACGGCGATACGGCGGCATGTGGATCGAGAGTATCTGACACATGGAAGAATCCGATATCTTGTTCCATAAACTGGGGTAGCTGAGCGCGAAAGCATCGGCGCCTAACGTTGAGGTCAGCACTGTGGGCTGGTGCAGGTTGTAGCGATAGTTCAACAGGCTGTGTAATTTATCCTCCACCCAGGGAGCGCTTGCATTGCTTTCCTTCAAATTATCCAGGATCAATAACGGCGTTGCGCGGATCTCCTGAAAGCGCCGGTCGAAGGAAACCTCCGAATTGGGTCGGAAGGATTGGCGCAGATAATCGAACAGGGAGGACACCTCCACCAGAATCGCCTGCCCACCCAGCGCAATGCGATAATTCCCGATCACCGCCGCGAGATGCGTCTTGCCGCAAAAGGATCCTCCCAAAAAGACCAGCCAGCCATGCGGCTCCTCTGAAAAACGCACCGCCGCGCCGAAGGCATCATGCAGAGACTGGATGTCATCGGTGGATACCTTGACGCGCGTGACTTCCTTATCCTTGTGAACGGCGCCAAACTTATCCTGCCGCTCGGTGATGGTGGTGGTCATCACCTCCCTACCCACTTCCCCCTCGCGTGTCTGGAAATTCTGAAACGTCATCGTCTTCAGCTCAGGCAGGGTCAGCATCGAAATGCCAGGATTGCTGGTCTCTTCGGGACGCCGGTAATCCGGCGCGCTGATCTTCAAATGCTGTACCAATTCCTCATCCTGTAACCGTGAGCGAACACGCCCCTCGAAGGCATCCAGCATCAGATTGGTCGTGATCACCGTCTTCAGTTTGTTGACGTAGCGAAAATTCAGAATCTGAAATATTTTCTCCTGCGCCCAAGGCGTGGCGTTCTGCGTGCCGAAGTCATCGAGCACCAACAAGTGTGCCGAACGGATTTCAGCAAAGCGCTGCTCAAAAGTTGTTTCAGGATCGTTGAAGGCAAAGCGCAAAGAATCCAACAAGTCTGGCACGGTGATAAACAAAGTGGGAATGCCTTTGCTGACAGCATGGTTGGCAATCGCCGCCGCAAGATGCGTTTTTCCACAGCCATATCCGCCTTCGAGCAAAAG
>CAMCQT010000051.1 GCA_945877125.1 Candidatus Brevifilum fermentans | reverse complement strand
TATGGGTAGACCGACAAGTAGTTCGTTCAAAACGGCTATGGTATGATTCATCTCGGTAATGGTGTTGTGGAATTTGTTCGCAAAACAAGATTACCACGCTTTACACCATTACCTCTTTTTTTATCAATTCCACTTAGCCGAAACTAAAGAATTACATAAAGCAAAAAAATGGCATGTTTCCCTTTTGGATAAATTTGTAATGAATTTTCAGAAAACTTATGATTCGCTTCAGGTTGTACCTTGCGCCATCCCTGTGTCTATGCTAAAATTTCGCACGAACGGAAAACCCAATAGAGACGACATCGAAAAGTGGGTAACCCCCACTTTTCTGCTTGTAGTAATAGTAACAGGAGTAATGGAGCAGGGAACATGGCTAAAAACGAATTCGCATTAGCTTTCAATGAAGTGCTTGAAGAAAAACAACTCGCCAAAGATGTGGTGATATCCGCCATTGAGTCGGCGATGGTATCTGCATATCGGCGGGCTGTCAGCGCGTCCACAGCTCAACATGTGGAAGCTAAACTTGACCCTGAAACCGGAATAGTGACAGTTTACGCCGAGAAGGAAGTGGTTGAAGACAGTATTGTTGATGACCGTACCGAAGTATTGTTGGAAGTGGCGCGCAAGGTCAACCCTGAAGCTCAACTTGGCGATATGGTGGTAGTTGAAACCACTCCCGCAGATTTTGGGCGTGTGGCTGCACAAACTGCACGTCAGGTGATTCAACAACGTATCCGCGAAGCTGAGCGTTCCAATCAAATGCAGTTTTTCGAGCGTCAGGTTGGCGAGATCGTTTCTGGGTTGGTACAGACCAGCAATGCGCAAAGCACCACCATCGGTCTTGATATGAAGGCTGAAGGTGTGATGCCCAATAATCAGAAGATCCCTGGCGAAAGACTTAAACTGCACGACCGTATTCGCGCCGTGGTCATGGAAGTAAAAGACGGTACACGCGGACCGCAGATCGTTCTGTCCCGCGCACATCGCAACTTCCTGCGCCGTTTGCTTGAAAATGAAGTTCCCGAAATTTATCATGGCATTGTTGAGATCCGCGCGATTGCTCGCGAACCAGGGGCCCGCGCGAAAGTGGCTGTCTCAGCCACACAGACCGGCATTGACCCAGTGGGCGCGTGTGTTGGTATTAAGGGCGTGCGTATTCAGGCCATTGTCAAAGAATTGCACGACGAAAAAATTGACATTATCCAATGGGATCAAGACCCCATTGTTTATATTTCCAAAGCCATCAGCCCGGCACGTGTCAACGGTGTCTATCTCACGGATAGTGAAGGAGCACGCACTGCGACAGTCGTGGTGGGTGAAGATCAATTGAGCCTTGCCATTGGTCGTGATGGACAGAATGCGCGCCTCGCCGCGAAGTTGACCGGCTGGCGCATTGATATCAAGTCTCTCAGCGAAGCCTCTGGCGACTCACTCAAGAAATTGCTGCACAATGCGGAACTTGCCGCACAGGTGCCAGCCGCCGTGGAATCAATCCCGCAAATCCAGGAAATTCTCGCGAAGAAAGCAGAGAATCGTCCTCTTACACCGGAAGAATATACTGCGCTTGGACAATTTGTAGACCGCGTGGAACGCCGTACGATCCAGATCAAGGAAGAAGCCGCCCGCGTGGAGGAAGAACGCACAACCGCCGCACGCGCAGAAGTTCCTGCTACTGCATTCGCGATGCCGCTCGAACAGGCGGGACTCAAGGAACACATCTTCAATATTCTTACTGAGGCTGGTTTCGAGACCGTTGGTAGTTTGATGTTTGCACTCAAGACAGATTCAAATAAAGTACTTGGGTTGGCAGGCATTGGCTCAAAAGCCATTCTAAATATTGAAGAAGTACTTGCTGTACTCACCTTCCCTGAGCCTGAACCAGAGCCGGTGAAGTTGGAAGTTGAAGCGCCCGTTGTTGCTGAGATCGCGACAGAACCTGTCAAGGCTGAGGAAATTTCAGTCGAGAAGAAACAGGCCGACGCAAAGAAAGACGCGAAGAAAGCCGACGAAGAGGAAGAACATGCGAAGGACGGCGTCGTATTGGACGAATTGTTCAAGATGAAGCCTGAAATCTTCCAAACCACTGCTCCAGTAGATGAAGAGTCCAGTGATAAGAAGAAGGGCAAGAAGGGCAAAAAGAAAGCTGTTGAATTGCAGTTTGACGAAGGACTTGGTGCGGTTGTAGGCCGCAAGATCCACAAGCGCGGCGATACTACTCCTGATAATGATTGGGAATAAACCTTCGGGTAAATTGAAGGTGACCAAGAAATCTGCCCAGCGTGTAAAGCATGTGCCCCAGCGAACTTGCGTGGGTTGTCGTGAAGTTCTGCCCAAAAGACAAATGGTGCGGATCGTTCGAACGGCTGATGGAGTGCAAGTAGACCCAACCGGTAAATTAACCGGACGGGGCGCTTATATGCACGACAAACGCGATTGTTGGGTGCGTGGAATGAGGGGCGCTTTGGCGCATGCGCTCAAAGCGGAATTGACCGCGGAAGATCGCGTTCGATTGGAAAGTTTTATGAATACTCTGCCGACTCATCATGCTGATGAGTCAGAGACCAACGGGTAAACCTATGTGAACGATTAGCCACTCGCTTACAGACATCTCGTTGGGGAATTAAGGAATATGCCGATCTTGATTACAGTGTGCCGCATAAATAACCAAACTGAAATTATGATTTTTATTTGTGATTTCTCCCAGCAGGCTTGGTAATTTATGTGACACTCAGCAGGATTTGCAAACTAGAAGGAGGTGGCCTATGAGTAGCAACGGAAATAAGATTGAATTGCCAGCCAATATTGTGATTCGTGACCTGGCGTTGAAGATCGGAAAAAGTCCCATTGACCTGATTAAAAAGTTAATGTCAAATGGTGTCATGGCAACCATCAACCAAACCGTGGATTTTGACACGGCCGCGATCGTTGTGGGCGAATATGGCTTTGAGGCAATTCTCGAAGCTGTGGAAGAATCAACGAAGGAAGAAGCGGGGGAAGTACCACATTGGCGTCAGATGATTGCGGGAGAAAATAGCGCGTTGTTGAAACCGCGTCCGCCTGTGGTCACCATTCTGGGACACGTGGATCATGGCAAGACCAGCCTTTTGGATGCCATTCGTCAAACTGAAGTTGCCGCAGGGGAAGCAGGCGGCATTACGCAACACATCGGCGCATATCAAGTTGAAAAGAAGGGACGCCTCATAACATTCCTGGATACCCCCGGACATGCCGCATTCACTCAAATGCGCGCACGCGGAGCGCAAGGCGCAGATATCGTTGTGCTGGTCGTTGCCGCTGACGATGGTGTTATGCCGCAAACCCGCGAAGCCATTGCCCACGCAAAAGCCGCTCGCGTGCCCATGCTGGTGGCGTTGAATAAAGTGGATAAGGCGAACGCCAATCCTGACCGCGTGAAACAGCAACTAGCCGAGCTTGAACTCGTTCCTGATGAGTGGGGCGGCACGACCATGGTGATCCCTGTTTCGGCAAAACAAAAAATGGGCATAGATGATCTGCTGGAAGGCATTTTACTTGTCGCCGACAGCAGCGAGATCAAAGCCAACCCTGGTGGAAAAGTGACCGGCACAGTCATTGAAGCTGAGCTGGATAAAGCCAAAGGCGTCATGGCTACTTTGCTCGTTCAAAATGGAACGCTTGAAGCAGGCGATATCGTTGTGGCTGGAACGGCCTATGGCAAATTGCGCGCCATTACCGATTACAAAGGCAAGCTGATTAAGAAAGCGGGACCCTCCACGCCGGTAGCTGTGATGGGGTTAACGGGCATGCCCTCCGCTGGAGATATTTTTCAGGTCGTGAAATCTGAAAAAGAGGCGCGCAACATCGTTGCCGAACGCATGGATGCCGCCAAGACTTTATCTCAAACCAAGAAAAAGGTCTCGCTTGAAGATTTGTTTGCCAACGTACAAGCTGGCGAAGCCAAGGGACTTAACCTTATTATCAAAGCCGACGTGCAAGGCTCACTTGACCCGATCGTCAATGAATTGAATAAACTCGGTGAAGGCGAGATCGGCTTGCACATTCTGCATGCTGAAACTGGCAACATCGGCAATAATGATGTAATGCTTGCATCCGCATCGAAAGCCATTATTATTGGTTTTAACGTACAGGCAGATGTAGACGGTCGCCGCCTGGCTGAAAAAGAAGGCGTGGATATTCGTCTGTACGAAATTATCTACCGCATGACCGAAGACATTGAGAAGGCGCTCAATGGTATGCTTGAACCCAAACTCGTCGAGAAGATCATTGGCCGCGCCCAGGTTTTGGACGTGTTCTCAGCTTCCAAGTTTGGCAAGGTTGCAGGATGCAAATGCACTGAAGGCGAATTAAAACGCGGCGCTCGCGTGCGCCTCTTCCGCGGTACAGATATGATCTACGAAGGCGATCTCTCTTCTCTGCGTCATGAAAAAGAAGACGTGAAAGAGATCCGTCAGGGTTATGAATGTGGCGTCGGCTTCAAAAGCTTTAATGACATTCTGCCCGGCGACCAGTTAGTTTGTTATGTTGTCGAATAATTAAATAATCGGAAATCGTAAATAAAAAATGCCATCAGGAATTCGTTTACAACGCATCGCGGACCGTGTACGTCAGGAACTTTCGGAGTTACTTATCCGTGAGGTCAATGATCCGCGTTTGAAAAATATTTTCATAACTGACGTAAAGATAGATAAGGAACTGGCTTTCGCAGATGTTTACGTTTCTGCGATTGAAGGTTCTGGACGCTCTGTCGAAATCCTTGCCGGACTTCATTCTGCCTGCGGTTTCTTTAGGCGGATTCTAGCCGCCAAAGTTGAACTGCGTGCTTTCCCAAGGTTACGCTTTCATTGGGATCCCACACCAGAACATGCAGATCATATCGAAAAAGTTCTAGCTGGGTTACGAGAAAAAAAGTAGTTTTTAGGGGGTGCGTTTCAAACGCATCCCCTATTTTTTAAATTTTTGGAGGATACTCATAAGTGGACAGTCAACTCATAGGGGAAATAAAAGATAGATTAAGCGCAGCAAAAAAAATAGTCATCGCTTCGCATGTTCGACCTGATGGGGATGCAATCGGGTCTTTGCTTGGGCTTGGATTAGCCTTGCGCAATGCGGGCAAATCTGTGCAAATGGTTTTGGCAGACGGCGTGCCTTCTTCATTCAAATACCTTGAAGGAAGCAAATTCATCGAAAAGGAACCAAAGGCAAATCACGATACCTTTATCACAGTGGATTGTGCAGATTTCAAACGTACGGGGAGTATTTTTGAAAAATTCGGTCAGCCTGATATTAATATTGACCATCACAAAACAAACGAAAAATTTGGAAAATTGAACCTTATTGAGGCAGAGGAAGTAGCCACGGCTGCGATCCTCACGAATTACCTGCCCGTCTGGGGATTTGAAATTACCCAACCTATTGCCGCTGCGCTGCTAACTGGCATTCTCACCGACACACTGGGTTTTCGCACATCCAACGTTACGCCAGAATCGCTGCGTCAGGCCGCGACTCTCATGGAAACAGGCGTGGATATGCCTGAGATATACATGCACTCATTGGTGAGAAAATCATTTCCGGCCGCCCGTTATTGGGGCGCAGGACTTTCCACACTGCAAAGCAAGGATGGCATTGTGTGGGGCACACTCACTATTGCAGACCGCAAGATTGCGGGCTACGGCGGCAACGATGACGCCGACCTGATCAACATGATCTCGGCAATTGATGGAAATAAAGTAGGAATGGTCTTTGTTGAGCAGTCTAATAATCACGTCAAGATTTCATGGCGCGCTTTGCAAGCCGGCGTGGATGTTTCAAAAGTTGCAAAACATTTTCAAGGCGGGGGGCATGCCGCAGCCGCAGGAGCAGATATCCAGGGAAGTTTGATCGAAGTCCAAAAGGAAGTCCTCAAAAAGACGCGCGAATTTCTAAATCTGTAGTACAAAAGAACCCATTGTATATTAAGACGTTTTTTGTCATAATATGATATATAAATAACCAAGGAGGAATATAGTATGAACAGTCAGGATATAAAGAATGCCATTTCTGGCGCTCTCGTTGTAGATAAGCCCGTCGGCATGACATCACATGATGTGGTGCAGGCGATTCGTAATGGAACAGGACTGCGCCGCGCCGGTCACACCGGAACGCTTGACCCGCGTGCCTCTGGTGTGTTGGTCATTCTCGTGGGTCCCGCCGTACGTTTGAGCGAATATGTTTCTGCGTCTGATAAACGGTATCAGGCTATTATTCGTTTGGGCGGCTCGACAGACACATTTGATGGCGAAGGCAAAGTGACGCTTTCAAAAGACCCCGTCAATGTGACCGAAGCGCAATTTGAAGAAGCCCTGCAAACATTCGTGGGCGAAATTGAGCAAACTCCCCCGCCTTACTCTGCTGTAAAAGTGCAGGGACGCAAAGCCTACGAAATGGCGCGCGAAGGTGAGGAAGTGGATCTTGCTCCACGCAAGATCACAGTGCATCATCTCGAAGTGCTTGAGTGGGCTCCGCCCGAAGTTGTGATTGATGTGCATTGCTCCTCCGGCACATATGTCCGCTCGCTGGCGAATGATCTCGGTGTCATGCTCGGCTGTGGCGCATATTTGGTCGGCTTGCGCCGCACCAAAAGCGGAAGATTCTCGTTGCGCGATTCAGTGCCTCTGCGAAAATTGCAGGAAGCCTTCACCGCTGGCAATTGGTATCAATACCTGATCCCTGCCGCAGAAGCGCTTGGCGATTGGACAGCGATTGAACTAAACCCTGATGAAGTTGAAGGTGTGCGTCATGGGCATCGTGTCAAAGTGGTCGGCGAACCTACCGAGACCAAGGTGCGCGGCGTCAGCACGCAAGGCGAATTGGTTGCCCTGATGGAGCTTACCATCAACGAAGACGGCTCCCGTGAATGGCAGCCCAAGAAAGTTTTCTTCACTTCAGACTAATTAATATGTCGTTGCGAGGAGGGTGCTCTCCCCGACGAAGCAATCCCCTCACGGCGCAGGAGATTGCTTCGGGTAAAGTGCAAATGCGCCCTCGCAATGACATGAAGCCGCCGTAACGGCGGCTTTTTTATCCTATGCGACATTATCATTCCCTCGAAGAAGTTTCTGCTAAAAACGCATGGCTGACCATCGGTGTTTTTGATGGCGTCCATCGCGGACATCGCGAGATCCTCCGTAAACTCACCACAGACGCGCACGCAAATCATGCGCCTGCTGTTATGTTAACTTTTGACCCGCACCCCGCCAGTGTCTTATCAGGTCAGGATATAAAATGCCTGACCACGGCAGATGAACGAGCGCATTTATTGGGCAGCCTCGGACTGGATATTGTCATCACCCAACGCTTCTCTCGCAACCTGTCGGCTGCTACGGCTTTCGAGTACATGTCCCAGCTCAAGCAGACTCTCGACCTCAAACATCTGCTGATCGGGTATGACTTCGCCCTCGGCAAAGGGCGCGAAGGCACCGCGGCACGTCTCACCGAAATTGGCAGGGAATTGAATTATGAAGTTGAAGTCATTCACGCGCTGAGCGACGAAAGCGGCGTGATCTCTTCAACCGAAATTCGCAAACTTGTTGCCACAGGCAATGTGACCGAAGCCGCAAAACTGCTTGGCTACAACTACACCCTGGGCGGAGAAGTCATCCGCGGAGCAGGGCGCGGGCGGACGATTAACTTTCCCACGGCAAACATTGATTACCCCCAGCAAAAAGCGACCCCATCCAATGGAATCTATGCCTGCTGGGCATATGTGGGGAACGAAAAATTTATGGCGGCCACCAATATTGGTTTTAATCCCACGTTTACTCCTGAGCGGCAAACCCCCAGCCTCGAAGCCTACCTGCTGGATTTTGACCGCGATATTTACGGACAACACGTAAAACTGGAATTCGTATCCCGCATCCGCGACGAGTTGAAATTCAATTCGGTTGAGGCGTTGATCTGGAAAATCCAGGAAGACGTGGACAAGACCCGTGAACTATTGGCAGGGAAATAATTTTTATGCGACAACGCTCTGGCATCATCCTGATCGAAGATAACAAACTCGCGCTCATTGAGCGTCACCGCGCAGGCAAACATTATTTCGCCTTCCCCGGCGGCGGCGTTGACGAGGGCGAAACTCCTGAGCAAGCCGCGATCCGCGAGGCTGAAGAAGAGTTGGGTATTCTGGTTGAGATCAAACAAAAAGTAGCTGAGGTGGTTTTCAACGGAAATACACAATATTATTTTCTGGCAGAAAAACTCAGCGGCGAATTTGGTTCTGGCACAGGCGAGGAATTCGATGAATACAACCCTGTGTACGGCACATTTCTTCCACTCTGGCTTCCTCTGGTAGATATTTCAAATCACAACGTTCTGCCGCGTGAACTTGCGGATTTGGTCGTTCGTTCTGTAAAAGCAGGTTGGCCCGTTGAGCCGGTTGTCATCATCGAAGAAAAGCGATAGCAAGATTCATCCTTTATCCTTTATCTTTCATCCTTTTCTCCACCCATGCACATTCTCATCATTCATCAGGCATTTGCGTCCATCCATGAACCTGGCGGCACACGTCACCATGAATTTGCGCGCCTGCTCACTACGCGGGGACATAAAGTAACGGTTATCGCTTCTCCTGTCAGTTATATTACGGGAACTTCCTTCCGTCTCTCCCCGTTTTCTCCGAAAATGGGGGGAGAGCAAGAGGGGGGCGGTGTGACCATTTTGCGCGCGGCTGTTTATGACGCGCATCATAAGTCGTTTATTCATCGTGTGCTCGCTTTCTTTTCGTTCATGCTTTCGTCCTTTTGGATCGGACTTGGCGTAAAAAATGTGGACCTGGTGTGGGGCACGTCGCCGCCTATTTTTCAGGGAGTGACGGCTTGGGCGCTGGCACGCATAAAAGGCGCGAAGTTTTTGTTCGAGGTGCGCGACCTGTGGCCGCAATTTGCGATTGCAGTGGGCGTGTTGAAGAATCCCATTTTGATCGTTCTCTCTGAATGGCTGGAGCGATTTTTGTATCGCGGCGCGGATCGGGTGATGGTCAATAGCCCGGGATTTTTGCAACCAGTTTCCAGCCGCGGCGCGAAGCGCGTGGATTTGATTCCCAACGGTGCAGACCCATCCATGTTCGATCCGGCTGACAGCGGCGCAGAATTCCGCCAATCCAATAATTTGAAAGATAAATTTGTTGCGTTGTACGCGGGCGCGCATGGCATGTCGAATGACCTTCAAATCATTCTGGAGTCAGCCAGCTTGCTGGCTGATCAAAAAAATATCCACATTATTTTGCTGGGCGATGGAAAAGAAAAGCCCGCGCTGATGGCGCAGGCAAAAGAAATGAATTTATCGAATGTGACCTTTTTGCCGTCTGTGCCAAAAACTGAGATGGCGGCTGCGCTGGCGGGCGCGGATGCGTGCATTGCGATTCTCAAGCCGCTTGAAGAATATAAAACGACGTATCCAAATAAAGTTTTTGATTACATGGCGGCGGGCAGACCTGTGGCGCTGGCAATTGACGGCGTGATCCGTGAAGTGGTTGAAGCCGCGGACTGCGGAATTTTTGCGGCGCCAGGCAATGCAGAAGAAATTGCCGAAGCCATTCGCCAACTTGCTGCGGACACAGAACAAAGCCGCGCGATGGGGTTGAAGGGACGCAAATATTTGGAAGAGAATTTTAGCCGCGCGGTGATCGGCGGGAAGTTAATTAAATTGCTGGAAGAGTTAAACTCAAATTAGTTAATATCATCAAGGTAAAAATATTGTCTGTTGCAGACCGTGAATGAAGAATCATTCGCGGTCTTTTTTATTTTGGGGAACATTCCATTCTGCCCTTCGTCTAATTTACAACGCCGAATAAAATTTCAAAAGGAGAAGAAGATGAAAACACGTTTCAATGTATTTGTTTTGTTTGTGTTATTGGGGATGATGGTGCTCAGTGCCTGTGGAAGTGCGGCATCTACCAGCGCTCCTGCCCAGGAAGTTGAGCCCGCTGTTGAGGCTTTCGCAATGGAGGCGCCCCTTGCCGAAGAAAATGCGGGGCTGGCAGATGTTGCAAAAGAAGCGTCCGCCCCATCTGCGGATGTTTCATCTGCTCCCGTTTACAACATAGGCGCTGACGCGGAGCGTGCCGCCTTTGCCGCCTCGCACATGATTATCAAAAATGGTGAAATCAAACTTCTCGTTGAAGATACCGATATTGCCATTGACCGCGCCACGCAAGCCATCGGTGACATGGGCGGATATATCATCAGCTCGCGTGTGTGGTACCAGCCGTATTTTGACGGTGAAAATTATAAATATGCCACCATCACCATCGGCGTGCCCGTGGACCAGTTTGAGCGCACCCTCAGCCGTCTGCGCGGATTGGCTGTCAAAATCCTCGATGAAACAGCCTCGGGAGAAGATGTGACCAATCAATTTGTGGATCTGCAATCGCAGGTCAGCAATCTCGAAGCTACCCGCGACCGCATCAAATCTTTTCTCGATGATGCCAAAACAGTGGACGAAGCCCTGCGCATCAATGCTGAACTTGCCAACGTGGAAGCCCAAATCGAGCAGATCAAGGGTCAGATGAATTATTTGCAGGATCGTTCCGCGTATTCCACGATCACGGTCAATTTTGAACCTGTCTTGCCCGAACTGATTGCAACTCCCACGCCTACTCCCGAACCAAATGTTTGGAAGCCAGGCGAGACATTCACCGATGCCAAAAAAGCTGTCACCTACGCATATCAAGGCATCGTGGATTTTCTGATCTGGGTCTTTGTGGTCTTTGTCCCCATCTTTGCGCCGCCCGCGTTGATTATCTGGGGACTGTGGAAATTCTTCACACGGAAATCAAAGAAGCCGCAGCAGTAATCAGTAATTGGCGAAAAATAAAGACCTCCGAGTTTTTCAAAAACTCGGAGGTCTTTATTGGAATATCAGTACTTCACGAATAGGTCTCGTAGTGGCGACTTCAGTCGCTTTTTACCCGAACGACTGAAGTCGTTACTACGTTTTCGTGATCTACTGAATATCACTTTTCCATTTTGTCGTACAGACTCATCAACTTTTGGGGCTTGGCTCGCTCGCTTTGAGCAACCTGGGCGTAGGTTTCGCGCAGGCGTTGGCTAAGCGCTTTGAGCAGGGACAATCCAATATCTGGTCGGCGGCGGATCAAGGTGAAGAGTGTCGATTGGCGGATCAGCAAAATGTCCACCGGCTCAATCGTCATAACATCTGCCTGGTGCGGAGCGCCGTCAAACAGGGAGGTTTCTGCAAAGTAGTTTTTTTCTCCCAATACCCTCAGGCGTACAATTGACCCTGTGCGGGCTTGCTGCTGTTGCACAGACACCTGCCCGTGGATGACAAGGTAAAGCGTCTTCGTATTATCTCCCTGTGAAAAAATCTTGTGTTCTGCGGGGTAACTTACTTCTTCGCTAATGCCCGCCAGAATGGAAATTTCCTGGAGCGATAATTCATTGAAGAACGGCACCTCTTTTAGGAAGATCACTTTTTCAATGAGAGTGAGAGAATGTGAAGATGACATGGCAGTTTCCTTGGGATTTGAATCCTCGCGCGCCAGTACCAATTTGGCGGATTCCAGCACGTTGAGTCTGGTATCCGCTTTGAGAGTTTGCAGCAGGGCCTCGCGCAGGGTTTGGGGCGGAATGGATAATCTCTGGCTGGTGGTTTGAATTTCAGTCAGAAGATAGATCGCGGTGGCCGTTAGCCAGCCATCGGTGTAGAAATTTTGCAGGCGTTGCGGAATGGCGGGGCGGGTATTTTGAGCGTTGAGTTGAATCCACGCATTTTGGAAGACTTGCATCAGGCTCGGCGGGCGCATGTCCAGTTCATTCTCAGCGCAGGCGATGATCTCTTCGGATGGCGAGCCATCCAATAGGCGGCACAGTTGACGCGCCACAACCGGAGGCAGAATGGCTTCAAGGGCTTCAGCGGCATTCGCCCGTTCAGCGGGGTCGCTGGAGGGCAGGGCGCGCTGAACCGCCTGAACTTCCTCTTCACTGCTGTCTGCGCTCATCAACCAGAAGACACGCTCCAAAACAGAGAGGGCGGCTTCCTGAAATGACTTGAACATGATGCGGGCTGTCGGGCGCCGCGGATTTTCCGCCTGTGCCAGTTCTTTCAATGCCGAACCTTGCAGCGTCAGCCAATAGGTATCGCGCACCAAAGATTCTGCCACCCTGCCCAGCGCGGCGCGCATACCGCGCTGACCTGATTGAATCAGCAGGTAGATGGCGCTTTCAGTTCGGTAGGATGCGGTCTGCATTGCACTCCCATCCAGACAGCCGCGCAGCATTTGAATCTCGGCAAATTTCAAATGGATGGGTAATTTGCAAGCCAGACGCCGCACAGATAGATCGGGGTCGTTCAACGCCTGCCAGACCACAGGCTTGAGCGGAATTGTCTGCTGCACCTCTGCCTGCAACTCTTCAACCACTGCCAGTCGGATGTTTTGTTCTGAGTCTTCGAGCAGTTTGACAAGATTTTGCGTCGCCCAATGTTCGCCATCCCAGTGGATGTATTTGCACTGCCGTACCAAAGCAGGGATCAATTGCTGACGGATATACGCCGCTGGGTGTTTCTGTAACTTGCTGACCAAATCCGTCAGGCGGCTTGCTTCATTGCTGAGTTTGCGCCGCAGGGCGGGGTTATTCTCGAAGCCATTGCCGTGCAGGTTTCGCAAGTGCTGCCTTTCGGCTTCAACCAAAACGATCAATCCGGCGGCGAGGGTTTGGGTGTTGGTTTCACTATCAGCGGCGCTGCTCTCTTTCGTAGCAGAATCAAGCCAGCGGTTTAGGGTGGACTGCGCGTTTGTCTGTTGTTCGAATGACCCGTGTTGAATCATCAAAATAATTAGCTCGGCTTGTTTATCCAATTCCAATTCATCAAAGCGGGCGTTCAGACTGTTGAGAATGGACATGCCCGATTGATTCAGCCGGCTGGTATCGCGTTTGATAAAGTTCAACAATGCGCCCGCAGCCGCTTCACGCACAACAGGTTCGGGGTCGTCGAGACTGCGCTGGCAAAGATTTACCAAATCTGTTTGGTCGAGGTTGGACTGGTCGAGGAATTCGATGATCCCTTTGCGGAAGAATGATCCGCGCTGATCTGCCATTTTGAATATCTCAGGCAAGGCAGAGCGCGAATCCATGTCATACAAGATCTGGCTGATGAAAACCGCCTGCCCGTCTGATTTGGCATCCAGCGGCAGACTTTGCAGTTTTTCGCGCAACCAGAGAACCGTCGCCGGGTCTGGGGGCAGCGCCTCAGCTTGATCCTGGCGGAAGAAGGCGATCTCGTCGCCGGCCAGCAGGCTGGTCATGGAGCGGCCATATTCGCGCCGCACATTGAGCATGATGAGAATATACAGCAGCGCCGCGCCGATGCCGATTGAAATAATCAGCGGTCGTGTATTGGTTTGCGACTTAATCGCCAGCAGAATTAAACCCGCCGCCAATGTCGCCGACGGGACAATGACACCGTTCATAAATCCGCGCGCGCGGGTTTTGCTATTGAGCGGAACGCTGTTGTAGAGCATGGCATCCAGCGGGTTGCGGAAAGTCTGCTTGATGGCGCTCGTATCCAAACGCGAAAATGTCGCGCTTGCCAGTCCCGGAACAAAATTAATGGCCGATACCGCTCCCAGGGTAATGATGGGATAGACCAAATTCATGGTGCCAACGCCCAGCCAGTTGATCAATTTGCTGAGAAGTAAAGATTGGATCAGCAAGCCGCCGACACTTGAAATGCCGCCGACCATATTTAAATATGTGTTGAGCCTGTCCGAGTCCCTGCCAAATTGAATGGCAAATTGTTGGGTGGCTTGGTAGGTGAGCAGAGTCGTCAGCACCACCATCACAAATGTCCCCGCCGCCAGCCAACGCAGCAAGCCAGACTGACTCACAAATTTGAACCCTTCGCGTAAATTTTGCAAAGCGTTTGAACTTTTGGCAGGTTGGGTTCCCGCCGTGTTGGCGGACATGGATTTTTTGCGCTGTCGCTCGATCTGCTCCAGGTCTCCGCTTAGGCGGCGTTCGATGATCAGGATGACGATAAAACACAGAACCAGCGTGACCGCCCAGGCTAGGGGGGCGTTTTCCAAATGAATCCATTGGTTGATAAATTTGGCGCTAAAACCGGCCAGCGCGCTGCCGGCAATTCCCGCTGAGAGCAGAAGCGGCAAGGCGCGTTTGGAGGCGCGGGTATCGTAAAACATCATTGATGTACAACAGGATGTGCAAACTGGATATGTCGCGGAATACGCTGTACGCAATATAGAAATATGAATAGACCAGTCCGTGCGGCTCAGAGTTGTTCGCCAGCAGGATGCGAACAGAGATCAGCCACAAGACCATGACCCCCAGAATTATTTTCAACAATGTCCCACTGCTGATTCGGACTGCAACAAAGGTGTAAAAAAGCCCCATGACAAAACCGACGCCAGCCAGAATAATGAAAGCCTGCGCCATCTCATTTGCCAGACCGGCTTGGATGTAAAACGTATCACGTGCCGCTTCACCCCACATCAAGCCGAGATAAAAAAGCAGATGCAGAATGTAAAGCAGCGAGGTCTTTTGCTCTTCGCCGGGGGCAATGGATAGCAGGGTGCTTAAAGAGCGTTTCATTGTTGTCTAACTTTTGTTTGTGTCTGGCTTTTGCGAAGATGCACGCTGTCTTTGACGTATTTTTGAAGCGCGTTCAGTGAGGTTCTGGAAGAATTCACTGTCTGTAATTTCTTCAACTGCCTTCTTGCGTTTGGTTTCGTCAATGACGATCTTCAAGCCCTCGACCTGTTTGCGAAGATCAGTTTCGCGCACATAAACCTGCTTGGTCATGGAGGCGAACACACGCGCCAGTTGACCTACTTCGGCCCCGCCGCCGATCTTCTCAAGGCTGGCCGCATTTACTTTATCCCATTGGGCAGACTCAATTAATTTGGCCACACCGGTCAGGCTAAGAATGGGGGCGACGATGGTACGTGCGAGCAAGACTGCCAGTATCAATACGCCCAACAAAGTTATGCTGATTAAGCGGAATGAAAATTGACTTATGTCTTTCAATTTATTATCAAATTGCTTGCTCAACACCTCGGCGTCTTTGTGCAGGCGTCCGCCGTCGGTGCTTAATATCATCAAGCCAAATCCGGCGGGCGTGTTGTATTGTCCGCTGGAATAGGGGATGGTGGCATAGATCAACGCGCGTTTATTGTCCTTTGTCCACAACATGCCGTTGCTTCCATTTTGATTCAGGAGGACAAGTTTGGGGAAGCTGGGGTCTATGAATCCCATCTGGCTCAAGTTGCCCGGACGATATAAATTATCAACCTGACTTTGGTCAGACTCACTGATGCCTTTTACGGGCTGACCATTTTCATCCACACCATAAATATTGAAGTGGCGCGGCTGGCTGATTGCCCAGCCTTCGGGATTAATCATGTAGGAGAAATCCGCTTCACGGGCGTCGATCTCAGCTTGGGGCGCGGGGTTGGACGGGGCAACGTGGGCGGTGAACTCCATCAGGTGCAGCATCTCAATCGCCATGACCAGGGTTCCAATGCGCTTCCCGTCCTGCATGACCGGGGTTGTCATGCGTAACACGCCGCGATAGCGTTGTCCCGGCCGGTATTGGGCGCTGGCATACGCGACTTCAGGCGGTAGGCGAAAGCCAATCGGCGTGCCGATGTAGACTTCACCGGCTTGCAGTTTTTCACTTTCAGCGAAATAGGTTTCGCTTTTATAAAGCGTGTTCACAGGGCGGCTAATATTTTGGTTTCGACTGTCTTCCGCCATTTTGCATGTGAATGGATATTCCGCGCACTCGTTGCTGACCTTGATCTGCTCGCGCCCGTCCATATCTACAAAAACGATTTCCTGATAGATGGGCATCTCAAAGCGAGTTTCCTGCCCATCGCTTTTGATCGTCCAAAGCTTCGCTCTTTGCGCCGAACCAAAATCCAGGTAGGTCTGCACGTCGGGTGTTTGAGTCGCTAAAAAGCGCAGGTCATCTTCGCGCTGATTCAAAAAGTCGGCGACGGAATTTGCGAGCAGGGTGGTGCGCGCTTTTAGCCCTTCCAGGGCTTTTCCATCAAGCGCCTCTTGGCTTTGGGTCACCACTTCTGTTTGGGTATCTCTGTAGCTTTTCTGGGTGACGTTAATAATGAGAGAAATGGGAACCACTGAAACGATCAGCAGCGCCACTAAAATTCGTAAAAGTAAACCGGAAGTAAGCCAACGAAACATGGATTTATTTCTCCTTGCTTTTTATTTGAGCGCGATAACCAGCAGGTGAACTTCAGAATGCGGCACCGGCTCATCGCCAGATGCAACCAGCGTTTCCAGCCGCGCTTCACCTTCCGCAGTGCCTTCGGGCGTAAGGTACGAAAACATCGACCACGCCTTTTTACGAAGGATGGTCAGCAGTTGCGATGGGAGCAAAAAGTTTTCCCTGACGGTGGACTGAAACTCAACGGACGTGAATCCGATATTTTTTAGCAGTGATTCGTACCCGGGCACATCGGGGTAAATGTGTAACATCAGCGGCATTAATTCCGGGAAGATGAATTGCAGATCCCAGCGTGCCTTGATCTGGGCGTGGGAATAGGTCTTGATGAATAATCCGCCGCCTGATTTTAAACAGCGGAAAAACTCGCGTCCGGCCTGATCCTGATCTTCGAGATGGTGCCAGACCTGAGAGAGAAAGACCGCCCTAAGCGTGTTGTTTGCAATGGGCAGTGTTTCAGATATTCCCTGCAACCACCCCAGGTTGGCCGGCTGCTTTTTTTGCAGCGCCTGTTGCAGCATAGACCAGGACGGCTCCAAACCCAACACGCGCCCAGTGATTTGCTCGGCAAAGTGAACCGCTAAAAGTCCGGTTCCACTCCCTGAATCCAGCACCCAATCATCTTTTTCGATGGGAGTGTGGCGACTGATTTCTTCCATCCAAATTTCTCTTCTTTCAAAATCCCGGCCCTGGTCGTAATAAGGTGTAATTTTGGAGAAATGATTTTTCGAGACCTGCTGCCATTTCTCCAGGTTGACGTGTGAAGTTTTTGTCATGGGTTACCAGGAGGTTGCCGAATAGGAGAGCATCTGCAACACTTCGGCAGCGGCGGCATTGAGCGCATCTGCGGGAGACATGTCGTTTAGATAGGCTGATTGAAGCGCATTTGCCACCACTTTGGAAATGTCTTCACTTTTGACATTAACCGGCTCAAACCTTCCGGTTGGAAGTTTTTCCATGAAGAAATTATAGGCAGGGTTTTCTGTGATCTGCTTGTTTTGTGCAACCGATATTTTTTCAGGCAGCACGCCATCGCCCAGGGCATATTTCAGCCGATAATCATCCGCATACAGAAATTCAATGAACTTCCATGCGGCTTCCTTGTTTTTGGCTTGCTTGAACAAAATGAGCGTATCGCCGGCAGCCAGGGTAGTTGGTGTTGTTTGGTATGGAATGGTGGATAATCCGTAATCGAGGTTGGGAGCTTCCTTTGCCAGCCGGCTTGCCAGCCAGGGACCCGTGATGACCATGCCCAGTTTTCCTTCCACAAAAGTTGTTTCCATGTCCTTGCGTGGGAAATCAGTCTCGCTCTCGGTGGGGTTGGGTTGGGTCAAACCATCGGCAATCATCCCTTTCAGGAAGGTCGCCGCTTCCAGTCCTTCGGGTCCATTAAAGGCGGGGCGTGTGCCGTCTTTGGTTAATATCTCTCCGCCGTTGCCCCACAGGAAATAATAAAAATAAGTCGATACTTCCGGCTGTTTGCCTTGTTTGCCTTGAACGCCAAATCCGTATGTTTCCGCCCCCAATGCGTGGATCGCCTGCGCGGCGTTTCTCAAGTCGGTCCAGTTTTTTGGCGGTAAAGCCAGCCCAGCTTGCTTGAACAGAGACTTGTTGTAATATAACGCGCGCGATGAAACTGTGATCGGCAGCCCAAACGTTCTGCCTTCATATTGAGCGCCTTCATTAATTAGCAATGGGATAAATTGAGAGCGAAACTCAGGACTCATATAGCTGTCTACTGGTTCAAGCAGACCGGCTGCTACATATTTTGGGATCCAACGGGTGGCCACGCGCGCCAGTGTTGGCGGATTGCCTTGTGCCACCATTGCATCTATTTTCTGCGCGCCCTCCTCCCAGGTGAAGACCTGAAGATTGACTTGAATATCAGGGTTTTGCGCTTCAAAATCGTTGATCACACCCTCCCAATAAGGCTGGGTAAAGTCGCTGGTTTTCATGAACACAAAGTTCACCTGCGCGCGTTGTGGCGCGCAGGCCGTCAATAAAAGAGTAATACATAGGAATAGTATCGTCAAAATTGGCGATCTATTCAGGTTACGGATAAACATGTGTGCCTCTTGTGTGAATTATTGATAAAATAACTATGGTGCTGCTCAAAAACTGTATAATTATTTTATTGTAACTCAACAAATCTATTTGAACAATTTTGACAGCTAAGGTTTTCATGGCTTTTCCAAGGTCAGGGAAATCTTAATGCGAATTTCGCGAAAAGGCGAATGACGCGATTTTTTTATTGAGTTTCGCGAAAATTTGCCCAATTTGCGCTTTTCGCGTTAAGCCTTGCTGCAAAATTAAAAAGATGTCAAGCGACCTTGGAAAAGCCATGCTAAAGTTTTAGGGCTTTCTCAAAGTCGAAAAATCTTTAACGCGGATGGGGAATATTAGCAAAAAATAGGCTTATACTATCTTTCGCCATCTTTTGTTTTGAAAGATGACCAATTCTGCCAACATAAATTGAAGGAACACATTGACTAAAATTCAAAATATCCTGCCAACAATTTTTAAACAAACGCCTGTTCCAGAAATCTCCCAGACGCCTACGTTATTCGCCAATCAACAAACCAAGTTGACCTGGTCCAGAATCATCGGATCTCATGCCGATGTGCCTGAAATTTATAAGTCCTTCTTTGTAGATGGACAGGCATTTCCATATACGGTTTTCACTCCTGCCCGCGCGGGATTTGTAACCAAGGCAACCGAGAAACTCATCTGCGCTTTTGCCCGTGAAATTTATATCCTGGAAAAAAACGAAGGCACATTTGAGACGCAATGTTATCCCATTGATGGGATTAGCCACATTGAAGTTAAATCCATCCTGCTCGATGCCCATATCAAAATCAGCGGCGTGACGAAGCAGGGAGTTTCAACTTCAACCACCATCAAGTTTAATTCAGCAAATGAACCCCTATTTAAACCCATCCTGGATAAAATGCGGTCTGCTGCATCCGATGACAAGTCGGTTGTGCAAAGTTTGGAATTGGATAAATTCGACCATCTGCTCAGTTTGAACTTCAAATTTATGAACTATGCACGGCAATGTTTGCTGGCGGGAGAAAAGGTCATCCAGTCCATTTTGCAGCCTGAGATCCGCGTCCCTGTATTTAGAGTATTGGGCAGGGTATTCTCCAAAACCATTTCCCCAACTCACATCAGCATACTGACTGACCGCGAGTTAATTATGATCCGCGAAGACGAACCGCAAAACAGAACTATTGGCCGCTACGGCGGATTGTGGAATTACATCTTATTGAACAAGATCACATCCCTCACGCTGAATGGGAAGGATGACGACCTGCTAGTTTTGTCCATTCAACTGCCCGAAAGTATTCGGCTTGACTATTTGTTTCAGGCTTCTGCCAAACATGAACTTGATCAATTGCTTGATCGGTTTAATAACTTGACCACAAAATAATAATATTTCCCATGTCCTCTCATCTAAAACTCGCCCAACAAATTGCAGACCTGTTTGCTGCGCTGCCGCAAGTTGAATCCATTGCCCTAGCTGGTTCACGCGGAAGTGAAGCCGGCATTTCCGACAATGCATCTGATATTGATTTATATGTTTACACCCGCAGCGAAATTCCACTCGAAGATCGCGTCTCCATCGTCGAGCGCAGTGGAGGAGCCAGCCAATCGAGTCTCAACCTCAATTATTGGGGACCGGGAGATGAGTGGCTGAACGCGCCCACGGGTATCGAGATCGACATTGTTTACTTTGACGCAGTCTGGATGGAAGTCCAAGTCTCACAGGTGATTGAAAAACACCAAGCCAGCATGGGATACACAACCTGCTTCTGGCGCACCATTCGTCATTCAATTGTCTTTCACGACCCGCGCGGATGGTTCTCCAAACTGCAACAGCAATGTCAGGCGGAATATCCAGAAGATCTGCGGCAGAATATCGTCACCCTTAATCATCCGCTATTGCGCAGCATCATTCCGTCGTATGCCTATCAGATCGAAAAAGCCGCAAAACGCCGCGATCTTGTCAGCATCAACCATCGTCTCGCCGCTTTGTTTGCGAGTTACTTTGATATCCTTTTTGCCGTCAATCGCCAGTTACATCCCGGCGAGAAGCGCATGGTTGAGTTCGCACTCAACCATTGCAAACTGCTTCCCGAAAGCATCGAAGCGGATATCACATCACTCCTGCTGTTGAACGCCGCAGATATTCCGAACCTGCCAACCCGTGTCACCAGATTGCTCGATCATCTGGATCAAATGCTGGAAAGCGAAGGGTTTACGCATAAAACGTCAGAACAAAATTAACATAAAATTATTTTGTCCGACCCGATTAACAGGGGCTATAATATCTTCAATGTCTTCCATTACCATTCCCGCGCGCGCAGAATTGCACCCCAACCTGCGCCCTCTTAATATTTTACGAGACCTGCCCGCCGTAGCCGACCTGATTGAGACTTGCTTTTCCAGCACCATGGATAGCGAAGGTAAACGCTACGTGCAGGATATGCGCCGCGCCGGAAAAGATAACTCCTTTATCAAATGGGCAAACCGCGCCGCCGAAACCACATCCCTGCCGTTGAGCGGATACGTCTGGGAGGAAAACGGCAAGGTCGTTGGCAACGCCAGCCTCATCCCGTTTCGGCATAACAAGCAGCGCGTTTACCTCATCGCCAATATTGCCACGCATCCCGACCATCGCCGCAAGGGCATTGCACGCGCTCTCACCGAACGTGCCATACAACACGCTCACGAAAAAAAAGTGGAAAACATCTGGCTTCAAGTCCGAGAGGATAACCCCGGCGCAATCGAGCTTTACACCAAACTCGGATTTATCGAACGCGCCCGACGCACCTCCTGGCAGGCAAGCACAGACTCTCACGCCCCAACTTTGCAAACCGATATCTCCATCACGAGCAGAAATCCAGGCGATTGGCAGAAACAACTCAACTGGCTTTTGCGCCTCTATCCCGACCCTTTGAGTTGGCACCGCAACTGGACATTTAGCGCCCTTCGGCCGGGTCTGTGGAACTGGCTCTACTTGTTATTCGTAGACATGAACATTCATCAATGGGCCGCGGTCAAGAATTACCATTCTGCGGCAAGCTCGGCAACCATGGAAGCCGTGCTCGCGTGGATTCCCTACGGGCGTGGCGAATCTCTCTTCGCCGCAACAGGTGAAGGGTCCGACCCAGATGCGTTGACTGTGTTGCTGCTGCAAGCGCGGCGCGAACTGTCGCATTCCTATCCCAGCATCGCGCTCGAATTTCCCGTAGGTGATTTTGATAACGCCATTCAAGCCGCTGGTTTCAAATCGCTCCGCACGTTGATCTGGATGCAAGCAACTTCGTAGCTTTTTTTGCGTATTGATAATAAAAGGAGTACGAATGACAAAATTTATTATTCGCTGGGCGATCAACGCGGTCGCATTGTACGTTGCAGTTCTTGTTGTGCCGGGCATTGATTTGCGCGGCTCGTGGGTTGATGTGTTATGGCTGGCGCTCATCTTTGGCTTGTTGAATGCGCTCCTGCGCCCATTGTTGAAGTTCCTCACCTGTCCGCTCATCATCCTAACTTTGGGCTTGTTCACCATCGTAATCAACACCGGAATGCTTTTGCTCACCAGCAAGATCGGGCAGTCACTTGGCATGGGACTTTCGGTGACTGATTTCTGGCAGGCGGTTCTCGGCAGTCTGGTCATCAGCCTTGTCAGTGTAATTATGAGCGTGATCTTGCGCGATGAGTTGAAGGGAAAAGGCTAGGATTAATCGCCGCACAAAAACGAGGGCATCATCTTTGTAAAGATGATGCCCTCGTTTTTGTCTTCGTGCCTTTGGCTATTTGAGATGCAAAGCCGATGTGCTTAACATCGTGAATATCAGGCGGGAATTATTTGCCAGCAGCAGCGCGAGAAAAATAAGCAGGACGACCTGAAACCATTTTTTATCCGCGAGTTCCTTCCACGCCAGACCGAGAAAAAGAATGACCGCATAAGTCCAGTTGGTGGCGTAGAGAAAAACGTCTTTGCCATAGCGCAAGTGGAGCGCAAAATTAAAAAGCAGGATCAGGATAAATGCAAAAGTAAAACGGTTGTCCTGCTTTTTTAGACCTTTCACAAAAAAGAAAATACCAAGCAGAAATAAACCAATCCATGCAAACGCCAGTGTGGTGCCGAACCACGTATTGTATTCACTCAATCGCATTGGCTCAGCTTTGAATATCCATACCTTCAAGAATGGAATTTCCTCGTCTAGAATTAATGGGTCAGGCGCAACAATGCTGTGCAGGAACATCACGCGCAAGATCGCCGTTCCACGCGCCACAGTGGGCGTAAACGTATTGTCCGTTTCGGTTGTTAAGTTGGATGGAATAAAAAAATAAGGTTGTGAGTTGGGGTATATGAAATTATTAAGCAAAGCCAGCGGAATGACAACCGCGCCGACGATCAAGCCATATTTAACCCATTGCTTGAAATCCCTCTTCACCAAAATAAACGCGATCACCGTTTGGGCAAAATTGGTGAGCGTAATTCCAAATGACAGCGTGCCCGCAATGATCAACGCGAACAGCGGCTTATCTTTCAGCAGCAACACCAGGAAAAACAGAGTCGCTGCGGCAAGGAAAATATAAGTTTCGATCAGCGAACCAAAAACCAAATGCGCGGCTGATGCGCCCAGCAGGGATGCGATCAAAAGCGCGTAAAGTGAATTGCCAACCGTGTGTTTTATAAAATACCACGCCAGAAAAACACAAAGTGCGCCTGCGAAAGCAACCAGCACAAAAGCCGCCGCAAGCCGATCCCCTTTCAAGAGAAAAGCAAAAAGCGTGATTAGCGGTCTGACGATCAACAGCACAAAGGGATGAACCGAGCGCCAATAATAATCGCGATAATTTTCAGTCACAAAACGCGTGCGCCAGAGCAAGCCGTCTGAGTCGAAAAAAATATCGTCCACGTCAAAAGCCGGTTGATTAAAAATGGAAGCAAGGATCAAATAAACAATAAAAAAGAATCCTGCGACGAGCAGCCCTGTCATGATCCCGTTTATAAAATGATAGGCGGGAGTCTGTTTGATATTTCCCTGTTTGATATATCTTCGACCCCAGGCAAGGCAGGGCAGAACCAAAATACTGCCGATGATGAATGGAATCATCTGTCCATTTTTTAGGATGAAGTACTCCGCATCAAACATACGGGGGAACTGATTCGCCATCCCAAACATGCTCCACGCGAAAGCAGTCAGCACGAGGAACAAGGCGAGCGTGAGGGAAATGTCAACGGGTTGCGAGACAAGCAGGTGCTTTGCTTTGCCGAGCAGACGATAGATCAACAACCCCGTGATGGTCTGCACGAAGAGCGTGAGTAAAACAATTTCAACAGGCGCTGAATAAAAGTTATTCAGGAAACCAATCGCAAAAAATGTGGCAGGTATGGACAGAATCCACGCAAGGAACATGCGGGAATTAAAAAACTTTAGCATCAACCACCCTGAATGTAAAATGGCGCGATCGTAGCAAGCATAAACTGGATGAACTGAATTTGGTTATAAGCAAGCAGAATCAAAAAGACCAGCATCCCAGCCTGAAAGAAGCGATTCTTTGCCAGCGGAGCCAGTCCGAGCGCAACGAAGAAGATCAGCGCGTACGCCCAGTCTGGTGAGTACAGGAAGGGTTCAAATCCATAACTGATGTGCAAAACAAAGTTGAACAACAGGCTCAGCGCAAACGCGAGAGAAAGATCCGCTTTGCGGGTGCGGATGAGATTCCACAGGAAGAACACGCCTGATGCAAAAAGCAGAACAGCCCAGACAGTGATGAGGATATTTCCCAAGCCGTTGTAGGAACTGTAGGAATATAGTTCAGGTGTGACCTTGAAAAAATTGAAGTATGGCAGTGTCGCGCCCACTTCTTTTCCAAAAACAAAAGGCTTCGGAGCGATCACAGTGTAGAGCAGGATTGTACGAACCAGAAGAATTAAGCGCCCAACGGCTTTCCATTGGGGTTGTTGGGAGAAGGAAAGAGAAAAATCCTCCTCGATTAAAGCGTCTGAAGGCAGGAAGAATAATTTGCTGGATGGATACCATGCCGCATGGACAAGGCTGATCACAATGCCAATTGAGAGCGTTAAGGCAGTGAAACGAAAAATTTCGGCAAAAGAGGCTTTAAAGGTTTTTTGTACTTCATCAGGGTCACGCTTTGGATGAAGGAATTTTAGGGTCTGGGTAACAAAAAAGCCGATGAAGTTTTGAGCAAAATTGGTGATGGTAATGCCGAAGGTAATGACGCTCATTGTTACCGGAGCGAACATGGAATCATCTGTACGTTTTTGAAGCACCAGAACAAAACCGATCATGGCGGCGGCGGAGAAAATATAGGTTTCGATGACTGAGCCAAAGAAGAAGTGCGATGTGCTTAATCCAAGCAGGGATGCGATCAGTAGGGCGTAGATGGGATCTTTAAATTGGCGTTTGATAAATACCCACGCCATGAAAACGCACAGCGCGCCCACAAATGTATTTAGCAAAATTGCGGAAAGCGTTGTGTTTGGTGTGAAAAGATTGAGAAGCCAGCCAAGTGGACGAAAGATGAAATACGCGAACGGATGCGGCGCGCGCATATCCAACTGGTAGCCATTCGGGGCAGAGATGCGATGCATCCAGGGAAAATTATCGGCGTCGAGGAAGTTGTCTGTGGTGTCGCTGTCTGCAAAATTGAGGCGCAGGCCGATCAACGTGTATGTGGCGAAGAAAAGCAATGCCAGCACAATGCCGGGGGCGTGTTCACGAAGAAATGATGAAATCGCTGCGGTGTTGAAGCGGAATTTTATAGCCGGCACTTGCAATCTGCCAGACTCGATAATGGTTTCCCAAAGTGAAAAGATCAAATAGCCCAATGCGGCTGTCAAAATTGTGACGAGGATTATCTGATCGAGGAGCGGGCGGTCTGCGAGATGGAAAAATAATAAATTGAACGCGAAGGAGCTCATCAACGCGAGCAGGGTGGTTAGGAAAAGCCTAAAGGGTAGATTCATTTTATTGGACAGAAACAGGCTCGGGGTGAGTTAAGCGGCGAAATATGGGTTCAATCCGCGCAGGATGACGAGAATAAACCATGCGTTGTTGATAATCAGCATTAAGACAAAAACAGTCAGCACAGTTTCAAACCAGCGGCGTCCTGCAAGTTCGGCATAGGCAAGCGCCACGAAGAAGACCAGCAGGTAGGTCCAGTAGGGTGAGTAGAGGAAGAGTTCTGTGCCGTAGTTCATGTGGAGCAGGTAGTTGAAGGCGACGCTTGCGAGCAAGCCCAGCATGAGGGGCGTGTGATTTGATGTGCGTAGGTTTTTGAAAAAGAAGAAAAGCGCACCTGCAAGCAAAGCCAGCCAGATGATAAGCGGCACGTATGCGAGTCCGTTGTACCAGGCTTTGAGATGTGAGCGATAGTTGAAGGTTTCAAACTCAACCAGAGGGTCTGTATTTTTGCGGGCGACGCTTTCCATGGGTGTGGGGGCGACAACACCGTACATGAAAATGGCGCGTCCGACCACGCCGGCTCTTTCGACCACGCGTTCCATTGGACCTTCGTAGATGGGTTTTGAGAAGCGGCTTTCAAAGGCAAGGTCGGCGGGGACGAAGAAGAAGGTTTGGTTGTCTGGATAAAGCACGCTGACTAGGGCGGTTAGCGCAATGCTGATCGTGAGTACGATCACGCCATAATATATGAGCCGCCAGAAGCTAAAAGTCTTTTTGAGGAACAGCGCGATGATGCCCTGGGCGATGTTGGTGACGGTTACGCCGAAGACCAGCAAGCCTGCAGGCACGAGCACGGAGAAGCGTTTTTCGTCCGCTTGAACGAGAACGAAGAAAAAGATGAGCGAGGTCATGCCGAAGACATAGGTTTCAGTCAGCGAGCCAAAGAGCAAATGCGCGGCGGTTGTGCCAAGCATGATCGCAAATGGAAAGGCATACGAGCTTTTTTGTGCGGCGCGTTTGACGAATATCCACCCCATCAGCACGCATAATCCATTCATTGCGGCGACGACGATCATGGGCGCAAGGTACCATTTTTCTGCAAGGAATAGGCGTACGAAACTGACGAGCGGGCGCAGGGTGAGCAAGACCAGCGGATGCACGGCGCGGTTTACATCGTGACCTTCAGGGTAGCCGAGGATGGACATCCACGGGCCCGCATCTGCTTCAAAGATGACGCTGTTGATGCTGTAGGTCGGGTGATTTAGGGCGCGTGCAATCACAAGGTTGATGAGGAAAAAAAACGAACCTGCATAAATGCCGGGCAGGTTGTTTTTGATGAAGGCAAAAAATTTTGTCTGTTTGAAGGATTGATAATATCCGCGTGCTTCAAATTGTTCGAGTACAAGAATGCCCCACGCGCCTCCGACTGCCGCGCTGGAAAGGAACATGCCAAGCCACTTATTGGACATTTGAAGGTATGCCAGGGGAAGCATGGCTGGATATTGCAGACTGCCGTAAATTATCCCTGCTAGAAAGATCGGCAGGGAGAGGGCAAGCAGCAGGCTGATGGGGTTGCTCAGAAAGCCGTCGCGGAATGAATGAGAAGCGCGGCGCACAAGGTAATATCCAACGATACTGCCGACGATGGTGGACGCGATAGAAAACGTGATGATGTCAAATCTGCCTTTGAATACATCTCCCAAAAAGCCGATGGTTGCATATGTGAGGAAAAGGCTCAGCAAAAAGCCGGGGAAATAATGCCGCATCGAATGGGCAGGGCGCATCCGCTCGGCGGCGGGAATGGCGGGAAGCATGAAGATAAACAGCGCAACGGCAATTGCCGCTATGCCGAGATAATAGACACGAGAGACTGCCGATGGCAATACAAATGTAATTGCGCCCAGTGCCGCAAATGCGCCAAATACGATCAACGTGACGGGGCGCCCCTGACTAATCCATGCCCAAAATTTTGGGAACATTTCAAACAGGAGGAATGCAATGGCCAGCGTTGGCACTGCAACAAGGAAGATTCGATCTGAGGTGTGCTTGTATTCTGTGTAGTTAAAAAAAATCACCGCTGAAGAAAAACTAGCGATAAATGCTATGACCAGACTTGTCCCCACTCGGAATAAGAATTGCAATAATTTCATTCAGTTAACTCCTGAAAAAATCTGTCTATCATGTAACAGACCCTAAAGGTGTTTTCCCTTCAATCAAATGGGTTGAAGAGGTAGACCTTTAGGGTCTTATTTTGGATCTACTTTAATGAACGTACGAGTTCGAGAAATTCAGTCCACTCTTCTTCGAAGAAATGCACGGTGACGTTGTTCAATTCGACGTGATAGGTGACTTCGCCATCCGGTTCTTCTGCTTTCCATGCGATGAAATTCTCGGTCTCTGCGATGGTGTCGGTGCGTGGTTCTTCATTTTTGTTGCTCATGGGATTCTCCTGGGTCTATATGTAAGTTGATTAATTAAAACGTGCGCTGGAGCGCTCGTTGCGTTCAGAAATGTAAAGGGGCGGTCACTTTCTCTTGTTGAGATTCAGGCTGAGGCTGCGAAAATAGCGGCGGATCGAAACGAGAAGTCTTGAGCCGGGCGGGGGCGCTGGGTGGCGAAGCTCCTCTTCGGGCCAGGGGTCCAAATCCAGCATTTTACGCATGATGTATTTCCACAAGAGTGCGGCGGTGGCAAGGATCGGGGCGGCTACAACGACGCCAAGCAACCCAAATAAGTTTGCCGCGACAATGGCCGCCACCAGAACTGCGGCTGGATGTACTTTGAGCGCGTCCGAAAGAATGCGCGGGGAAACAATATTATCAAATATCTGGTCAATGACAAGCGCAACGATTAGGACGAGCAGGGTGTAATAGAGAGGTGAGAGTCCGAGCAGTTTGAAAACTTGAAAATAGGAAACGAGGACAAGCACTGTCCAGTTGACGGCGGGTCCAACGTAGGGGACGAAGCGCGCCAGTCCTGCAAGAAATGCCAGGCTGATGGCGTAATGCACACCCAATACGCTGAGTACGATGGAGTAGACAGCAACGGCGAGAAAGAAGATGATGATCTGTCCGCGCAGAAAGGCGTTCCAGGTGCGGCCTAGTTCACGCGCAAGGCGCTCAAAATCGTGAGTGTAGCCGGGGATTTCGAGCGGGACCAGTTGTCCACGCAAACCGCCGCTTTCTGCAAGCACGAAATAGGAAGCAAGAATGACGAAGAATGTCCAGCCGAGGAAGTTGGCCGCGCTGCCTGCAATGGTGCTAAGTAATGTGCCGGTGCGGCTTAATAATGTCTGTGCCACGCCAATTATCTGGCTGCTAATGGATTGCAGATCCAGTGCGCGGAAATCAAGTTTGAAGGGTCCCAATTGATAAACCTGATTGGAAATGTTTTCAATCAATTGCGGCAGGGTGGTAACGGCGTTTTGAATGATGGTGACCAGGCTTTGAATCTGTTGTACCAGCCCCACGCCGCCAGCGGTGAGCAACCCAAGCAATAGAAT
>CAMCQT010000050.1 GCA_945877125.1 Candidatus Brevifilum fermentans | reverse complement strand
CTTCAATCACTTCCGCCAACATCTTGCCTATTTGGTTTATCTTTTCAATGTTATATTCCATTTTGAACCTCGGGTAGTTTGGTTTGGTTGGTCCCGAACTATCCTACCTGAGGTTACCTCTCCCTGACAACCTTTGCTTGCACACCTTTTATAGTTGTGCATCCCGCTTTTTTTCTTGCTGACAGGGGAGGATAAATTCCTTCGAAACAGAACCAATTGTCAGATGCGAAAGAAGCGGATGAAATAACATCCCAAAAATCGCTTAATGGGCAATCATCTGTTGCTTTCGGAAAAGTCAAGTTGTCATAAGTCATCTGCAATTGTATAATTGAAAAAATATTCACAATTCCTAATCAGGAGGACGAAATGCCCAACGGTTATATCGGTAAGATCCTGCACGTAGATTTGACGACTGGTGCGTTGACGGTGGAGGAGCCGCATGAGGCTTTCTACCGCAAGTATCTTGGCGGAAGCGCGATGGGAATGCATTACATTTTGCGTGATATGCCAAAAGGTGCGGATGCGCTTAGCCCTGAAAATGTTCTGACGTTGATGGCTGGGGTGACAACCGGCGCGGCGATTTCGGGCCAGAGCCGTCTGAATGTGAATGCCAAGTCTCCGATCAGCGGCGGCATTGGCGATTCGCAAAGTGGCGGATTTTTCCCTGCCGAGTTGAAGTTTGCCGGTTTTGATGGGATCGTCGTCAAAGGCAAATCGCCTAAGCCTGTGTATCTTGCGATCATCGAAGGCAAGCCTGAGTTGCGCGACGCTGCGCATTTGATGGGCAAAGTCTCGGGGGAAGTGGACGATATTATTCATAACGAAGTTGATAAGAAAGCGGAAATTTTACAGCACGGAATTGGCGCGGAAAATGGCGTGCTGTATTCCACGCTGGTTTCGATGTCTAACCGCCACAATGGGCGCACGGGCATGGGGCTGGTGATGGCTTCGAAGAATTTGAAAGCCGTTGTGGTGCGCGGCACACGGAAAATGCAGTTGGCTGACCAGAAGTCTTTAACTGCGTTGAACCGCACTGGTCCAAAAATGATTCCTGAAAATGGAGACATGGACGGGCTTGCTAAATTTGGCACCGCGGTTGTGGTGTTATTCAACAATACCATCGGCACACTGCCGACCCGCAACTATAACGAGGGTCAGTTTGAAAGTTGCGAACCTCTCAGCGGCGAAAAAATGGCTGAGACCATTTTGACTCAGCGCGATACCTGTTATGCCTGCGTGGTGAAATGCAAGCGCGTGGTGGAAATCAAAGACGGCCCCTACAAAGTTGACCCAAGATACGGCGGTCCTGAATACGAAACGCTTGGCACATTCGGCTCATATTGCGGCGTGGATAACCTCGCGGCGGTTTCGCTGGCCAATCAAATTTGCAACGAGTACGCGGTGGATACCATCGCCTGTGGCGCGACGATTGCCTTTGCCATGGAATGCTACGAAAAAGGTATTGTCACCAAAGAGCAGGTGGGTGGTTTGGATCTTAAGTTTGGCAATGCCGAAGCCATGCTCGAAGCGTTGGATCAGATTGTCAAAGCCAGTACGCCGTTCGGCAAGTTGCTTGGGCAAGGCTCTGAGCGCGTCGCTCAAGTTTGGGGCAACGGCGCGGATGAATGTCTCGTCACATCCAAGGGCGCGGAATTCCCGGCGCACATGCCGCAAGCCAAGCGCAGTCTCGCGCTCATTTATGCGGTCAACCCCTTCGGCGCAGATCATCAGTCCAGCGAGCACGACCCGTATTACGAAGAAGGTATTGGCGATTTCAATTTGGATCGCCTGAAAGTGATTGGTCTCGGTTCGCCGCAACCTGCGTATAGCCTAACTGAGGAGAAAGTCCGCTTTGCGTATGAGACTGAGGTCTTTTACTCAATGACAGATTCGGCTGAACTGTGTCAATTTGTTTACGGCCCCACGTGGACGCTTTACGGTCCCAACGAAACGGTTGAAATGATGAACGCCGTCACCGGCTGGGATTTGACCGTCGAAGAAATTATGGAAGTCGGCCGCCGTCGCTTGAGTCTCTTCCGTACCTTTAATGCCCGCGAGGGACTCGGACGCAAGGATGATAAACTGCCGAAGAAATTCTTCAAGGCTTTGAGCGGAACTGGTCCCACAGCGGGCTTCGCTATCACGCACGAGGAAGTTGATTTTGCCATCGATCATTATTACAAGCTGGCAGGATTAAACGCCGATGGCGCGCCGACCCGCGAGACTTTGAAGAAACACGATATTGAATGGGCTGCGGAATACCTGCCCGCGTAAAACCGTTAAACACAAAGGACACAACGGGCACGAAGGAAAGAGCGGGATTAAATATCTTCCCCTTTGTGTACTTCGTGTCCTTTGTGTTTTGATTTTGTACTTTCAAGGAATATCATGACCAATCAACTCTATCAAGAAAACTTCCCGCACATGACCCCCGCATGGAGCCGCATTTTCAATTTCGTAGCCGACCGCGCCGAGGGTTCATATATCTACACCGACGATGGCAAGAAACTGCTGGATTTCACCAGCGGCATCGGTGTGACGAATACCGGTCACTGCCACCCGAAAGTTGTGGAGGCGATCCGCGAGCAGGCTGGCTTGTTCCTGCACGCGCAGGCAAATATTGTCATCCACAAGCCGATGCTGCAATTGATCGAAGAACTCCGCAAGATCGTTCCGCCGTCGATTGATAGTTTCTACTTCGCCAACTCTGGCGCGGAGGCTTTGGAGAACGCGGTCAAGATTGCGAAAGCCGCCACGGGCAGACAAAACATCATCGTCTTTAATGGCTCATTCCACGGGCGCACACATGCGACTATGGCTTTGACCACATCCAAGACTGGCTATCGCACGGGATTTGGTCCACTGCCTGCGGGCATCTTTGTGACGCCTTTCCCCTACGCCTTCCGACTCGGCATGAGCGAAGAAAAAGCCTCCGCGTATGCGTTGGAACAGCTTGAGTATTTGCTGGTTTCGCAGACCGCTCCCAAAGACACGGCCGCCATCCTGATCGAATCCGTTCTTGGTGAAGGCGGATACGTTGTCCCGCCGGCGTCATTTATGAAAGGCTTGCGCGAGATTTGCGACAAACACGGAATCATGCTGATCTTCGACGAAGTCCAATCGGGCTTCGGTCGCACTGGTAAATGGTTCGCCTTCGAGCATTTTGGTGTCGTGCCAGACATTATCACCGCCGCCAAGGGACTTGCCTCTGGCATGCCGCTCTCTGGCGTGTTCAGTCGCACCGACATTATGAAGAAATTGGATGTCGGCTCAATTGGCGGAACCTACGGCGGAAACGCTGTGGCTTGCGCCGCAGGCGTGGCGACTATTCGCGCGATGAAAGATGAGAAGATGCTGGAAAATGCCACCGAGCGCGGGACACAACTCGTAACCGGTCTGCGTAAGTTGCAGGAAGAATATCCGCAAATCGGCGATGTGCGCGGACAGGGATTGATGATCGGCACCGAATTTATCGTGGATGGAACTCAGGCGAAAGCCAAGCCAATGGTCAAGCAGATCATTCAGTCCGCTGAAAAAAGCGACCTGCTCCTGCTCTCCTGCGGCACGTACGACAATGTCATCCGCTGGATTCCGCCGTTGAACGTGACCTCCGAGCAGATCAGTGACGGGCTAAAGATTTTTGGCGAAGCGTTGAAAGTAACAATCAAATAGTCAAAGGTTGAAAGTTGAAGGTCTCACAACCTTTGACTTTCGATTTTTCATTCAGAGTATAATTTTCAACAGAGGTAACCATGACACTGAATACTCTTGAATCCAGCGCAAAACGTCTATTTCCAAACCGCAAACCCGAACAGGTCATTGCAGAATTGCTACTTGAAAAGGCGCAAAAGAATCTCATCAAATACCAAAGCATGGCGCGTCAGTTTCAGGAAAAATATAAAGAGACATTTGAGTCGTTCCGCCAAAAAATGCTTGAAGCTAAATTAAACTCCATTGCCGAGCAGGATTATTTTGACTGGGAACTGGCGACGACTGGCATTGAAGACATGCAGGATGAAATCAAGAAACTCAAATCGCTGAGCAAAAAATTATGAACATTCCAGACATTGCCAACGGCTTGCAGAGGGAATTGAAACGCCGCAAGTACTTTGTTCGTTTGGAAATCCTTGAACAAACCTTGAGTTTGATAAAAGCCCGCTTATATATTTCTCCCGACTTATTTGTGCAGATTTATCGGAATGACCGTTTTCAGACTACGAACCTTGTTTTGATCCACAATGGAAACAGGTTGTTCGCACGCGATGAAGTGGATGGTCACTGGCATAGGCACATTCACTCCGCTCCCGAAGAACACGATTTTAGTGTCGAAGGTCAACGCGCAATCAAATTACAAGAATTCCTGGACGAAGTAGAAAAAATACTGGCAGAGTTGAATTTGCCATAGGTGAAAAATCATGACACAACCTCTTGATCGTACAAAACTCGAACAACTTCTAAAATCAGAAGAAGAACTCTTCCACAAGAATCACCCCAAATCCTACGAACTCTACCAGCGCGCGCGTAAGTCATTGCACGGCGGCGTGCCCATGCTCTGGATGATTCGTTGGGCGGGGTCGTTTCCAGTCTTTGTCAAAGAAGCCAAAGGCGCACACTTCACCGACGTGGACGGAAATTCCTACGTTGACCTTTGCCTCGGCGACACCGGCGCAATGACTGGGCACGCACCCGAAGCCACGGTCAAAGCCATCACCGAGCAAATCCAAAAAGGTATCACGCTCATGCTGCCGTATGAAGATGTCATCTGGGTCGGCGAGGAATTACAGCGCCGCTTCAAACTTCCGTACTGGCAGTTCACGCTCACCGCCACCGACGCCAACCGTTTTGTTTTACGCATGGCGCGCATGATTACCGAGCGTCCAAAAGTTTTAGTTTTCAATTATTGCTATCACGGCACCGTGGACGAAACCTTCATCACGCTCGACGAAGAAGGCACGCCCATGTCACGCGCCAACAATATCGGCCCGCAGATCAATCCGCTGGAAACCACCAAAGTCATCGAGTTCAACGACATTGCCGCGCTCGAAACCGCGCTCTCCGCGCGTGACGTCGCCGCCGTCCTCGCCGAACCCGTCATGACCAACATCGGCATCATTCATCCCATCCCTGGCTATCACGAAGCCCTGCGCGAATTGACTCGCAAATATGGGACGTATCTCATCATTGATGAGACTCACACCATCTGCACCGGCCCAGGCGGATATACCGCCGCCCACGCCCTTCAGCCTGATTTTCTAACCCTCGGCAAGCCCCTCGCTGGGGGAGTGCCCGCCGCGATCTACGGCTTCACCGAAGAAGTGGCGCAAGCCTTCGACGCCAAACTCGTCCTTGAAGATTCGGATGTGGGCGGCATCGGCGGCACACTGGCGGGCAACGCCCTGTCCATTGCCGCGATGAAAGCCACGCTGGAAAATGTTCTAACCGAAGAGTTTTATGCCAAAGCCACAGTTCTTCAAGATCAATTCACCGCTGGCGTTGAATCGGTCATCAAAGAATTCGACCTGCCGTGGATCGTCAAACGGCTCGGCAACCGCTCTGAATATTGGTTCCGTCCCACCCCGCCAAAAAATGGCGGGCAAGCCGCCGCCGCAATTGACCACGAACTCGACCGCTACATGCATCTCTTCTCTCTCAATCGCGGCATTTTGATGACACCCTTTCACAACATGGCGCTCATCTCACCTGAAACCACGCAAGCAGATGTAGACTACCACACGAAGGTTTTTAGAGAAGCGGTGGTTTCGTTGTTTGAATGATCTTGTCAAAGGTCAAAAGTCAAAGGTCGAAAGACTTTTGACTTTTGACCTTTGACTGACATGGAGAATTACAATGGCTGATTACAACCCTCAAATTTGGCGCGTCAATGTTCGCACGCAGGAATTAAAGCAGGAACCCATCCCTGAAACCTGGGTTCGCCTCGGCGGGCGCGGACTGCTCACACGGATTATGCTCGATGAAGTGGACGCGATGTGCGATCCGCTTGGCGCGGAAAATAAACTTATCTTTGCGCCAGGTCTGCTGGTGGGGCACATGCTTTCCTCCACAGATAGAATTTCCATCGGCGGCAAATCTCCGCTGACGGGCGGTATTAAGGAAGCCAACGCAGGCGGGCGGACAGGTTTGCACATGGCTCACATGGGCATGAAGGCGCTGATCATTGAAGATCAGCCAAAAGAATCTGGCTATTGGGTTTTGTATCTTTCGTTGAACGGCGCAACATGGAACAAGGCAGATGACCTTGCTGGACTTGGTGTGTATGAAACCTCCGCGAGACTGGTTGAGAAATATGGCGACAAAGTTGCCATTGCGTTGATCGGTCCCGGTGGCGAAATGCGGATGAAGTCCGCGGGCATTCAGAATTTGGACAAGGATAGAATCCCGTCGCGTATTGCTGCCCGTGGCGGACTCGGCGCGGTGATGGCGACGAAGGGTTTAAAAGCCATCGTGTTTGACCATGCTGGGGGTCAGAAACCAGCCATTGCGAATCCAGATGCGTTCAAAATCGCACAAAAGGATTACACACAATCCGTCCTAAATCATCCTCAATCGAAAACCTATCGAGATTACGGCACCCAAGCCATGCCGCACATGACCCAGAGTTTTGCCGCCCTGCCCACGCATAATTTTTCACGCGGAACTTTTGACAACGTGGAAAAAATCAGCGGCGAAACCATGCGCGAATTCATGTTGACGCGCGGTAAACCATCTGACCCATCCCATGCTTGCATGGCAGGCTGTACCATTAAATGCTCGAACATTTTTGGCGGAGAGGATGGCAAGGTAATTGTCTCGCCGCTTGAATATGAGACAGTTGGTTTGATGGGCTCCAATCTTGATATTGACGCGCTGGATGTTATTGGGCGTTTGAATTGGCACGTCAACGACCTCGGACTTGACTCGATTGAAGTGGGCGCGGCGTTGGGCGTTGCGGCCGAAGCGGGATTAATGCGCTGGGGCTGCGGCGAAGATGCGATGAAGTTAATTGACGAAATGCGAAACGGTACAGAGTTGGGGCGTAAACTTGGCGACGGCGCAGCAGACATGGGTGACGAATATAATATTGAGCGTGTGCCTTGTGTCAAGCGGCAAGCCATGTCTGCGTATGAGCCGCGCTCCATTAAAGGAACGGGTGTGACATACGCCACCACGCCGCAAGGCGCAGACCATACCTGCGGGCTGACGATCCGCGCACAAGTTAATCACCTTGACCCAACTCAACAAAGAGAAGCCTCGCTTAATTCGCAATTAAACATGGCTGGCTACGATACGATTGGCGCGTGCATCTTTGCGGGCTTTGGCTACGCCGCCACACCCGACGGTGTGGTGAAGCGCCTGCTTGCGGCGCGTTATGGCTGGGACGATCTGCCCAATAATATTTTGCAGGAGTTGGGCAAGCAAACCATCAAAATGGAACGCGAGTTCAACAAGCGCGCAGGCTTCACCGCCAAGGATGACCGCATTCCTGAGTGGATGACGAGGGAAGCCATCCCCGAGAATGGCTCAGTTTTCGATGTCAGCAATGAAGTGCTGGATCATATTTTTGATGGGATAGAATAAAACAAAGCAAAACTCCGAGTTCTTCAAGAACTCGGAGTTTTGCTTTGAGCGGCCTGTGGGAGACGAACCCGAGACCTGATAATTACGAATTGCGGATTGGCTTGTCCATACCGTATATATGGGCATTAAGACTCCATTTGACTGGCTATTTAGGTATAAAGGCACCTATATTTTTCATTATTTCCATTCCGTCTTTTGCGGTTGCAGTACGGTTGCAGTAAAAATACTCAAGCGTTTATACAGTTATGGGGTAAATGGCTGTTTGTCAGCATTACCAAAGACACGACATCTTTTTAGCGCCGAACCTACCCTGTCACCAAAGACCATGGGATTGCAACAATTTTTTCATCCAATCGTTTGATCTTTTTTCCTCCATACACGATCACGCCGCCGGATGCTTTTGGGTGCTTTTCAAGGAACAGCCGAATGCCTGCTGTATCCCGGTATCCAAGGTTATCAGTAAGTTTTACTTCAATAGCGAGTAATCGCCTTCCGTATTCTATGACAAAGTCAACTTCACTTCCTTCGAGAGTGCGCCAGAAATAAAGACGAGCAGACGGGGTCATCAAACGTGTCAGAATTCTCAGGTGATGATAAATAAATGTCTCAAAATAAGCGCCATATTCACGCGATTTGCGAAGATCATCCAATTCGAAATAACCAGACAGGAAGACTGCCAGTGCTGGATCGTTGAAAAACGCTTTTGGAGATTTCAGCAGTCGGGTGGTATGGCTTGCTGTATAGGCAGGCAGACGATCAAATAGGTGGGTGGTTTCCAATAAATTCAGATAGCGGTGTGTGGTTGGCTGTGACAGACCCGCATCTCGGGAGATCTCAGACTGATTAATCAATTGTGCAGAGCGCAAAGCTGCCAATTCCATAACTTTACGGAAATCCAACAGTGCATCAATTTGAGCAATCTGCCGAAGGTCGCGCTCAAGGTAGGTCGCAACATATCCTTCCCACCACCTTGTCCATGCCTGTGAAGAATCCAAACTGAGAAGCGGGGGCATGAATCCACGTAGAATGGATTCTGCTGGATCGGGAATATCTGCAGTCAGTGAACTTTCTTCCGGGAATTCGCCATTCAGGAGACGTACTAAAATATCCGGATACGGCTGATTGTTCATTTCTCCAACAGACATGGGGTCAAGCACAAAGTAAATTGCACGCCCAGCCAGGCTTTCACTTACTTGCTTCATCAACAACAGGTTGGCAGAACCTGACAACACAAATTGATATTTCCCCGGGTTTCGATCTACCGTCTTTTTGACGGCAAGCAGAAGTTCCGGCGCTTTTTGGACTTCATCTAAAATAACTTGATTCGTTCCAGCCCATAATGATTCGGGATTTGATTGCGCCTGTTCCTGCACATTGAAATCATCCAGGGTGTGAAAGCGCCAATTACGAAAAGGTTCAGCATTAAATAGGAGTGTGCTCTTCCCAACCTGCCTGGCGCCTGTCAGCACAATGACAGAATGATCCTGAATCGCGCTTTGCAACAGGGGTGTAAGCCAGCGTTCATGATAAGTGTTTGGGTTTGTATTATTATTCATGGAGTGAATAATAATACAAGAAGACTTGTTTGGCAAGATGACAGTCAGAGAAGATGATATTCAGGAATTCGATTAAGCCTACCCAAGACACGTTGCGTAGGGAAAGCGGTTTCCCCATGTTGCAAAAGTGTGTCCGAGGAATAATATTGGGTTAGTGGTGATATAGTAGCCGTCCAATTTGTAACGACTTCATAAATTTTGCATGATTCATTGATCCCCAATAGTCGTTCAAGGCTTCATCGTTATTTTCCAAGGTGCCTGTAAATCATGCTATACTAACCGCAAGATGAAGATTTATCTTGACACCTGCTGCCTAAATCGCCCATTTGATGATCAACGTCAGCCCCGCATTCGTCTTGAAGCGGAAGCCGTGACACTGATTTTGGAAAAATTTCGCCAGCGCGAATGGAATTGGGTTGGCAGCGAGGTTTTGATTTACGAGATTGAACAGACTACGAATGCCGAGCGCAAAGAACGCTTGTTTCTTTTGGCAGGAGAAGCAAATGAAACCGTCGAGATTAACGAAAAGATTATGGAACGCGCGGAAGCGTTGTCATCTTTGGGCTTTGGCGAATATGACGCTCTTCATTTAGCGTCTGCAGAGAACGCAAAAGTTGACGTTTTTCTGACAACCGACGATCCATTGCAGACAATTGCAAACAAGAATAAGAAACGACTCCCTTCTTTTATTGTAAGTAATCCAGTGAAATGGCTGGAAGAGGTACTGAAAAAATGAAAACCGAAACCCTTTCTTTTTACGAAATCCGCACCGTTGGTTTTGAAGCGTTGCTGCGCGAACTTGGACCCGCAGGCGCGATCCGTTTTATTCAGCAATACGAAACAGGTCAGGGAGATTACACCCGCGACCGAAAAAAACTCCTGCCGAAGAAATCCATCCGTGAAATCGGCACGGAGATTGTAAAAGCGCGACAATCGAAAACAAAATAATCAAACGCCCTCGTTTTTGACGAGGGCGTTTTTTGATCTACTGTCTTTTGACTATGTAACTAATCAACTATTCGGCTACTTGACTAACTTAGCCCACTCTGCTAACACGACACATGACATCCGACGCGGAGCGTCCCTATACAAGCGGACTTCCTTCTCTCTCACCGCGCGGAAGGTTTTCCCAGGAAAATCCTCGCCCTGCCTCCCGCACGTAAAGGTCGTCCGTGTTCATCAAGCAGATGTGTAAGGCTTCAATACTTGCTCATCTCATCATACTGTTTGATTCATGGCGGCACTGTAATTGCTACAGTGCCGCCTTTCCCTTTACAGAATATCACGCGGAATCTCAAGTTCGATTGCCTGCGGTTTGTCCTTTTTGAAGGATATCTTCCAGTTGGCGAATTTCTCGCGCAGATCAGCTTTCATTTGTTGTGCGGATTCGGAAAAAATGGGCAGCGTTTTGGGAGTCACCACGTAGGCACTGGGTCGCCAGGACATGTTGTGCAGGAATGCCATCTGCTTATTTTCGTTGGGCAGCAGGAATGACTTTTGCGTTTCCACATTCAGGGCTTTGAAATGCTCCTGAATGGCATTCAATAACTTCGCGCCCCAGTATTGTCTGCGCCAGTGCGGGGTGATGTAGATGCCGTCTATGTTGGCGGTAGTGCCTTCCATATAACCGGTGGCAAAGCCAACCAGTTCATGATCTCCGCGCAGGCAGAGGATGGTGCGATTGGTTTGCGCGAGGAGCGCGTGCCAGTCTGCGGTGATGGGGAAGGCGCTGAGTTGTGGCAGATCGCTTTCGTCGGCGGCGGAGAGGGAAAAAGAATCGGGTAGCGAATTTGATTTTGAAAGCCGCAACTTCAAGGTTAGGTAAAGCCCCGGAAGCAAAGGCAAGACGAGGACTGCCAGGACGATCATCCCAGAGAATTGGAAGTACGGATCGCTGGAACGCAGAAGCGGCATGGCAACAACGATCATGTTGTAGGTGAAGTGTGCCATGATGGTGGTGAACAGGTCGTATTTCAAGAAGATGACGCCCATGATGATGGCGTGGAGGGTCAGCTCGATGCCGCGCGCGTAAATGGGATAGGAAACATAACTGGTGTGGGCAAACGCCCAAAGCACGCCAGGGATCAAAACCGCCAGCCAGCGTTGTTTGGGAAAGATCCACAGGAAGAACGAGATGCCGATCAGGCGGAAAAGCAGTTCCTCGGTCAGGGCGGCGTTGAGTCCCACCTCGAACGCCAGCAGGAAAGGGAAGGGTGTGGCGTAGGCGTCGCTGTATTCGGCGGTGACCGGCGACCACCAGCCCAGCACCTTGGTTGCAAAAAGATAGAACATCACCACGTAGCCCAGGTTGAACCCGCCCAGCATCAGTCCGCGCCAGGCAGAGCGGCTGAACTCGACCCAGCGGTTGGGTCCGCGCGCCAGAATACGGTCTTGCGTATGCCAGACCAGCTTGGAGATTCCCTGTCCGCCACCCCAGCCAAAAAAGACCAGCAGGGAATAAAAGAGCGCAGAAAATAGGGCACCAATACCAGCCGTGACCCAGAATAATGTGTAATCTTCGGTGGTGCTGTAGTACGCGCGGTAGAGCGGAATAAAATTGAGCGAAGCCGCCAAACTGACCACGGCAGATAGAAGCGCAGGGCGGAGAAGACGGCGCTTGTCTGGATGGGCGATGGAAAAACCCGCGGCAGCCACCATCAGAAAACCGCCAAATCCTAAAAACAGGGCAATTCCATTAATGAATCCGGCGATGCCACGTTCGGCGGAAAAATCGCGGCTGAAGGCTTCGGGGATCTTGATCCAATAGTCCAGATCGCCGATTTGGTCTCCCTGCACGACGACTGAATAGCGCAGTTCGCTCTCGCCCGCTGAAAATTGACGCGACTTCCAGACGAAGGTGTGGTCTACCCGCCCCGCGGACATGGCTGCGCTGGAAGCTGTGACCCGCTCCCAGTCAGCAGCGACCCAGTTTGAGTTTTGAACCAGAAACTTTTCGGCAATGACCTGCGCCTGTTCAAGGCTGATGGCGGCGCCCGGCGCATCTTCGGCGATGACGTGAGCAAAGCCGAGGAATTCGCCTTGCGGTGAGAAGCGCATGAAAAACTCTTCCTTTTCCGATGGCTTATACCAGCGCGCACTCCAATAGTGGAGCGGCCACTTTTCACTTGCCAGGCGGGTGTTGGTTTCTTCCACACCCAGTGTGCGCTGGAGATAGAAGGCTGCCATGTTGTCTTCATTGAAGGACAGGGCAAATTTATAGCCAGCGGATGAGAAACCAAATTGACTCAGTTGGGTTTCTGCGCGCTGGCTGATCTGTGCGCGCGAATATTTCAGGTCAATGGCGGCGCTGGGCAGGGCGCGTTCGTAGAAGGATAAGAACAGGATGACCCCGATGATACCAAGCAGGGTGATGAGCAGTTCAAGCCAGAGGCTTTTATGTTGGGTATTAATTGGATAAGTTCGATTCATGATGGACTCCCTTTGAAATTTGATGTCGGAAACTATTTGAATAACGAGTCGAAAAATCCGCTGACGATGCCGAAGATAAGGAATAACGCGTCTTTTTCGTCTTCGCTCTCCTGTGCGTCGTATTCACCTTGCGCTTCTTCGTATTCTTCGAGCCAGTAGTCCTGGTCGTAATTGTCGTAATCGTCGTATTCGTCGCTCATCTCCACTCCTTGTGTAATTTTGGCTAAAACCTCTCAAGGAAGGATTTAAAACCTTCCTTGATAGGTTTCGAATCCTTCCTTGAGAGGTTGCCAGAATGCCCTCGCGGGCATTTGTTGTTTCTAACAGCACTTGGACATATCATCGAAGGTACATACACTCGGTCTTAATGCCCTTGCGGGCATTTGTTGTTAGTAACGCTCACAGTAGAATTCGAGAATCGCAAGAATGCAATTAAGTCTTAATGCCCGCGAAGGCATTTGTTGTTTCTAACGATTTACATTCTCGCACTTCTCAGCCTGGCTTGGTCTTAATGCCCTCGCGGGCATTTGTTGTTTCTAACTGGCGCAAAGTGGATTCGCAGAGTAAGATAAAAAAGGTCTTAATGCCCTCGCGGGCATTTGTTGTTTCTAACGAAATCCGCCGCAGACTATCACGACATTAACGAAGTCAGGTCTTAATGCCCTCGCGGGCATTTGTTATTTCTAACTCAATCTAAAATGAATGAATTGTCAGTAGTTGAGCGGTCTTAATGCCCGCGAGGGCATTTGTTGTTTCTAACAGAGCGCGAGCGGATATTTGGCGACTGGTGCGGGTAGTCTTAATGCCCTCGCGGGTATTTGTTGTTTCTAACTTGACCAGGCTGACACCATCGAAAGACTACGCCGCAAAATTCGGTCTTAATGCCCTCGCGGGCATTTGTTGTTTCTAACCCTGCTCAACAGGTATTAGAGAATCTTTCAAGTGCCTGGTCTTAATGCCCTCGCGGGCATTTGTTGTTTCTAATACTACCACCACAGACTCGGAACTCTGGCAGTCAATGTCTTAATGCCCTCGCGGGCATTTGTTGTTTCTAACAAGTCAGTCAGTGTTAACGGTTTAACTGGCAAATCTGAGTCTTAATGCCCTCGCGGGCATTTGTTGTTTCTAACGCACAAAATCTCAGCCATGTAATCGACCAGTTAAAGTCTTAATGCCCTCGCGGGCATTTGTTGTTTCTAACTCTGAGCCGACTGTGACGGAGCCGGACTATAGCAAGTCTTAATGCCCTCGCGGGCATTTGTTGTTTCTAACCTAAACTTTTACGCGACATGTCCGTGAGTGATTACAACGAGTCTTAATGCCCTCACGGGCATTTGTTGTTTCTAACTCGAACCCTCAACAAATGGCTTAAAAGACCATTGTAGTCTTAATGCCCTCGCGGGCATTTGTTGTTTCTAACCATCATCAAGCCGGTGAGCAATGAGTAGACACCGCATCGGAAGTCTTAATGCCCTCGCGGGCATTTGTTGTTTCTAACTAAACCATGTTTTGAATTAATCCGCTCAGGTTATAAGTCTTAATGCCCTCGCGGGCATTTGTTGTTTCTAACATTCCAGTAAGATTACCAACTGGAACCATGTTGTAGAGTCTTAATGCCCTCGCGGGCATTTGTTGTTTCTAACCCGAGATGTACTCCTCTCCTATCTGGAAAGCTGGCTCTGTCTTAATGCCCTCGCGGGCATTTGTTGTTTCTAACTCAGCAAGTCGTGAAGGCGGTCGTTGTAACAACAGCGTCTTAATGCCCTCGCGGGCATTTGTTGTTTCTAACGTGCATACCAGTTGGGATGTATTGACGATCAAGATCGTGGTCTTAATGCCCTCGCGGGCATTTGTTGTTTCTAACCCTCTTTGAGGATTTCGACATCGACTACAATCAGCAGAAGTCTTAATGCCCTCGCGGGCATTTGTTGTTTCTAACAATGACGTTGAAAGTGGAGACAATGCCAAAAGGGAGTGAGTCTTAATGCCCTCGCGGGCATTTGTTGTTTCTAACAAAAAATATGAAAATGCAAAAAATAAAGAGTTCTTAGTCTTAATGCCCTCGCGGGCATTTGTTGTTTCTAACGATGGCGTTTTTTTGAGGATGGTTCAAGTTTTGGTTGTTTCTAACATACCGCTCAGGTAATAGAATCAATTTACAATGAAGGATTGTCTTAATGCCCTCGCGGGCATTTGTTGTTTCTAACGACACGCAAAGAACAAGCATCCGCGCAGAATTGCGTCTTAATGCCCTCGCGGGCATTTGTTGTTTCTAACTATTGACCAGTTGAAACCAGGTGAGGAAATTCGCATCGGGTCTTAATGCCCTCGCGGGCATTTGTTGTTTCTAACCTGGCCGTCCGTCAGCAATGAAACCTACAATTACATTGTCTTAATGCCCTCGCGGGCATTTGTTGTTTCTAACCATACACAACCCGTATACTTTGCAGATGAAGCGTCAAGTCTTAATGCCCTCGCGGGCATTTGTTGTTTCTAACTCATCATGTGACAAAGACAAAGTAAAAGAAGTCATCATGTCTTAATGCCCTCGCGGGCATTTGTTGTTTCTAACTGTTCTCGGTGTAAAGTTGACCGTATCAGAGAATAAGCGTCTTAATGCCCTCGCGGGCATTTGTTGTTTCTAACAAAACTTGGTCAACAATATGGTAACAATCAGTGAAGTCTTAATGCCCTCGCGGGCATTTGTTGTTTCTAACGAAGCGTGGAAGTCGGATGAAGAGCGTAAAGCCGAGTGGGTCTTAATGCCCTCGCGGGCATTTGTTGTTTCTAACTTAGCAAAGCGTGCGGTATCTTACAATCGCAAGGTTTACGAGTCTTAATGCCCTCGCAGGCATTTGTTATTTCTAACATTAGGTAATCAAACACAAGGAGCAACGAAATGACGTCTTAATGCCCTCGCGGGCATTTGTTGTTTCTAACGGAAATTGATCGCAACTCTGGCGATTACGCTGTTGGCGGGTCTTAATGCCCTCGCGGGCATTTGTTGTTTCTAACGTGAGAATTCAGAACATGCACGCAAGGTATACGAACTGTCTTAATGCCCTCGCGGGCATTTGTTGTTTCTAACCGAATTACTAATAGATGGTTCCATTTTGAGCGGCATGTCTTAATGCCCTCGCGGGCATTTGTTGTTTCTAACCGGAAAGTGCCTTCATTACTCCGCGCATCATCGCAACGTCTTAATGCCCTCGCGGGCATTTGTTGTTTCTAACAATCCAAAAGAAAATTACGGAAGTTCAAAAGAAAATTGAGTCTTAATGCCCTCGCGGGCATTTGTTGTTTCTAACACCACGAAGCGAAGTGGTTCACCAAATTCGTTGTGTCTTAATGCCCTCGCGGGCATTTGTTGTTTCTAACAAAATCAAAACGTTAGACATTGCCCAAAACATCGGCGGTCTTAATGCCCTCGCGGGCATTTGTTGTTTCTAACGAAACAACCGGACTTCCGAAGTCATACAAAGAGCCGTCTTAATGCCCTCGCGGGCATTTGTTGTTTCTAACCTCGTCATTGACGGTGGTTGTACTAACAACCAGGTCTTAATGCCCTCGCGGGCATTTGTTGTTTCTAACGGAATTGATAAAACAGAACTCATCGAAACGGCACTTGAGTCTTAATGCCCGCGAGGGCATTTGTTGTTTCTAACAATTGACAATCACAGCACACACGCACGACCAATATCAGTCTTAATGCCCTCGCGGGCATTTGTTGTTTCTAACGTGTACTGGTTTACTGGAATGCTCGACCCGATGCCGTCTTAATGCCCTCGCGGGCATTTGTTTTTTCTAATTTCTAACTAGCCGTAAACACCTAAAAAGTGACGGCATGTTACGTCACAGTCTTAATGCCCGCGAGGGCATTTGTTGTTTCTAACAATCAGATTGTAGACTTTGACGATATGCTTTTTGAGTCTTAATGCCCTCGCGGGCATTTGTTGTTTCTAACAAGGGAATCAAGAGCGAGGCAGGTGACATATTCGCGTCTTAATGCCCTCGCGGGCATTTGTTGTTTTTAACCACGCCAAGTTGTTCACTGACGAGCAAATGCGTCAGGGTCTTAATGCCCTCGCGGGCATTTGTTGTTTCTAACTACTGGGAAGAGCCCAGCAGAAGCCATCCAGATTCTTGAGTCTTAATGCCCTCGCGGGCATTTGTTGTTTCTAACACATCAGAACAGTTATACGCTTTTACAAAGGGTATGTCTTAATGCCCTCGCGGGCATTTGTTGTTTCTAACCTTTGACTCTTGAATGGCTTAATGCCCTGCCTGACGAGTCTTAATGCCCTCGCGGGCATTTGTTGTTTCTAACCACCACGTCCGCTTCAATTGCTCCAGCAGCGTTGCGTCTTAATGCCCTCGCGGGCATTTGTTGTTTCTAACCTCGATGTTCGACGACTTTGACATCGATTTCAATCAGTCTTAATGCCCTCGCGAGCATTTGTTGTTTCTAACGTTCGGAAGTCTGGATGTATGACGGTAAACAGTTGGTACAGTCTTAATGCCCTCGCGGGCATTTGTTGTTTCTAACAGTAGACGCCCCGCGATGGAAGACAACACATGAACGGTCTTAATGCCCTCGCGGGCATTTGTTGTTTCTAACGTAACCCGTCCCATCCCCTCCAATAAGTATCATTGAAGAGGATGCAGCACTGACGACCTTTGCATCTGCGCTTTGGGCGGGCGGAAAATGAAAATTATCGAAAAATATTCAGTTGTTAAAGTTCAAAAAATCGTCAATCCAAAATCGTCAATCTAAAATCACAAATCGCATATCAAAAATCCAAAATCTCCCGCACCTGCCCCAGCCCCTGCGTCGTCCCCGCCCCCACGCCCGCAAATTGCGCAAAGCCCGCCAGCGTCTGCAGCATCCCCAGCCAGTAACGGTCTGAATTCAACGCGCTAAATTGCACCTTGCCCACCGCGCCCACGCGCAGCCCGCCATTCTTCATTTGCGCCGCGCGGCTCTCCAGGTCAAAACGGCTGATGGCAACCATCGTCTCGGCATAGCGTCTCACCTCAGCCGGCATCGCCATCGGCGCGAAGGCGTTCCACTTCTCCAACAAACTGCCAAAGACCAGATCTGGCAGCGGCAAAGGCTGCGTCTTCTCCTGAGTATGAAACACCAGCGGACTGGTCAACTGGAACTGGAATTTCCTGGCCGGCAGTTTTGATTCGCCCACCAGCGCGCCCATCAACTCCCCGAAAGTGGATTCGCCAGCCCAGGCATGATCTCCCTTTGAGCAATAAGAGGCTGTCACCGCAAATGGGAAGAAATCCAACTCGAGTTTACGCCCCACCGCAAAAGCGCCCTCAGTCGTGGCGCGCAGCAAAGCCTCGCTCACCGCCGCCGTCAAACCGGTGAAGCGCAAAGTGTACGAACCCTGCAAATCCAATTGCTTCCTCGGAAAACTTCCCATCAAACTGGAAGCCGTATACGGGCGCAAACCTGTATCATCATGCAGTTGAGTCGCCAGCGCTTCATCCAACTCACTGATCGCCTTCAACAAAGCCATCTGCGCCGCACGTCCCCACCACTGCGGCATAGACTGCCTCTCAGGGCTGGGCTGTAAAGGGTGGAGTGTAAGAACAATAGAAATAAGGTCCATGGGATTTTTGATTTTGGATTTACGATTTTGGATTGGATAGATTATTGCGGACGGTTTTGTGAGAGGCAGTGAAAATAGCGGTCAACTCATCTGCTTCTTTAAGCAATGCGGCAAGTTTTGTTTCGTGCAGTAACTTTGCATCACGAAGCATCTCCAGCCAAAAGAGACTTTCATCGCATTCTTCCACCACGATCCCAAGTTTATTCGCAAAATCAGGCTTTGAACGTCCGCGACAAGCCGCGCGATAATTTGCCGCCGTCGAAGTGGAAGACCGAATTAACTGCCTCGCAATCACCTCGGCGGCATACTTCTTCGGCAAGGTCTCACACAACTCGATCACAGCCAACGCAAAGGCTTTTGAACGATTTTTCAAGTCCGTCTCATTCACAGTAAACTCCTTATTGGATTTGCGATTTGCGATTTGCGATTTTAGATTTTAGATTTGCGATTTGCAATTTTCAATCCAAAATCCAAAATCTTCAATCCAAAATCAATATCTCTCTTTTCGGGCTTCATCGCGCATGGCTTGCAAGTTCACCACCTCCGCCACCTCAAAGCGCGGCGGCATGGCGCCTTCCACCGGGCGCAACCGCAAGATCGGCGGGAAATATCCCATGCGCCCATGCAGCTCCGCAAGGGTCATGGCTGCGATGTAATTATAGGCAGGCAGATTCACAATGATAGCCGCCGTCTGCCATTCACTCGGCGAAAGCGTCACCGCCTGCAACACCTTTTGCAGCTGTGGCTGAAACGGCTGAGACTGGTCAAAATGAATGGGCAGATCCGCCACCTGGGAGACCTTGTTCTTCACAAGCGTCTCGATCGTGGTCAGTTGTTCAGGGGTAATGGGATGAGAGAAATTAAGTAGGATCATTTTTGAAGTTCCGATTTTGGATAGAATTAATGTAACGCTTTATCTAGACGATCAAGTACAAACACATCGTTCTCAAAATACCCAAATATCCGCTTGGCATCCTGGTCTGCCCATGCATCCATTTCATGTGTCATCGGCGGCATGGGATTCCCCTTAAGCATCTTGAAATCAAGCGAACGTAGATTCGCCCCATTTCCTTCAAGATACCCAGCAAGATCATCTATTCTGTCATTTACCATTGCACGGCGTTGCGGCTCAAGGTCACGCACACTCTTTTCAAAATTACTGCCAAACTTGATTTTATTGCTTGGCGAAGGAAAAATTTCCTGCTCATACAAATAGGAGCGCGTCTGTTTCCAGACCAGAGCGCCCCAAGTAGAAAGCGCTACATCACCGCCCACATGCATCAATAAAGTTTCCTCGATCGAAGCAGTTTCCTCGGGAACAATGGATAACCCAATGGTCAATCGCCTAAATGCCCGCAGATTTTTCTTGATGGTTTCATCCGGGTGCATTTGCACAGGAAGTCGAGGAATACGCAAAAGCGTATTGGAACCTTCGAAAATATAAACACTTTCATCCGCATAAAACATTGCCAGTGTTTGCAAGAAACCTTGAATGCTTTTGAAGCCTGCCGTCAAATTGAAGATCACACGATATCCCGCTTTTTGATAGCCGGGTACATTGGCGTCGCACCAACTGACCAGGTCAGTAAGAGAAAGTTGAAACGCTTCAAGGTTTTCTGTTTGCAAATCTGAAAATCTTTCCACTTGCGCGTTGATCCCCAGTAACTTAAGCCAGCTCCCAACGCAAATCCCAGCGTATTCACCCAGCCATGTATCTGTGCAAACCAGAACATGGGTATCGGGGGGTTGCCCGTCAGGAGAAACCATCTGTCCATTATACAAACTTACAATACTCTTAAGTTCTGCTGAGAGATCCGCCGCCACAAGAGCGCTAGCTTTCATCAAATTTTCTTTTTGAGATTCAAGGATGAACAAGATTTTCGCGCGCTCCTGCAATGGAACCGCGTCTGCGCTTTTTGCATTTGCAAAGGAAGTAAGCAAAGAACGGTCATCCTTATTGAGTCCGTGAGTAAGCAAGCTGATTCCGCAGGGAGAAAGTACATAATATGGTGAGCGTTTCATGTTTATCTTTGACCCCTCAATTTTTATCCAACTCGATCAACACCCAGCCAAAAGGAGCAGCGGCACGCGCCGTGCCTTGTTTCACCAGCATGGCGGCACGCTTCGAACGAGGAAAGGCATCGCCAACTTCACGTGGACTGGTACGCCCAGCTTTGTTCATCCGAAAATCCTCGATCAATCTTTCAAATAGGCGAGCATCTTTTTGCAGATGTGTCCAAAAAGTTTTCCCATCCCAACCTGCCCCCCAACCGATCTGCATAAAAGCCTGATTGGAGGAAAGTTTCGTTTCACTTAACTGGCGATAGAATTTTTTGATACCGCTGTACGATGGATCGGCCGCCTCGAACCAGGCTGCCAATTCCACAATGCGCGCATGACTATGTCTCTGTGCGCGTACAGCCAGTTCATCCAACCAATGCTTTCTATTGGAAAAGCCCAATTCCTTTTCAGCAAAAGGTTTGAAGAGAGCTTCATCCACAGTCAATGTGCCGCTGAATGAAACCTCGCCCCCCAGCGTTTCCAATTCAATTGGAGATTGCGCCATGCGTTTGGTGAGCACCTGCGCGTTCACCACCATCAATTTTCCGCCAGCCTCTTTGGGACCGAACAGGTCCGAAACATGCAAGGCGCGTAATAGGTCATGGTTTGGGTCAGCGCCAAATATCTTGCGTTCAATTTTTTGCCCAGCCCATGAGCGGCTATTCCCAAGGGCAGCGCGCTCCACTTTCGGGTTCACTTCATCCCAACCTGTCCATGCCAACGCGGTACGTAACGCGCCTTTCAAGGATGAGCCAGGAATATACGGCCGGTCATACACATCCTTGATAAAGGATTTCATGCGCGCATCTGTTTTGCCTGAACGTGCCGCGCCGCGTAATACATAACGGAACAGATCGCCATTTTCAAAATCCGCATCGGTCAACAATGCGCCGGGGGCTGGGTAATGTCCTTGTCTATCGGGTCGTAAAAGATTCTCTTTGGCCAGCAATATAGAATCTTCATTCAGTCGATAGGTGTGGTTTTCATGCACCACAAAATCAAAATTTTGCCGCAGTTCATCGCCATCGCCAATATGTAAGGGCGAGAGCGTTTGCAGTTTGACGTTGTAAACGGTCATGCCTCGCCTCCTGTCATTCCAACTGCCAATGCAAATCCATTGCGATAAACGGGGTGTCCCACCGGATCGGTGTCTGTTTCGTATGTCGGGCGTACGTCCACCATTTGCCCGGGCACACTCCGCACAGGCTTTGCGCCGATCACTGCACCTTCGACCAATAAGTTCACCATGCGGCGGCGTTGTCCCGATCTCGTTGGCGAATCCAACCATCCACCGACGGCTTTGAGTGCGTAGGCAGAACCTTTTTCAGCAAGTGAAATTGTTTCATCAGCTTGCGGTAAATAACGGCTAAGTGAGACCCAGTCTGCTGTGGGCTCTGGCAGATCGAGAGTTGTTGTCATCTTCTCAGTCGTGGCTGCACCCATACCCGTACTGCGTTCCGCACCCAACCCGGCATCTGCAAGGTCAGCAAGTAAGTTGGCAACATCTTTCTTTAGCGAGGCATCATCTTCCAGCCAGCGCACGCCAAACCACAAACCGCATTCCTGCGCAAAAGTTACCCCACCCGTAAAGAAAATGACTGAGGCAGAAGTATTCCGGTCAATCGTCACACGCGGACGTTGTGCAACTTCCCAAATTTTGGTTTCGCTCTTAATCGCAGCAGGCAAAGCCTTGAATTCTTCACTACTCAAAAGCAACTTGCCGTTTTGTAGATACTTTCCGCCTGAATACAGCGTATCCAGTGCCGAGCCAGCAATCAATTGCTTGAACACCTGCTCAGAGACGAACTCGATCTTTTTTAATTTTTTTGCATCCACACTGGATGTATTTGCGCCGCGTTTGGCGCGCAAAGGCACGGGGAAAAAACGTACATCGCCAGCGCGTAGAAATGTTGAAGAAAGAACAAAAGGCGGTCTGCCTTCATTGAAAGGACGACAAAATGCTTCCACTGCATTCACGCCTTGTGAGCGCGCCAGGCGTGACACCAAGGCAGCAAACAGACTGTCCGACGGCAAAGTGACTGCAGTCTCTTCCTGTCCAATGCCGTGCTGCCCAAAATGGAAGGTATTCCCCTGAATGCTCCAGCATTCGATTTGCATAGTGTTACTCCACCGGAACTGCGTCGGTCAACCAATTCTCCAATTCGCCAAAGGCATTTGCGAGATCCTGAACACTATCAAAAGTGCGGAAATCCTTTGGAGTGGAATAATCGTCACGGCGGCGCGCAGTTACTTTGATATTGTTAAAACGTACCTTGCCTGAACCGCGTGAGCCTGCGCCGCCCAGATAATCATCTTCCACCAATTGCATACCCTGCACCACTACTTTCAAACGAGCGTAATCGGCTTTTTCATAAATTCCGAAGACCATTTCCGCAGGTCCAAAGATTGCGCCCGCAGGCACGCGTTCCAATGAACGTGGAGTAGCCGCGCTGGTAACACGATCAATTGCCACTTCGGTTTTAAGTTCCGCGTAGCGCAAGTCAGTATTGGCTTTTTCAAGAGCATCAACGCTCTTTTGTGATAAAGCTACGTCACGCACGACCAAACGGGTGGGTCCAGAATAGCCGATCTCCGCAGGTACGCCAAACACATGGCATACCGGACAGCCGCCATTCTTTTTATATTCTTCTTCTTTCTTGCAGGTATGAATGGTTACGATAGCGATCTTGTTGTTCTGTGCCAACCCTAGCATTTTCTCGGTCTGCGAGCGCATCTTACCGCGCAAACTGGAGCCGGGGATATAAGGCTGGCTGTTGAGTGGGTTGCGGATCACAGCTTTATCCACACCACCAATTTCCAATCCCGCACTGCTTCCACCAATATGTAAACCAGTTACTGCCTCGAGATCAGCAGTGATGACCACGCGTCCAAAAAGGGTAATGTCTGTCATTTTTTCCTCCAACGATTAACTACGTCCGCCCTGAGAGCGGTGATAGGCGAGTATGGCTTCGAATAAATCCATGAAAACCCGAAAACGGCGGGTGCGGTCTTCATCTTGGGTGTGGTTTTCATCTTTTTGAGCTTTATTGACTTCATCAATAGCCTGCGTCAACACATCGCGTAAAACTTTCACTGATGGGCTGCGTGCAGTCTGATAATCCAGCTTTGGCTTGAGCATGTTCAGGCGGCGCATGGCTTCAGTTAAATGTCCATCCCACATCGCCTCGATTTTGCGCACCTCGGTAAAGATGCCTCGGATCTGGGAGCGTGTCAGGTTATTGCCTACCAGAGTTGTTGCGGTTTGCTGGGCAAACATCACCAGTTCATCACCATTAATATCGGTGGTCATTAGGGTTGTGACACTCATCGTTCATCCTCCTGCTTTTTTCTGGTTTTTAATTGTGTCCAGCGGGCAGCTGTGCCCCACTGGTTGAGATTTTTATAATTTGCGCCATGCAGACTATCCTGTATGGTTTTTAGTTCTGAAGCCAGTGGTTTATTTTGCTCCATCATGCGTGTGAGCAAATACATACCCATCCAGATCCAATGTCCCCAGGCACGGCGACTCTTGCCCTGACTGTGGAGTTCAGAATCACTGGAAAGACGGCGCAAAATCTGGATCAGGGAACGAGGTCCTCCCAATCCACCTTTATCTTTGGGAGTGACAAGATGCTCAATTTGCTTTTGTTTTTCGGCAACATCTGAAAAATCACTCCACTTCCATGCAGTATCCAGATAACTAAAGGCATCCTTGCCAGGAAGGTCTTTGGCTTGATCCAAAGTCTCTTTTGCATCTTCTGCCGCTTGATAAACAGGATACTTGCCGCCAATGAAAGCCATGCCTGCGCTAAGGTGCAGGTCAGTATGCCCACCCGTGAAACGTACAAAGTCCTTCACGATTGTTTGAGCAAGGTCAGGCATAATGTCCCAGGGACCGATCAGGAATACATCATCACCGCCTGAATAGACCGTATAGATCAAGCCTTTGAATTTTTCACTTTCACACACACGCTTGAGCCAACCTTCGAAGAACAAGGAAGACTGAAAACTAAGGGAGGCAAGTCGCGCCAGGGTGGCATACCGACCAAATCCGCTCTTGAAGAATTTGCCAAGATCATCCACATCCATGCGTAGCACGCCTAACTTTTCGAAACCGCCTTCCACTTCTTTTTGTAAGCCATCAAACGTATACTCAGGAATGTGATTCGCTGTGTAGTGAATTGCATGAACTGGGGTGCTGCTTTTTACAGAAGGCCATTGATCTTTTTCAGGATCATCCAACGCCCATAGTACAACCTGTTCGGCTGAAATATTAACTTCCTCGCGAGAATTTTCAAGAAGCTGTACTTTCATTCCAAATTCTGCCAAAACATCCAGCGCAGTTTCGTTTTTTTGCTCAACAGCCTCGCCCAATCCTAATGCTACAAATTGGGTATTGGGCAATTTCCCGCCTAATTGTTTGGAGAAGGACAGGCACAGGGAGCAAATGCGATCCTGCGATTCGAGTTCATCCCATTTCTGAGTTTTGCGATGATCTTCTCCACAGACAACACAGGTCTGGTCCGGATTGCCGCCAAATTCAGGCGGCGCAAACACGCTGACGTACATCTGGTCACCCAGTTCACTGTAGCGTCGCTGTTTTTGCCCAGCCAGCTCCTGGTACATTTTGCTCCAGTATTCAGGAAATTCTCCGCTGGCAAATCCGCTGGCTGGAACTTTTGAAAATCCCAAAGCCAGATACAAGCTTGTGCCATGATGGCGAAGAAGAACACGTGTGATTTCACGTTGAATTTCTGGCAGCTTGTCTGCGGCTGAAAGAGGGGCAAGCAGGAAGAAGTGTCCGCCTCCCGAATAGATCACGTTTACATAAGGCAACCCAAGTTTTCGAAGGGTAAACCGTAAGGCAGCTTCGGTAAGCAACTGTAAATAGAACGAACGTCCGCGCAAGGTTTTTGCTGCGCCTTTTGCAGAAATGGTGTAAATAAATTGCTGAATGCCTGAAATATCTCCGCCAACAAGAAGAGCCAGTGGTTCCTCAAGTCTTTTGTCTGAGAACTTTTCGTCGTGAAATTTCTGGCTAACCATATCCAGTAAATCATGTATATCCTCAGGACTTCTTTCCGCCATACAAACAGCCAGTGCGGCTGTCATACGAAGATGGTCATACAGCGAAACGTCCGGTACAGAATGATAATAAGCGGAAGGCACACACCAGGCATAACGTTGAAGCGCGCCGAGCAGATTTTCAATGTAGACTTCCCCATTGGATGTATCTTCTTTGGCTGCCTTACGTAATCCTTCAACCAATTCTGCGTAATCATTTCCTTCCTTTTCCTTCCCAACTTGTTTAACGGGAAAGAGTGCATCGTCCTTTAAACTGAGAGGGCGCAAAGGAATAAAATTTTCGGCTTTAACAACAGAAGGATTTTTTAGAGAGAGACGGTCAAAAATAGAAACTATCTGGCGCGGTTGCTTTTTTGTTTTCTCTGGAAGATCAGCACGTTCGCCTGCACTTAACTTGTCAGCCAACGCTACCAATTCGCTCAGGCTTTTATCCAGGGCTGGTGATTTCTCTGGATGGTGATGGTATGCGCCAGCAAAGGCGCTACCTTGCCATTGCTTTGGCACATAATGCTGGACAAAGTATTGTGTCCAGGCGGCATGTGCTGGCTGACCTTCTTTATCAATACCTTCGGGCAGTTTGCGGGGATCAACCAAAGCGCGTTGTTCCATTTTTCCCACATCGTGCAATAACCCGGCTAATGCGGCGGTAAGTATTTTGTTATCCATCAAGCCTCCTTCATTACATAAATTACACAATTCTTATTTCCCCATTTTGCGCCCCCTTCGAATTGTTTCCAAAGGATATCGCAATGGGGACGGGGTGTCATGCGGGTTTTCCCGTAATTCATAAAACTGGTTTGTACGTTGAAAAGAACAGACTCAGCAGGCGGATCAACTGCGTTTGGTTGACATTTGTCACGTCCCAATGATCTGCCGCTTTGCGATAAGCTGAGCGCAGGTGCTGTTCCACTGTCCGCTGCGAAAGAGAGAGTTTTTCTGCAATCTCATTTTGACTAAGGTTTTCACGGATCAATAATTCCACTACTGATAATTCCGCCGGGGAGATCTTTGTTAATATGAAAATACGCGCCAGGTCCCATTGCTCGCGCAAACGGAATGCGCTCAATTGCTTGGCAGCAGTGAATGGATCGTCTACTGTATGTAAAATATCGAACACTGGGGATAGCCTCCCCCATGGGATGACAGGGATAGGGATGAGTTTCGCCCATTCCGAATCATCCGCGTGAAGCTGTCCGGACGATTCCAGATCAGGATGGGAAGAGATATGCCAGAGATGATCAAGGTCATCAAACAACATCTGCGCGACTGCCATACCAAAGACAGTCAGCGTGCGACGTCCGCCTGCAATAAGAAGATGGATGGCTTGATCCTGCATTTTGAGAGTTCGCACTTCTGCATACAATGCGCGAAATGCAACGTCCACTTCTTCGGAGGAGGTGACATCTTGGAGCGGAACCCCGTTATGCGAAAGTTCCAGAAATCGAAGCGTTATTTGCGGAGCAGTTTCAGAAAGATCCGTTCTTAAACGAGAGAGCGCTGATTTTGTTTCTGCACGGTCGCGTTGGGTGTGAACCACAATGATCTCATCAAGTTTCTCCCCTGATTGTGTTAAACAGTCCACCGCCAGTGTAATTAACTGGGGTTTGCTTCCAAGCGTGGCAATGAGTTTGGATGATTTGAGAAACATAGGCTATTCAACTTTTAAGCGGAGATGATTGAAACTTAGATTTTTATGGGGTTTATCGTCAATTGCCACCCTTATTTAGTAACCTATTTAGTTTACTTCAAGAGTATGAAAGGTCAGATTACAATTTCCCTTCAATTGTGTTGTATCAGAGTCTATGAGACAAAGGGATGAATTAAATTTTTGTTCATGGATTGGAATATAGGGTGGTGGATGCAAAATTAGGGAGAATTTCTTCCGTATGTTTTTGAGGAGTGTTTGCTTTTCCCAGCCTATTTGGGATGAAATATAGGTTCTGATTATTAGGAAATATAGGTACTGATTATTTATACAAATCAGAACTTGATAGTATAATCAACCCATGACCAACAACGCGATAATACTCCCTTCCACCGAACTCCACGCCCTGGCAATTGCAGGGCAGACAGCTAATGACATTGCGGCACAAAGCGCCTTCATTGATTACAGAGACCGCAAGGCAAAGAACACTTTGCGGCGGCAAGATAACGACCTAGCTTTGTTCGCCCAATACTTGCGTGCGGCTGGCTTGCAGGTCGGTGACTTTGCCCAGGACCCGCAAGCCTGGCGCGGCATATCCTGGGGATTGGTGGAAGGCTTTGCCCGTTGGGGATTGCAGCAAGGCTATGCTGTGACCAGCATCAACGTCAGGCTTTCAACGATAAAGACTTATGCGCGGCTGGCATTGAAAGCGGGCGCATTGGATCAAACCGAATATGCCTTGATCACCACCGTCAGAGGGTACAGTCACAAGGAAGGCAAGCGCGTTGACGAACAAAGGAGTGTGACAGAAGTACCGATCCGCAAGGGTGCAAAGAAAAGCGCGGCGGTCTCCATTGCTCCAGAGCAAGCGGCGCAACTGATGACGCAGCCTGAGACTCCGCAAGGCAGGCGTGATGCCCTGCTGATGTGTCTGTTGTTGGAACATGGCTTACGGGTGGGTGAAGTGGCTTTGCTTGCCGTCACTGACTTTGACTTGAAAGCGGGTACATTGACCTTCTACCGTCCCAAGGTGGACAAGACCCAGACCCATGCGCTCACGCTTCAGACCTTGAAAGCGGCGCGGGCATACTTCGAGCAGGACGCTCCCAAGAGTGGCAGTGTATGGCGTGCCAGTGCCAGCAAAGGTAATGGAAAAAAGGCAAAAGGCACATTGACCCGGCAGGGCATGACAGACCGCGGATTGACCAAACGCGTTAACTTTTTAGGGAATACAGTCGGGTTGCATGGACTATCGGCACATGACGCTCGGCATTATTGGGCAACCCAGGCGGCGCGCAACAATACGCCGATTGACCGTTTACAGGATGCGGGCGGTTGGAATAGTCCCGCTATGCCCTTGCGGTATGTAGAGGCGGCAAAGATCGCCAATGAGGGTGTAAATTTGGGGTAGAAAAATCCTGTCAGGAGTCCACGCAGCGTTTCTGTCAGAAACTGTGAAATGGTCATGCAATACCCTGCTATAAGGTTGCATTCTTGAAAGGTGCGATTGATTCAACGCACCATTTAATCGATAAAACCCCGTCTCTGGTTTATACTTACAAAGAAGCCCCGCAGGACGCTAATCTTGCGAGGCTTTGAACTGAACTACGCGATTTCGGCGCATAGCATTAGGGAAATCATAGCACAATCCTACCGCCTGCGCAATTTGCGTGGGCGGTTTTTGTTTTAGAAAAATAGTATAGATGGTTGCCACAGAGGATTAGGTATGCCCCGTATTTTCGATAACATCGACCTAAGGCTTTTACCAGATTTACAGCAGGCAATGCAGGATGCGTACCGCGCAGATTTTTGCGTGGGGTATTTTAATTTGCGTGGTTGGAAACAACTCGATCAATATGTGGATCAATGGCAGGGTGGGGAAGCGAATTCTGTGCGGTTATTGGTGGGAATGCAGAAATTACCGCAAGACGAATTAAAAGGCTTTTATCGCTATACTCATAATGATGAAATTGAACTGGATAATAAAACCGCTCTACGCTTGAAGCGTAAACTGGCAGAGGAATTTAGGACGCAACTGACCATCGGTGCGCCAACCAATGATGACGAACTGGCTTTAAGGCGTTTGGCAGTTCAATTGCGTGAAAAAAAGGTTGTAGTTAAGTTGTATTTGCGAACCAGCCTGCACCTGTCAACGACAATTAGAAATGGACATGGCGACAATTAGAAATGCCCATGGGGAGGGAGCGTATGGAGTGCGGCTGGGGCTAGCCCTAGCCGCACTCCATACGCCGAAATAATCTAATCGGGGGTTTCTTGTTTGATGCGTTGGGCGGCTTGTTGTGCTCGGTGGCTGGGGATCTCCTTTCCAAATTCCACGATGATGCTGTGGTGGACGACGCGGTCAATGGCGGCGGCGGTGGTCATGGGGTCTTTGAATATTTGC
>CAMCQT010000049.1 GCA_945877125.1 Candidatus Brevifilum fermentans | reverse complement strand
CCAATTACTAATCTCTAATTACCAGTTTCTATTTACCAGTTACCAATCACTGATTTTTTTGTTCCATTAATTTAATTTTCCCCACCCGCCTTGCAAGCCGTTCCCCGCCTTTATCGTCGCCTTCGTAACGTGCATTCAAAAATGCAGGCACGAGCACTTTTACCAATTCGGGACCGATCACACGTCCGCCGAGGCAAAGGACATTCATTGCGTCGTGCTGCACGCCTTGCGCCGCGGAATAGGTATCGTGACAGATGGAGGCATAAACGCCTTTCATTTTATTCGCCGCAATCGCCGCGCCAATGCCAGAGCCGCAGATCAAAATTCCGCGCTTGGCTTCGCCGCTTTGAATTTTTTCACCAATTTTTTTTGCAAAATCAGGGAAGTCCACCGCATCTGCGCTGAACGTGCCAACATCAATTACTTCGTGACCCGCGGCGCGCACAGATTCGATCACTGTATCTTTCAGCGGGAACCCGCCATGGTCACAGCCAACTGCAATTTTCATATCACTCCAATCCCTCATCCCCAACCCTTCCCCCGATGGGGAAGGGAGTCCCCTCTCTCAAAGGGAGAGGGCTAGGGTGAGGGTATTACAATACTTTCGCTTTCGCGACTACGTTCTCAACCGTGAAGCCGAGTTTTTCAAAGATGACTTTCGCAGGGGCAGATGCGCCGTAGCGGTCAATGCTGATGACGGACTTGGCGTATCTTTCCCAGCCGATACCTGAACCTGCTTCGACGGCAAGCCGCTTCTGGATGCTTTTCGGCAAAACAGACTCGCGATAGGCTTCATCCTGTTTCTCGAACAGTTCCCAGCTTGGGAAGGAAACCACGCGCACGCCCTTGCCTTCATCCGCCAGTTTTTGCGCTGATTCAAGAATCAGCGAGACTTCGGAACCCGAAGCCATTAAGATCATTTCTGGAGTTCCAAAATCCTTCAAGACATACGCGCCTTTTTCAACGGTTGGAACGGTTGAAAGTTCAAAGGTTGGAAGATTCTGACGAGACAACGCCATCACGGTCGGACCGTTGCGGCGTTCAATCGCAACTTTCCAGGCTTGGGCGGTCTCGTTCGCATCCGCGGGACGGATGACAACCAGGTTGGGAATAATCCTCAACGAGGTCAACTGCTCGATTGGCTGATGCGTGGGACCGTCTTCACCAAGTCCAACGCTGTCGTGGGTGAAGATGAAAATGGACGGGATATGCGACAACGCCGCAAGACGAATGGCGGGACGCACATAATCTGCAAAGACTAGGAATGTGGCGCCGTAGGGAATCACGCCGCCAAAGACTGCCATGCCGTTCAACGCCGCGCCCATCGCATGTTCGCGCACGCCAAAGTGGAAGTTGCGCCCCTGATATGAATCTTTTTGGAAGGCAGGGCTTCCGTCAATTTTTGTGTTGTTCGAGGGAGCCAAATCTGCGGAGCCGCCGATCAACTCGGGGAGGGTCGCCGCGATCGCGTTGATCGTTTTGCCTGATGCCACACGAGACCCCATGCCTTTCGCATCCGCTGGGAAAACTGGCAAAGCGGAAGTCCAATTTTCAGGAAATTCACCATTTAGGCGGCGCTGTAACTCGGCGCCCAAAACAGGGTGGATGCGCTTGTAAGCATCGAAACGCATTTTCCAGTCATATTCGCGTTCGCGTCCTTTATCCACGGCTTTGCGATAAAACTCAAGTACGTCATCGGGAATGAAGAAGCGCGGCTCTTTCGGCCAGCCGAGATTGTCTTTTGCGGCGTTCAGTTCTTCGTCGCCGAGCGGTTCGCCGTGTGCCTTGGACGTTCCTTGTCTATTCGGCGCGCCAAATCCAATGGTCGTGCGGCACATAATGAGAGACGGGCGCGGATCAAGTTTCGCTTCCTGAATCATTTTATCCATGGCTTCCACGTCGTTGCCATCATCCACACGAAGGACTTGCCAGCCATAAGAACGGAAGCGAGCAGCGCGGTCTTCGGTGAAGGATAAATCGGTGGAGCCATCAATCGAAATGTGATTGTCGTCGTAGAGGTAGATCAAACGCCCAAGCGATAAATGTCCAGCAAGTGATGCGGCTTCGGAAGACACACCTTCCATCAAATCGCCGTCGGTGACAATGGCATAGATGAACGGGTCGATGATGTTCTGTCCCTGCTGGTTGAAGTTCGCGGCGAGATGTGAAGCTGCAATCGCCATGCCCACGCCGGTTGCAAAGCCTTGTCCAAGCGGGCCGGTGGTCATTTCCACGCCGGGGGTTAATCCATATTCAGGGTGACCTGGGGTGAGGCTGCCCCACTGACGGAAGTTTTTCAACTCTTCAAGCGGGAGATCGTACCCCGTCAGATGCAGCAAAGAGTAAAGGAGCATTGAACCATGCCCGCCCGAGAGAATGAAGCGGTCACGTCCAGCCCATTTTGGGTTACGCGGATTATGTCGCAGGTGACGAGTCCAAATGGTGTATGCCATTGCGGCTCCACCCATCGGTAAACCTGGGTGACCGGAGTTGGCTTTTTGCACGCCATCAGCGGAAAGAAAACGAAGTGCATTGATCGAGCGGTTTTGTAGGTCAGTTGTCATAAGAAGTCCTTCTTAAAAAGAATGTTGCTATTTTACCAAACAGCAGTCGAAAAAACCTCCGAGGTCTTGAAGACCTCGGAGGTTTTAATCTCTAATATTTTTCCTTCAATTCCTTTTCGGGCAAAACCACAAATCCCTCTTTCGGGTCGCCGATCACAGAAACGCTTTCTTTTTTATGCACGGTCTGCCAGGCTGTATATGCTGCGGCTAACGCATCAAGTTGATCGGGCTGATACAACAACTCCATCGGCCAAATTCCCCTGGCAAGTTTGTAGCGCGTGATTTCTTCAAAAAAGTCCATCGGGTCTTTGATGCGGAGTCCACGCTCGTACAAAATGATCTGGCGCTGCAAACGACCCTCCAACGAGAGCCGCGCCAATGGGGCATGCCCCGCCATCACGCAATAACACGCATGGGAATTGGTTTCCAAAACCTGAGACGTTGAATCTTTTTCAGGATATTTCTGAAACCCGATCTTCTCAAGTTTGCGATACAACTCAAACCCAGCCTGACCCCCCGCCGAGCATAAATCTGCGCTTGCGGGAGTTTTGGTCACCGCGATGCCACGTTCGCGCAATTCATATTCAGCCAAACGCAATTCCGTACGGCGGATTTGATACGGCGTGAGCATTTTGCTTTTCACCGCATCACGCACCAGCCCACGGTTGAGTCCCGCTGGCGAGTTGACCGCCACTGTCGCTGAATTCTGCCCCGCGACGAACGCGGCCACATCATCCAGCTCGCCATCAGCCAGCGCGACAAGACTTAAGTCCTTATCCAAAGCGGCATAGGTGAAGGACTTGTGTCCAGAATTTGGGGAAATGCCAATGAAGGCGGAGTCGGTGAAAAACATAGGGTTGGGGAAAGGATAAAGGATGAAAGATGAAGGATGAATCTGATTGGCTCTATTTTACCTTCATCCGTGCATAATTGCAGTGCTATAGAGTGCCATAGTCGGATAGCCTAACCTGCCAACTTGCAAACCTCCAACCGCCCTACTCCCGTGTATACTTCGCCCCATGCAAAAAAATCAACGCATTCTCCTCTATCTCCTCATCCTGATTGCAGGCGCATCGTGGATTATCCTCAGCGCAAACACAACTTCCGCAACGGGCGAAACATCCGCGCCGCAGGCAGGATTTGCTGCGCCAGATTTCACACTCAAAACAACAGACGGCGAAGAATACACACTCTCCGAACTTAAGGGCAGCGCCGTGCTTGTCAATCTTTGGGCAACCTGGTGTCCGCCTTGCCGCGCAGAAATGCCCGCCATCGAAAAGATGTATCAGGAATACAAAGATAAGGGTTTTGTCGTTCTCGCCATCAACATGACCTATCAGGACGATCCCACAAATGTTGTGCCCTTCATTCAGGAATACGGTCTAACCTTCCCCATTCTGCTCGAAGAAACATCCGATGTCGCATCTGCCTATCAACTGCGTTCATTGCCGTCTTCGTATTTCATCAACCGCGCTGGCATCATTCAAGAAGTGGTCATCGGCGGTCCCATGTCAGAAGCCTTGCTTCGCACCCGCATCGAACAAATCCTAAAATAAAATGATCACACTCTTCCGCAACTTTTTCTCACCGCCCCGCCACATGATCCTGCTTTTCATCGCCACATGGATCGGTCTCACCCTCGCCGAAAAGCGCACCGAACGGTACGGCGTCAGCAAAGACGACCTCAACAACATCACCTACTACGCCTTGATCGCTTTCATCATCGGCGGGCGTCTTTCGTTTGTTTTGCAAAACATCCAGTCCTTTATCAAAAGCCCGCTCGGCATCATCTCGATCAACCCCGATATTTTTGATCCGCTCGGCGCGCTGGCAGTTGCCGTTATCGTTGCCTTCATTTACGGTCAACGACAAAAAATTCAACTCTGGAACACGCTCGACGCGCTCACGCCTTACTTTGCAATCCTATCCATCGGAATCTCGTTAAGTCACCTCGCGGCTGGCACTGCCTTTGGAATGGAAACTGATCTGGCATGGGGAATCGATTTATGGAATGCGACGCGCCACCCGACTCAAATTTACGAGATGCTCGCTTCGCTCTTAATCTTCGGGTTGGTCTGGTTCCAAAAGCAGAATCCACGCTCGGGCATTCTCTTCCTCACCTATGCCGCGTTGACCTCTGCCTCGGCGCTCTTTATCCAAGCCTTCCGCGGCGACAGTATGTTGATCTCCAACGGATTACGCCAGGAACAAATCATTGCCTGGGTTATGTTGGCAATCTGTTTTTTTCTGGTCGAATATCGAAATCAAAAGTCCTAAGCCAATGCCACCCCTTCGGGGTTTATTTCGTCTGACATATCTTGTCTAGAATCCTCTCACCCCTTCGGGGTTGGAAATAAATCCTGAAGGGATGAAATGATTCTAGCAATCAAGAATATAAGAGATAATAATCCCGAAGGGATGACATAAATTTATTTTCAAACGAGAGAATCAACATGGACAAAGTATTCATCACCAACCTGCGTGTGCGCGGCATCCTCGGAATCCACGATTGGGAGCGAGTGACTCCGCGTGAGATCATCATCAATGCCACAATGTTTGCCGACACCCATGCCGCGGCTCAAAGTGACGACATCTCCGATTGTGTCAACTACAGCGACATGGCAAAAAAACTCCGCGCTCACGCAGAAAGCGCGGCGCGGATGACTGTTGAAGCGTTGGCAAATGATCTAGCGCAAATCTGTCTGCAAGAGTCGAAGGTGGTCAAGGTCATCTTGCGGGTGGATAAGCCCGGGGCGGTGCCCGAAGCTGATTCAGTGGCGGTAGAGGTCGAACGGGCGAAGAATCAAGTTTGAAGTTAGTAGCGACACTTGCGCCGCACGCCAGTGCAGGTGAGCGGGGTTTCATCCAAAAAATAAAAATCTAAATCCGCAAAGGCGATTCGCCGCGCGAGATGTTCGCCAAAAATTCCTGCCGTGTGGCAAGGTTGGCGCGGAATGCGCCGTGCATGGCTGAGGTGGTCATGCGCGCGTCGTGCTTTTTGACGCCGCGCATGACCGAACATAAGTGCATGGCTTCAATCACAACGGCCACGCCTTGCGGCTTGAGCAGGTCGCGCAAAAAATCTGCGATCTGACGGGTCATGCGTTCCTGCACCTGCAAACGACGTGCGTACATATCCACGATGCGTGGAATTTTAGATAAGCCCAAGACTTTGCCGTTGGGGATGTAGGCGACATGAGCGCGCCCAATAAACGGCAGCATGTGATGTTCGCACATGCTATAGAATTCGATGTCGCGCACGATCACCATTTCATCGTACTGTACCTCGAAAATAGCGCCGTTGATAATGGCTGTTGAATCCATTGTGTAACCACCCAGCAATTCATGATACATGCGCGCCACACGACGCGGCGTAAATTGTAAGCCTTCGCGCTGCGGGTCTTCACCAACTGCGTTTAGTATTTTGGCTACAGCGTCTTCAATTGCGGCGTTATCAATATTTCCGTCTGTTGCATCTTTCTCACTCACGTCATCAAATTCCATATTTGCTCCAAAAATAAAAACTGACCTGACAGCAAAGCCGCCAGGTCAGTTCGTGGTTTATCCGTCTATCCGAGTTCAGGCTCGATCAAGCCATAACTCCCATTGCGGCGGCGATATAACACATTAACCTTGCTGGTCTCTGCATTATAAAAGATAAAGAAGTTATCGTGTCCGAGGTTACGCATTTGTATCACGGCTTCCTCTTCGGTCATTGGGTACAACACAAATTTCTTTTTGCGCGCTACAAGTGGAGAAAGTTCGCCGGTCTCATCGTCAATGATCGGCTCAACTGCTTCAGCCACTTCGGCGGCAGAACGTCCGTCACCGCGTCCATGCTGGTGCTTGCCTTTATATCTTTCGATCTGGCGCTGCATATTGTCAAGTGCAAGATCAAATGCAGCCAATGCTTCGTCGGAGCGTTCTTCAGTACGAAGCGTAAAACCCTTTCCATACACAGTAATTTGCGCGACATTTCGATCTGTGGCGCTGCGGGCGGCTTTATGGTGCGCCAATTCCACGCGTACCTCTTCAATTGTTGGCAGGTAATGGTCGAAATTCCCTGCCTTCTTATTAACATATTCTTCGATCTTTTCGGTCAAACGAATATTGCGTGTCTGAACTTCCACTTTGTTGGACATACGTCCTCCTTTTGGGGATGAAAAAATATGAACACAAACGCTCACACATGCTTCAAACCGTGATGAGGCAATGCGCGCGCGACTGTCAACGCGTATACATCTTTTGCTCCAGCCGAAAGCAACGCCTCGGCGCTGGACGATAAAGTTGATCCTGTTGTGGAGACATCGTCCAATACAAGGATGGTTTTCCCGCTTACTCCCGTTGCATGAAATGCGCCAAGCATGTTTTTATGACGTTCCTGCTTCGACAATCCCACTTGTGAGCGCGTCTCTTTACGGCGCGCCAGTGCTTGTGGTGCGAATTCTATATTCAACGCCATTGCGAGCGGCTTGGCAATCATTGCTGACTGATTATATCCCCGTTCCTTCATTCTTTGCCGACCTAACGGAATTGGAAGCAGCATGTCTGCGTGCCAGTTCAAGCCTTTCGCAAAATCAGATATCTGCGCAGCAAGTGCATCACCTAGTGAAAAGTTACGGTAATATTTCAACTTGTGCAATGCCTTCCTGACAGGGTCTTCAAAAATCGTCCAGGCCCGCAATGCACGAAAATGCGGTCTCTCCGCGCGACAGGTATTACAAATCCCATCGGTATCCTGCGGAAGACCGCATACTTCACAAACGGTTCCATTTAAAATTTGCACGCGTTGCTGGCATTCCATACACCAATGAGAGCCAACTTTCCCACAACCGCCACAGACAGGTGGAAAAAGCAAGTCAAGCGCGCTCCAAAGTGAACGGTATAGTATATAAGGCCTGTTTGTCAAATCTACCTCCCCAAAAATGGCAGGGTTGATTATATTTTTTGAGTATTAATTTCCATTCATGATCGGACCAAAGGCTTTGCTAATTTGGAAGGCGGCAGGAGCCATAAGAATAATCATAATGGAAGGAAAGGTCAGCAAAGCCATTGGGATGATCATCTTCACAGGAGCTTTATGCGCTAATTCTTCAGCAAACTGGCGTCGCTTCATACGCAATTGATCAGATTGAATGCGAAGTACCTTCGCCAAACTCACACCCAGAATCTGGCTTTGGATAACAGCCGCAACAAAACTTGTCAATTCGGGCAAACCTAGCCGATCAGCCATATCACGCAATGCTTCGCGCTGTGTCTTACCCAGTTGAACTTCACGGATGGTGCGTCCAAACATCAGGGACAATTCATTTTCCCATTTTTCAGAAACCTTGGACATTGCCGCATCAAACCCCAAGCCAGCCTCTACACAAATGGTCAAGAGGTCAAGAGCGTCAGGCAATGCCTTACGCACCTCATTTTGACGGGCATTTATTCGGCTCTGCAGCCACAGTTGGGGGAAGAAAAAGCCAATTACAGTAAATGAACCTACAATAAGAATAGTCCTGCTAACCGTCCATGGACTGGATGACAGAAGAGAAATCATCAACAAGCCACCGCCAAAAATTGCCGCACCGACAAAGCGGGTTGCCAAAAAAGTTGCGGCGTCAATACGTCCGGGGTTTCCTGCCAACTCTAATTTAAGTGTAGTTTCTTGCAAAAGTTTCTGGGGCGTAAAACGTGTTGATATTTCGCCGATCTTTTCTATAATCGGAAGAAGAACACGTTCTGAAAATGGCTGTTGTAACTCGATATCTTCAAGCGAAACGGATTCGCCGCGCTGAGTCGCTTCGGCCAAACGGGACATAACGGGATCAAATTCGGCATCCTGGTTTTGGCGGGAATAACGCAAGCCCATAACGACAAGCGCAACCATGCCGCCCAAGAGTAATAGACCAACAATGATTCCAATAACAGTACCCATATTACACCTCGATATCCGCAATCTTCATCATGATAAAGTAACTCGTAAAAATCAAACCAAGAACCACACAGATAATACCCGCGGTAATAAGTGGTCCGCCTTTTGTGACAGACATTAAGTATTCTGGATTAAGAAACCACAGAATAAGAACAAGAAAAAAAGGAATTAAGGAAAGTACGCTTCCAGATGTGCGAACTTGGGAAGTAAGCACTCGCACCTCACCCTTAATACGAACGCGTTCACGTATTGTAAATGAGATATTATCCAAAATCTCCGAGAGATTACCACCAACTTCCCGTTGAACATTGATGGCTGTAATAACAAAGTCAAGATCTTCACTCGGAATACGACGAAGCAAGTTTTCCAATGCGGTTTCCATTGAAATACCGATCTGCATTTCCTGTACAACACGTCGGAATTCTTCATTGATCGGCGCCGGCAGTTCCTTGCTTATGGACTCCATGGCCTGCATGGTCGAATAACCTGCGCGCAGACCATTAACCATCAAATTGAGCATATCAGCCAATTGATCATTAAATTTTTGAAGTCGTTTTTTTTGTTGTGATTTTACATACATGCCAGGCGCAACTGCACCACCAATGGCGCCAATCCCAGCCGAAATCATGCTCTTATTTCCTATAAACCATGTAAGGAGACCAGTAGCCAGTATGGCAACTAAAATCAACACAAAATATTCGCCCACCTTAAATTTCAGATCGGCACGGGAAAGATCGCGCGCGATTCGATCACCGAAAGATGTCTTTTCTACCCGCTTAGACACCCAATCAGTAATTACAGTGCGTTGAGCCGTGTCCCGGCTATTACTATGAGAGCTGTCATCATCCAGATATTGAGTAAGGCGTTTTTCAAAAAGCACACGTTCACTATTCGATGAAACAATGACGCCAATAATCAACAAGATGATTAATACAATACCGCCAATGATAATAATCAAAGTCATCATGTTTATTTCTTCTAAAATATGGTTCCAGCTTTAATAACGACGACGTTCGCCAATACCGAAGATGGAAGGAGGCAAATGAATTCCAGCTGCTTCAATTTTATCCATAAACTTCGGACGCAGACCAGTGGGGCGTGTACGCCCTATAATTCTGCCATTTTCTGTGCCGGTCTGCTCAAACACAAAAAGGTCAGTCATAGTAATCACATCACCTTCCATGCCGCTTACTTCTGTGATGGTAGTAACTTTACGACTACCATCACGCATACGCGCCTGTTGGCAAATCACATCCACAGCACCAGCAATTTGCTCGCGAATTGCCCTAACAGGCAAGTCCATACCAGCCATAAGACACATGGTTTCAATACGTGAAATTGCGTCGCGTGGAGTATTCGCATGTGCAGTGGTCATAGAACCGTCGTGACCTGTATTCATCGCCTGTAACATGTCAAGTGTCTCACCACCACGGCACTCACCAACAATGATTCTTTCCGGGCGCATACGAAGGGCATTCATAACCAGGTCTCGAATGGTAATTTCACCGCGTCCTTCAATGTTGGGTGGGCGGGATTCAAGTGTAACAACGTGCTCCTGACGTAACTGTAATTCAGCAGCATTTTCAATTGTTAATATACGCTCATCAGATGGTATGAAGCCAGAAAGCACATTCAAAAGTGTGGTTTTGCCTGAGCCTGTACCACCAGAAATAACAATGTTTAACCGAGCTTCAACACAGGCTTTTAGAAATTGCACTGCCTCATTTGTAATTGAACCAAATTGAATCATTTGTTCAATCGAAATTGGGTTTTTTGAAAATTTACGAATGGTTAAAACCGGTCCAACCAACGAAATCGGGGGGATAACTGCGTTTACACGAGAGCCATCCTGTAAACGCGCATCTACATATGGACTGGATTCGTCAATACGACGCCCGAGCGGAGCAACAATACGATCAATAATGCGCATCACATGCTCGTTACTTTCAAAAGTGATCGGGACACGATGAAGTTTACCTTTGCGTTCAATATAAATATTCTTCGGTCCGTTCACCATGATTTCGGTAATCGTATCATCTTCCAATAATGCCTGCAACGGTCCTAAACCCAGAATTTCGGCGGCGATCTGCTCAAATAACCGTGCGCGTTCCGGTCTGGAAAGGACAATATTCTCTTCCGTAAGGATTTGTTCAAACAAATCCTGAATTGTGCGGCGAACATCGTCCGTTTTGGTGGCATCCATGGACGGATCAATTTCAGCAAGCAACTTATTCTGAACGCGCGTCTTTAAGTCAAAATATGAACCGGCTTGCGGAGATGTAATCGGAGCGCTAACCCGTCTGGCTTGCAATGATGAAAGTCGAGAACTATCGCTTCCTGAACTAGGTGGAACTGCTCCGCCCGGCTGCTTTGGCGGAGGGGACGATGGCGTACCACCATCCTGTTGACTACCACCTTGACCTTGCTCAATACGCCTCAGCAATGACCTAGTAAATCTCCTTAACGTCTACCAGACACTTCATTTTCAGATTCTAAAGCAGTCAGCCGTGCGCGAACTGCTTCTGCCAGTGAAAAGATACCCCTTCCCACAGGTTGAGATTTATTATCCAACATAAAAGGCACGCCACGATTAACAGCTGTAATAGCAATTTTCTCGTCTAGCGGTATCGTAACAGATATTTCTTGCTTAAGGTTTTCACTTACCCGCTCTGGTGTAATTCCAATACGCTTATCATATCGATTCATCGCAAAGACAATACGTTCTTTACCAATGCCCATGGTTTGCAATAAATCAAGGAATAACCTCGCGTTCTTAATTGCTGGGATCTCCTGCGTGGTTATCAACACAATCACATCACTAATATCAATCACAGATAAAACCACATCCGACAAAATATGTGCAGTATCAATTACAACATACGCGTACATTTTTTGTAAATATTGCACCACTTTAGTAAATTGATCTGTTGTAATTTTATCTGCCATTTCGGGACGTTGCGGCGCTGCGAGAATTCGCAAACCAGACGCGCCATGGTTAATTAATATCTCTTCAACAACATCCGGCTCCAATTCATCAACACGCGGGGCTAATTCGAGAATTGTATTCTTACCCTGTTCATTGACAAAAATAGCCACATCACCAAACTGCAAGTTTGCATCCACAAGCACAACCCGGGTATCTTCATTGTTCAGTGCTATAGCCAGATTAACTGCAATCGTTGTGCATCCAGTTCCCCCTTTCGGGCTATATACAGTTATGATTTTACCTTTGGAAATAGTAGCAAAACCTGATGCCACATTTGATGCACCAGCCACAGATGTAGTTGCAAGGTGATGTTGCGCTCCCTTGGCACGCTCTGCTTGCGCCATTTCCCCTGCACGCCGAATAGCAGAAATTAGCTCATCGCCCAATGGCGGCTTGGTCAAAAAATCACGCGCACCCGCGAGCATTGCTTTTCGCATATAGTTCTGATCGCTCTGCACAGATAAAATTACGACCTGAATATGTGGTGATTTTTTTCGAATTATATCTGTAGCAGTAATGCCATCAATATCAGGCATATTAATGTCCATCAACACGACATCAGGATCCAGTTCCTGTGCGAGTTGGATACCTTCTTTTCCAGAGCGCGCTGCACCGACAACATCAACGTCTGATTCAAATTGTAATAACTTACGAATATTCTCTCGCGTCTCAGCAATGTCATCAACAATGAGTATACGAATTTTATCTACAGCCATGTAATTATTTCCATTTGAAACTATAAGTCTAATTGCCTTATGCTCTAAAGGCTTTCACCTGGCAGGGTTCTAAAAATGCTTCTTTGTAAAAATAAAATTTTACGTTTCAACAAAAGCCATAGGCCTTTGTTGAAACGGCAAAATCTGGCTTATTAAGTAAAACGACTACATTAAGGTGCAACTGCTTCAGTAGGTACTACTGTAGGTACTGAAAAAACACTAAGTGCTGGCTGCATTGCATAAGGGAGTTTTGCAGGAACAGGGATATTGTATTGGCTAAGCAAGAACTGCAAAGTAGAAGCCTCTGTGGCTTGGCGCGCTTGATCGCTTGGGTTACGCAACGTCATTGAAAGCCGAGTCTGTGTGTCTAACGTGTTCAACAAATATGTCAACGTAATTGAATCTTGCGGAGTAACAATCAGGGTAACGATATCAGGCACAATTGTCACTGATACTGTTTCCCCAGCTTCATTAGTTGTAACAGGTAACGTTTTTATAGTAGCCCCAGGCTCAATTGAGAAATCGCCCAACTTCATCACAACAACATCCTGTAGCATCATCTGACAAACCATACGCGGGCGTTGCGCTTCAGAAGGCGATGCATAATAGGGTTGTTGGAGAGATGGGTCTAGCTCCAATCTGCCTTGATTAGAGTCGGCTGCGCCAACACTGAGCGAGACAACGGGCAAAGCATCAGGGAGAAAGCCTGTACCAGTCAAAGCGGCCGTCTTATTAGGAAGTATGGTCTGGAACGATGGATCTACATCTACAAAGAGAAAACAAGCGTTGAGATTAACATGTGCGCCGTCATTGATCGAGTATCCGGACAAAGCAAAGCGATTAGCTGGAATAGACATGGCTGTCATCCCAGGTGGAATTAATGACGCCCATTGAGGGCCAGAGATCGGAACTGATGAAGATGCATCACCAACCATTGGTGTTGTAATTAGAACACCCTGATCTAGCGGTAATTTAGCCACCTGTCCCACAAGCGTACCTTGCTCTTCAAGTGTGTACATAACTTCAACAACATTTTCCGGGGCAATCTTTATTGTTGCAAGCAAGTCAGCGGTAATTGTCCCGCCTTGTGGAATATTTTGACCCGCTATATATACCTCACGGAAAAGCGGCTGATCAGCCACACTTGGTTTAGCAAAATACTGGGTGTAGGCAAAAAACGCAACCACCGCCGCAATAATGATGATTAGAAATACAAAAATTAGGGTTCGACCACGACGCATAAGATTCTCCTCTTTTCATAATCTTGAAACAGAGTATTTTATAACACATTCATTATACAAGAAAAATGGCAAAAACATAATCGGCAACTTATCGTTCTCAAAATCACCATGATTTGCCACGATTAATCAACTATGTTGCATGATACATAAAGTACGCTTCCAGATCTAACTCGGAGAGTTCCAACAATCAACTTCGCTGGACGGCAATAGGGAAATATAAGTGGGACCCTACTTGCATAGAGCCCCACTTATATTTATCGCGGATTAGACGCGAGACAGACTTGAGTTAATCATACTAAATGTATTTCCAATTACGGGACCCAAAAGCAGCAGAGCGACAAGAACAACGATAGCGACTAAGACCAAAATAAAAGCATACTCAACCAACCCCTGTCCCATTTCTTTTTTGGCAAATACCATTAAGCTTCACCTCCTTTTTATGTCTGGTGTTGAAAATGATTAAAGATTGTTTGAAACTTATAACATATTATACATTTTTACAAGCAGATAAAACACGTATTGCAAAATTAGCCGCCTACAATATTGTTAGGCGGCTAGTTAGTATCCTCCAAGGGAAAACACGAAACTACATTTTCGATGGAACAGTAAAGGAAATTCGGGCGCCTGAACCGGCAGCACTATCAATTTCAAAATTCCCGCCCAACATTTCAGCACGTTCGCGGATAAGCTTTAGTCCTAAATTAGTTGATTCTTTTAAAGATTCAGACGAAAAACCCTTTCCGTTATCTTCAACACTTACCCGAATGAGGTCATTTCCAAGATCGACTTGAACCTTGATCAGGGTAGACTGGCTATGGCGTGATGCATTTCCAAGCAATTCCTGTACAGCGCGGAAAATCATAACTTCCAAATAGGGTTCCAGGCGACGCTCGGTACCTGTAACCGTTACACTCACGTCAAGCCCTGCCTGTTCTTTAAAGGCGTCTGAATATTTCCGTAAAGTTGGGACCAATCCCAGGTCGTCAAGCATCATCGGACGTAGTTCAAAGATGAAATTACGAACTTTTTGAAAAGTTCCCATTGCAGAAGTTTTCAAATTGCCCAGTTCATCTTTTGCCTGAACCGGGTCTACATCCAAAAGGCGCATGGCAATCTCGGTTTGCAGGATGAAATTTGACAGCGCTTGGGCAGGGCCGTCATGCATTTGACGTGACAATCGCTGGCGTTCGGCTTCCTGCGCGGTGACGATCATTTCTATTCCAGCCATCTGGCTTTTAGTATTTGCGGCGGTTGTGGAAGAATTGGCTATATTTCCACTCACGCCACCAGATACTATTTTTTCCAAAATCCCTTTGTATTTTCCGAGATGGTCTTTATCATTTTGAAGCTTTTCGAGTTGACCACGCATCACAAAAAGCCTTTGCTGAACATCGAGGGCGGAATCATAAGACATCTTAAGATCCTCAACCGTGGTGCCTTGTTTTTGCATTTGCTGAAGATGTGAGGTGATTGCCGTGTTTCGTTGCGTTATCTTGGCAAGTTCGCCTTGACTTTGTTCGATCATTAAAGTCACTTCGCGCAGCGCACGCTGTGTTTCTTCCAACTCTGTTTGATAATCCATGGTTTCATTGTCGGTCATTTTGTCACTCCTGAGGGTGAACATCAGCGTCTTTAAGCGTCACCCAACCCCGCTTCAAAGCGTAGACCACTGCCTGGGTTCGGTCCTCAACCCCAAATTTACGCAGGATCGCAGTCACATGATTCTTAACTGTTTGATGACTTATTCCAAGTATGGTGGCAATTTCCTTGTTGCTCATGCCGCGCACAACACAGGCGAGCACTTCCATTTCGCGCTCGGATAGTGGATGAAATGGGGTGCCAGGTTCACTATAGGAACGACGTGCTCCTTCAATTCTATCTTCGACCCAAAGTTCCAGTTCGTGGTGTGTAAAAACATTATGGTCAAAAACATATTTGCCCTCAGCAACTTCACGAATAATTCGGGAGAGGGTCTGCGGTTCAATATCTTTTGAGCAATATCCGTATGCGCCAGCGAGGGCGGCATGAATGGCTTGCTCTATATCGTCGTAGCCCGTCATCAGAATAATTCGCGTGGGCAATTTATCTTGAAATACTTGATGCGTGATCTGTTGACCGTTCATACCGGGCAGGTTTACATCCAGCACGGCGATGGTCGGCTTTTGGGTGCGAATCACTTCAAGCGCGTCATCGCCATCTGCACACTGGGCAATGATACGCATGTCAGGTTCCAACGATAAAGCATCCACTACGCCCTGACGAAATAATGGATGATCATCAACAATTACTAGGGTAATTTGGTTCATCCCAAGCCCATTCTCTCTTTGTTCACTGATTTTGAATAATTTGTATTTTAACCCATTAAGGGGTTTTCCACTGATAGACGACCATGTTCTTCTGACCAAATGTTAAAGTGATGGCGCTGTTTGTTACAAATACGGTTTCGGAACTCCTTGTCAGCAGCGGATAAAACTCGGGAAAGGCGATCAAATAGCTTGCGTGGCGCTGGTTGAGGTAGTTTGCAAGCTGCGGTTCATCTCGAATAAATGGAATGACATCAGGTGAGATGAGTCCGGCAAGGTCGATGAGTTCGTGATGGTCAAAGTAGCCGAGTGCGCCGATATCATGGGCGGCGATCAAGGCGTCTTGCGGAAGATTGGCGGCGACCCATTTGGCGGTGACGACCATTTCGCTTTCTATCACAGCGACATCTTTTGCGTAGGATTGTGCTCCGAGGATAATAAAAGCGAAGGTCAACATAACGATGCTGGCACGCCAGATGGTTTGTCCGATCCAGTGGTAACGGGCAAATAATTTCCCCGCATCAAACTCAGCAAAAGCCAGCAAGCCGAATAAAAAGAAGATCGGCATGGCGGGCATGATGTAACGTCCGTGCTGGTAAACGGGCAGACGGGAAATGTAGAGGATTAAGTAACCCGTACACCAAATCAGCGCAGCGAGACTCCCCCACTTTTTTTGTTTGACAGATTTGACCAGCCAGCCGATGATGCCGGGAATTAGCACAAGGCTGGGTCCGACTAATAATTGTAGAGACATTTGACCAAGGCGTGTGAGAATCGGGAGTGTTTGCCATGCGGCGTATTCTGCCTGCTTGGCATAAAAAGTATTCGGCATGGGCGTGCCGCCGATGGCAAGGTTGAATAATAAATAGAAGACGAACAGAGATCCAAAGCCAATGAGGTAGCGCGTGATTTTAGTCAGCCGCGAGCGGGTATCAAGTTCGGTGAACAGGATGGTCATGAGGACGGGGCCAAGCAGAGTCAAGCCGTCGGGGCGCACCCAAACTGCCAGACCGGTGAGCAGGCCAAGGGTTAGGTAGCGCGGCGAGTTCGTCATCAACAAAGCGAGGACGGTTGTGACGATTAATCCGTGAAGCAAAGTTTCCATGCCAGACATGGCAGCCCATGCGAGATGCCATTCAAAGGCGATGAAAATTCCGACCCAGGGGAATCGCGGATGATATGAATTGACAAGTGTGCGGACTGCCCATTCGCTGACGACTGCCAGCGCAAAGAGTGTGACCGCGCCGAGGAGGTAGGTCCAGATGTAGGGCGAGAGACGGAGGAGGAAGCCAATGGCGAGCAATGCTGACCAGAGCGGCGAGGTAGAGCCGGCGGAGGGAATGCCAGGGCGAAATGCCCACTCACCGCGTAGGGCGAGGTTGCGGGCGTAGGTTTGATGAATCCATGAATCGTCGAGGGGGAAGCCGATGCCGTAGGTGACCTGGCTGGTGAGCAAATAAATGATTGCGATCAATATCACTGCGCCAGCGATGACCAAAAGGTCGCGGGGCAAAATTTTATTTGGGCTCAAGTTTGTAGATGTGTGCGCCATCGAGTTCACCCAGGTAAAGAAATTTATTGCTATTTTCAGGATTTTGAAATAAATCTTTTATCGGATCAAGCACGGCCGCTGGCTCCAACACGAGATAATCTGCATTGAATTGATCGGCGGCTTTGAGTATGGCATCTTCGCCGCCATACGGAATGGAAATTGCAGAGCGGCCGGTTTCAAGATAATAGCCGGGGGCATTGCGAACAATGACAATATCGTCGTCTTGGATTCCATTTTGCACAAGGAGTTGTTCAATTGCAGGGTAGGCAGTATCTTCGCCCTCGCCCCAACCTAAAGTGAATAACCTGAGATAGACGACATAGACGGTGAGAATCATGGCGACCATGATGAGGGCGCTTCGAAATACTACCCGATTGCTGTCATTTCCAATTCCGCGTTTTTTCAGGGATAGGAGAATCGACTCAAGTCCGAGCGGGGCGAGTGTCCACCACATTGGCTGTAATGCCGCTCCTGCGTGGAAGAATGCTCCGCGTGCGCCTGCAAAGGGGAAGATGAAGGTCATGACGAAAAAAAGAATCAGCCATGCAAGGCTGACAAGTTTGACGCGTTCATCTTTCCAATAATAAATGATGCCTGCAAGGATGAATGGGAATAATATGATTCCGCCATGTGCGGCAAATCCGCTTTGGAGGTTGTTGCTTAATGCCCACAATCTATCTTTGATGATGTGAGCCCAACCGAGGGCGAGGAAGGATTCTTTTGTCAGTTCGGTGGGCGGGTAGATAAAGGTCTGGTCGTAGTTTGCGAGCCAGAGGGCGCGGCTTCCGCCGGGCGCCATGACAGAGCCGTAAACGCTCAGGTTGCGAGCGTACCAGGGGGACATGATGAGGAGAAATCCAAGTGCAATGAAGAATGCGGAATGCAGGATGCGGAATGTGTATTGCGGGTTGCGGGCTGCGGATTGAAGGTCGCGGGTTGCAAAGAGGAAAGTGACGCCGAGCCAGAGGAGTCCGTCGCTGCGGGAGAGGGTTAGCAGACCTGAGAGAATGCCGAGGAAGAGCCAGTTACGGGTGCTGTTGCGGGTCGGGTTTTGGATGAGCTGGGTGGCGAAAAGAAAATAGAGTCCGCCTAAAAGCATGAAGAGGCTGAAGTTATCTGTCACGCCGACGAAGGGGGCGTGGTAGACGGAAAAAACAGCCAACACGCCTGATGCAATGGCAAGGTCTCGCCTTTGGGAAAAGGTGTAAGCCAAGGCGGCAGTCAGCGGAGGAATGAGCGCGGCGATCAAAAGGAAAAATAATCTCGCGGAGGCATACGTGGCTTGACCTGTGAGCCACATGCCCAGGGCGGAAATAATGGAAGCGAGCGGCATCCAATAGCTGTGAGATGGATGCGGAAGCGAGGTTGTGCCGTCCAGATAATTCCACAGGTATGGCTCGGTGAAACCTTTGCCCTCCACAAGTTGAATCCCGCCGCCGAAATAATAGTCGGAGTCAAGATAGCCAGGAATGGGCTGAAATTGCGCGATGAAGACAGTAACAGCGAGACCGAAGAGGAAGAGGTAAAGGTAGGTGCGGAAGGTCATAGGAGGGAAAGGATGAAGGTTGAATTATGAAGGATGAAGAAGAACAAAGAATGTCCTTCGACTGCGCTCAGGACGGAGGGATTAAGTGCGGTTTACAAGGTCGCTGAGAATGCGCGGCGGACGGATTGCCCACCAGCGAATCCAGTATAAGCCTATGAGGGTGGAAAGCGGAAGGAAGAGGAAGATGATTTCCTGGGCAATTGTGTCAAAGCGGCTGACGGCAAAAAGATAGAGCATCCACGGGAGGATGAAAATGGTCAGCATGAGCAGGATGGTCAGACCGTCGCCAAGTCTGTGCCAGCGGTCGTGGACAATGGCGAAGACGAGGGCAAGCGGGATGATGAGCACGGCAAGGTTTTCCATTTCGGTGTGGAAGCCGAGTAACGGCGCGGCGGCAAGCGAGAGGCAGGCGGCCCAATAAAAGTGGCGATAATCTCCGCTGCGGGACAAGCTCCACTCGTAGCCGAGGAGGAGGAAAAGCCCGAGGGTTAGAATCCAGCCGAGGGCGGCGCCCTGCGCGGGGAAGAAATCCACAAGAATGGCGCGGATATTAAATCCAAAATCAGCACGCAGGTTATTAACTGTGGCGCGTAGGAAGGGGATGATCCAGTTGGGATATGTCAGAAATGAAATGAAGAACAGGATGAAGCAGAGCATAAAAAAGCCTGCAAAAACGCGAGTGCGCTTTTCGTAATTGGCACGCAAAAAGACGAGAACCAAAAATGGTGCGCCGATTTCCCACGAGCAAAGTGAAAAAGCCATCAATGCGCCTGCGAGTTCATCCATTTCGGCGCGATAGGCAAAAAGGATTCCGATGTATAAAAGCCCGAGGATCAAAACGGGGTTGGCTTGGGAGATGGCTTGGAATGTGTAAAAGTTAAATACGGCGAAGAAAATAAACAGGATGGCAAAAATGCGCGGAGCTTCCCAGTCTGTGAGAAGCAGGCTGAGGATGGCAAGCGCGAACAATGCCAACTCGAGGAACAGGGTGTAAATCGCACGAGCAAGATTCGGGTCGGAGATAAGAGAGAAAGGATAATAGAGCGGGAGAATCTGAAAGGGCGTATCCAGAATATAGGGTTCATCCCCAATTTTTGCAGATTCTCCATACACCAATTGTTGAACACGGGCAGGGACTTCTGCGCTGTAGGGGTCGAGTTTTTCAAAAAGAAATATGCGCGAGCCGACCCAGTGGACATAAAAATCACCGCCGCCTTTTAACGTGAGATTGGCAAACACAAGCGCGGCGCAGATCGCAAGAAAAGCGACCACAACCAGCGCGATGAATTGATAATCGCGAGGGGTTAATGATTTGGACGGAGGTTGAAAAGTCACTAGCCCTCCCCCTGCCCTCTCCCCGCGGGAGAGGTTATAAAAAAACGAAAAATGGGACGTGTGGGCGAATGACGCGCAACTTCGTTGAAGCCTGCCTGCTTGAATGCAGAAGCTGTACCGGTATAAATGAATGGGGCGGGTTGATCGGTTTGCGCGTCCACTGGGTAACCTTCCACAATTTTACCGCCGCAACTTTTCACATACTCTGTGGCGGCTTTTAGCAATTCAACTGTAATGCCCATGCGGCGATATTTCTTCTCGACAAAGAAACAGGTGATAGACCAAACTTCCTGATCGTCCACTGGTTTGAGCGTGCGCGAGTGCGCCAGTTTGGGATAGGCGCTGCGCGGCTCGATTGCGATCCAGCCGACGGGGTAACCGTCTGCATACGCCAGCAAGCCGGGGACGGTTTTTGAATCTACGATGGCTTTTTGCATTTGGCGCGCGGCGCTGCCTGTGTTCTCGCTGAAATCCTTTCCCCTCAATTTCCAATACATGCACCAACAGCCGCCGCAGGCTCCATTTTTTCCAAAAAGCAGCTCAAAGTCACGCCAGAGTTTTTGCGTGAGCGGATGAAAAGACAAGTCAAGTTCTTCGATCAGGCTTGGTTCTTCGATCAGGCTTAGTTCTTCAGTCATAAAAATTATCGTCCCTCTACAAGATGATCGTGATCCATTGTGCCCGAATTCCACTCTTTGAATTGCGAAAGCACAACTGCAATAAAGATGAGAACACAGCCTAAAATTTGAATTACCACAAGTTTTTCATTCAACAACAACCAGCCTGCAAGCACCGCAAAAACCGATTCGAGACTCAGAATCAACGCGGCGTCGGCAGGGGGTGTATGCCGCTGCGCCCAAATTTGAAGCGTGTAAGCCAGTGCAAGCGAGAAAAGCGCAGTGTACATCACGGCAACAAATAGCTGCCAGCTAAACGGAGGGAATGACTCGAAAATAAGACCCAGCCCTAAATTCAAAATGCCGCAAATGAGAAGTTGTCCCACTGAAAATGAGATGGACTCAAATTTGGATGCAAACTTGCCCAGCACGATGACATGGAATGTCCAGAATAATGCGCCGATGAGTTCAAGCGCGTCTCCTGCCCTAACCTCGAACCTGCCGCCAGTTGACAGGAGAAATGCCCCCGCCCCAGCCAAAACCACCGAGACAATGGACATCCAATGCGGCTTCTCACCCCAAACGATGAACAAAGCAAAAGGCACGATCACTACATATAAACTGGTAATGAAGCCCGCATTGCCCGCAGTGGTGTAGACCATGCCTGCCTGTTGAAGTGCGCTTCCCGCGAAGAGCAGGAAACCAGCAACGAACATCCATTTATATTGCTCACGCGGCAGGTAGGTCGGTTTTATAACCTGATTTGTCGGGTTGGAAGCCCGCCCTGCACGCAAAGCAAGCGGAAAAACCACCAATGCGGCAACAAGATAGCGCGCAGCGTTGAACAAATACACACTCCCCATTTGACCTGCGACGCGCTGCGCCACAAACGCTGAACCCCAAATAATTGAGACGATCAAAAGAGTGAGATCTGCTTTAAGCCGCATAAGAATTCCAGTTCAAGGTCAAAGGGTGAAGGATAAACGCTTTAGTTAAGGATAATTTTCGAAGTGATACAATTGCAAACATATTACCTGCCTATTTATTTACTTTGGCTCATATGAAAAGAGTGTGCAGGCTGAATACTTGGTGCTTTCAAAGAGCCAAAAACTTAACGCGAATTACACAAATTTTGCGAATAATACGAATTTTTTCGCGCCATTCGCCCCATTCGCAAAATTTGCGTTAAAGGTTTTGACCTATTGCACAGAGTCTACACATGAGCCATTTACTTTTTACCTATCCACTTACCGCGCCAATAATAGCATACAACCCTATATAACCTTGAGTAAATAGAAACAGAAAAGAACACGATGCGTCAGGCTCTGCTGAATGCCCGCGCTTACAAACCCATTTATGTGAAGATCAAAATTAGCTACGGGTGCAATCTCAAACGGCTTGGTTTGAAAATCTAACGTGGAGTCAATATGAAAACTAGACTGGAACATGACCTGCTCGGCGAGCGCGAAGTGCCTGCGGATGCTTATTATGGGGTGCATACTTTGCGTGCATTGGAAAATTTCCCGATCAGCAAAATACCGATCAGCACGTATCCCAATTTGGTGAAGGCGCTGGCTTCGGTGAAGCAGGCTTGCGCGATGGCAAATCATGAGTTGGGGCTGTTGGATGATAAAAAGTCAAAAGCCATTGTGAACGCCTGCAAGGAGATCATCGCTGGTAGTTTGAACGACCAGTTTGTGGTGGATGTGATTCAGGGCGGCGCGGGCACTTCGACCAATATGAATGCGAATGAAGTCATCGCCAACCGCGCGTTGGAGTTGCTTGGCTTTGAGCGCGGCGATTATAAAAAACTTCATCCGCTTGAAGATGTGAATATGAGTCAGAGCACAAATGACGTGTACCCGACTGCGGTGAAGGTGGCGCTGCGTTTCAAAATTGATGAACTCATCGCAGGCATGGAAGTGCTGAAGTTAGCCTTCGCCGAAAAAGCCGAGGAATTCAAGGACGTTTTGAAAATGGGCCGCACGCAGTTGCAAGATGCCGTACCCATGACTCTGGGACAGGAGTTCAGCACGTACGCCGTGATGCTCGAAGAAGACCAGCAGAGATTGCGCGAAGCGGCTTTGCTGATTCAGGAAATGAATCTCGGCGCAACCGCCATCGGCACGGGAATCAACGCCCACCCGGGTTATGCCGCGCTGGCCCGCAAACATCTCAGCGACGTGACCGGGATTCAGTACATCACCGCGGGCAATCTGGTCGAAGCCACACAAGATGCTGGGTCTTTCGTGCAGCTCTCTGGCGTGCTGAAACGTGTGGCGATCAAACTTTCGAAGGTTTGCAATGACCTGCGCCTGCTCTCCTCTGGCCCTCGGACGGGGTTGGGCGAAATTAATCTTCCCGCTGTTCAAGCTGGGTCGAGCATTATGCCGGGCAAGGTGAATCCGGTGATTCCTGAGGTGGTGAATCAAATTGCATTTATGGTCATCGGCAATGATGTGACCGTATCCTTCGCCGCAGAAGGCGGACAATTGCAACTGAACGCCTTCGAGCCGATCATCGCGCGCAGTCTGTTCGACAGTTTGGTCTATCTTCGTCAGGGATGTGTGACGCTGGCAGAACGCTGTGTGAAGGGAATCACCGCCAACCGAGACCACCTGACAGACATGTTGAACCATTCCATTGGAATTGTGACCGCGCTGAATCCGCTGATTGGATATGAGAACGCAACCGCTGTTGCAAAAGAAGCGCACGCCACAGGCAAAGGCGTGGCGGAGATTGTGCTGGCAAAAGGTTTGTTGACAAAAGAACAATTGGATGAAGTGCTGCGCCCCGAGAACTTGACACAGCCGAGTTGGTTTAAGAAGTAACATGAAAATTCGACCTGAAACTCCACAAGATATAAGCGCGATCGAGCAAATTACTATCGCCGCATTTGACGGCAAGTGGTACAGCGACCAGACCGAACATTGGGTCGTCAACCGTTTGCGCGAGGCAGGAGCCATGTCTGTTTCGTTGGTGGCGGAAATTGACGGGATAGTTGTCGGGCATGTTGCCTTTTCAGTTGTGAACATCAACAGCGAAGACAAAGGTTGGTATGGAATTGGTCCCGTTTCGGTTTTGCCTGAATTTCAGAAACAAGGCATTGGCTCAAAATTAATTCGAGAAGGTCTGACTATCATTCAAGAAATGGGCGCAAGAGGTTGCGTGCTCGAAGGCGACCCGGAATATTATCAACGGTTTGGCTTCAAAAATTACCCAGACCTGTTCTACGAAGGCACGCCAGATCCAAAATATTTCATGGCTTTGCCTTTTTACGATGACGTGCCAAATGGGAAAGTTGAATTTCATAAGGCGTTTTACGGTACGACATAACTTTACAAGGAGATTTTTTTCATGCCTATTTCATCTGGAATTTCAGCGCCTGAGTTCGAAATGCTGGACGACACGAATACTCTGCGTAAACTATCTGATTATCGCGGCAAAAATGTGGTGCTGTATTTTTATCCCAAAGATGACACACCAGGCTGCACAAAAGAAGCCTGCAACTTTCGCGACGACTATTCAGCCTATGAAAAGGCTGGGGTGGTGATCCTCGGCGTTAGCCCTGACTCAGTCAAATCACACGCGAAATTCAAACAGAAATTTCAGTTATCCTTTCCCCTGCTCGCGGACGAAGGTCATAAAGTCTGTGACCTGTACGGCGTCTGGGGACCCAAGAAATTTATGGGCAAGGAATATGAAGGCGTGCTGCGCACCACGTTCCTGATCGATGCGGACGGAAACATCAAAGAAGTGTTTGAGAACGTGCGCCCTGCCGAGCATAGCGCAGATCTGCTGGCTAAGTTGGGATTAACATAATATTGGATTCACAAAGAAACGCGGCATTTTTATATAAGACCTGATAGGTTCTAGCCGTAAAAACCTATCAGGTCTTAATAGACGACAGGATAAAAATCACATTCAAAAGTGACGAAAGCATATTGCTTGCGGGGAAAAACTTTACTATAGTATTCATAGGTCAATCAACCATCTTGTGTTTTCACTCAGCAAAATAAGGGAGGGCTGAAATGTCGCACATAACTTTACGGTCTGGGTATGCTGAATTGGTTGAGCGGTTGAATCGTTTCCCGCAGGGAGCGCCGCCGTCGGACACGCTGTATAAGATATTGAAAATCCTGTTTAGCGAACGCGAAGCGCAATTGGTTGCGGTACTGCCGATCAAGCCATTCAGCGCCGAAAAAGCCAGCCGGGTTTGGCAAATGGATTTGACCGAAACGCGCAAAGTGTTGGATGAACTTTCCAGCCGCGCCATTTTAGTGGACATTGAACGGGATGGAAAAACCACCTACACCCTGCCGCCGCCGATGGCTGGTTTCTTTGAATTTTCAATGATGCGCCTGCGCGGCGATGTTGACCAAAAAGTTTTGGGGGAATTGTTCTATCAATATCTCAATGTCGAAGAAGAATTCATCCGCTCGTTATTTGTGCGCGGCGAAACCCAACTTGGGCGGGTCTTCGTGCATGAGCCTGTGCTCTCGCACGAAAACGCTCTGCATGTGCTGGATTACGAGCGCGCCAGCGAGGTCATCCAGACCGCCAGTCACCGCGGAATTGGCGTATGCTATTGCCGCCACAAGATGATGCACATTGGGCGGAACTGCGACGCCCCGCTGAATATCTGCATGACCTTCAACGGGACTGCCCAATCTTTAACGCGGCATGGTTACGCCCGAGCTGTGGATGTGTCCGAGGGCATGGATCTGCTGCGACAGGCTTACGAGCAAAACCTGGTGCAGTTTGGCGAAAACGTGCGCGAGAATGTCAACTTCATCTGCAACTGCTGCGGATGCTGCTGCGAAGCGCTAATCGCCGCCCGCAAGTTTGGCATTTTGAATCCCGTCCACACCTCCAACTTTTTGCCCATCGTGGATGAGTCAAAGTGCAACGGCTGCGGGAAATGTGTCACCGCCTGCCCCGTGGAAGCCATGACATTGGTTTCGAGCAATGACCCGCAGCACCCAAAAATGAAAAAAGCAAAAATAGATGAAGACGCCTGCCTGGGGTGCGGCGTGTGCCTGCGCACCTGTTCACAGGATGGGCTGTCTCTGCGCTCACGTCCGCAACGGGTTCTCACGCCAGTCAACTCTGTTCACCGCTGCGTGTTGATGGCAATTGAACGCGGAGATTTACAAAACCTGATCTTTGACAACCGCGTACTTTGGAATCACCGCGCGCTGGCGGCTGTGCTGGGGGTAATCTTGCGCCTGTCACCCATCAAGCAAGCCTTGGCGAGTCAACAGGTGAAATCGCGTTATTTGGAATATTTGGTGACTCGCGTAACAGGTTGAATTCGTATTCCCTTCTGATCAAAATAATTATTGAGAGCAACGCATCGTCATTGCGAATATTGGGTTGTTATCTGAAATACGCCGACGGCGGCGCAAAAATGCCGTCGGCGTAGATTCTGCCCATTAATGGAGAATCAGGCTTGGGTTAAGAAAGATGCGAGCACTACATCCAAATCGCCTTCTGTCAAATATCAAGTAGATGGTTCAGTAGAATGTACTCAAAAAATAGTGACAAATAGACTAAATTTTGGTATATTAGGCGGGTTGTGAAAATAATGACAATTTGCACTAATTTAGTCTTGTTTTCGCCATTGTTAATGCACCGTGGGGTCAAATCCCCCGTTTGAAATTTCATCAGGAGAGAGCGTATGGGACATTTTTTGGTTGTGGGAATTTTGGTCATTGTTGTGGCTGTTCTCACTTATTTCGGTCTGGACGCGGTGGGGCTTATGCCTGTTCAGGCAAGCGCGCAGTCTGTTTCGATTGACTGGCTATGGAATTGGGAAATCATTGCCATTTCATTTTTGTTTTCATTGATTGTTGTGCCAATGATCTACAGCCTGATCGTGTTTCGGCGCAAAAAGGGTGAGACAGGCGATGGGGAACATATCGAAGGCAATACGCCGCTCGAAATTGGTTGGACAGTGGTTCCCCTTCTTATTGTGCTGGTTTTTGCTTACATGGGCGCATATTCACTTGGAGATATTCGCCGCGCTGATCCCGACGCGCTGGTCATCAATGTGAAGGCGCAGCAGTGGGTGTGGACTTTTGAATATCCTGAATATGGAATTATTAGCAAGGAATTACATTTGCCCTTGAATCAGCAGGTTGTTTTGAAAATGCAGTCTACGGATGTGATCCATTCTTTTTGGGTGCCTGAGTTCCGCATCAAACAGGATGTTGTGCCTGGGCGTGTGACCGAGTACAGAATCACCCCGACGCTGATCGGTGATTACAAAGTACGGTGCGCTGAGTTGTGCGGGTCTTCCCACTATTCGATGGAAAGCCCTGTTATCGTAGATTCGCAGGCTGATTACGATGCGTGGATCACAGCGCAGTCGGCAATTGCCGCAGAGGCAGCCAAAACTCCTGAAGGGCAGGGACAACTTCTGACGGTTAGAAATGGTTGTATCGGTTGTCATTCTGTAGATGGCGCTAGGATGACGGGTCCCACCTGGTTTGGTTTGTACGGTGAAAATGTGGAATTGGCTGACGGCTCAACTGTCGTTGCTGATGATGCCTATCTCGCCGAATCAATTCTTAATCCGCAGGCGAAGGAAGTGGCTGGCTTTGCTCCAACCGTCATGCCTCCCTTTGCGCTCAGCGAAACTGAAATCGCAAATATTGTCGCATATCTAAAGACACTGAAATAATTGGCGGAGGAATAATAAATGAAAAGTGTATCGCCTGCAATCCGTGGCTGGTTGTCTTTTGCCATCGGCGCTGTTATTGCATATCTAGTTGGCATGGGGTTGGTTTTTCTGGCAAGCGGATCTTGGACGTATCTGCATTTGGTGCCAGTGCTTTTTGCAACTTTCGGCAGCGTGACTGCTTATTCGTGGGGAGCCTCGGGATATAGTCCGATCACAAAAGGCTTTGTCTGGCTTGACCTGGGCTCGCTGATTGGCTTTGCGCTGGGATTGGGTATTGACCTGCTCGTGCAAGGCACATTGGATTGGGTTGCCCCGACCGCAAGTTTGTTTGCCTTGCTCTTTGGTTTCACCGCCTTCTTTTTGGGAGTGGCTGGTTTCAACGCCGCATCCAAAGGGCTGATCTGGCAAATTATCGGCACACTGCTTGCAGCAATTTTTGTCTCCGTCATTCGTGCGGCGATGGGATTAACATGGTCTGGTCCGTTTTTGTTCAGCGAACCCGCCTGGGTTTTGGGTGGTTTCATGGGCGTGCTGTTCTTTCTCGGCGGCAGCGGCGCAGTGGATGACTGGTTCAAGTGGGCGCGCGGAATTGATACGCCCGAACACCACGAAGAGCATTACTCGGGATGGGAGAAATATCTCCACATTTCATACGACCACAAAGTCATTGGAATTCAATACACAGTCACCGCGCTTTTTCTGATCAGCGTCGGCGGTTTGTTTGCGTTGATTTTCCGCACCGAACTTGCCGCCTCTCAATTGCAATTCCTAACGTTGGATATGAAGTTGTTTGGTCAAAATGGACCGCAGCTTTATAACTCGTTTATGTCCCTGCATGGCATGATTATGATCGTGTCCATTTTGTTGGGCATGGCGGGCATCACCAACTTTGTCGTTCCGCTGTTGCTCGGCGCGCAGGATATGGCTTTCCCGCGCTTGAATTCCTTCGCCTTTTGGATTTCCGTTCCCGCCTCGGTGCTTTTGCTGATGAGTCTTGTTTTAGGCGGATTTGACACAGGCTGGACGGGTTATCCTCCGCTTTCAGCGCGCGCGCCTGTGGGCATGCAGATGTTTTTCCTGGGCGTTTTCACCGCTGGTTGGTCTTCGATCCTCGGCGCGCTCAATAATATTGTCACCGTTGTGCGAATGCGCTCGAAGGGCATGACCGCTTTCCGTATGCCGATCTTTGTCTGGGCGGCAATCGCCACTTCCATTATTGCGCTGACCGCAACGCAGTTCATTGGGCTTGCGTTCCAAATGGTGATGTTCCAGCGTCTCTTCGGCATGGGATTTTTTGACCCTGCCAAGGGTGGCAATCCCGTACTCTTCCAGCACTTATTCTGGTTCTACTCACATCCCGCAGTTTATGTATTCATCCTGCCAGGTCTGGGTGTAATCTCGGAGCTTCTGCCCGTCTTTGCCCGCAAGCCGTTGTTCGGCTATCGCTGGATCGCCATGTCTTCGCTGGCGATTGCGCTGGTAGGCTTTCTGGTTTGGGCGCATCACATGTTTGCCTCTGGCATGAACGAATACCTGCGCGTGCCGTTTATGTACAGCACGCTGCTTGTGGCAATTCCAACAGGCGTGAAATTCTTCTCGTGGGTCGCCACGCTTTGGAAAGGGAAGATTTGGGCACCGACGCCGATGCTCTTCGTCTTGGGCGGAATTGTCGTCTTTCTGCTGGGCGGTCTGACCGGCCCCCCAAATGCTACTGTTTCGACAGACCTTCATCTAACCGATACTTATTTCATCGTCGGTCATTTCCACGATACCATCTTCGGCGGATTTGTCTTCCCGTTCTTTGCTGCGATATATTATTGGTTTCCCAAAGCCACAGGACGCCGCATGAACGAGACACTCGGCAAGATTCACTTCTGGCTGATGACTCCCGCGTTCTTCGTCCTGACCTTTGGCATGATGCGAATCGGTCTGCTCGGTATGCGCCGCCGCATCGTAGATTATGATCCCGCGCTCAATTTTGACTACACACATCTGGTGATGACCGTCGGTGGTTTCCTGATTGCCATTTCGGTGCTGATCTTTATCTACAATTTCTTCAACAGCATTAAGAACGGCGAAAAGGCGGAAGGCAATATTTGGAACTCACGCTCACCTGAGTGGCAGGTTCCCTCGCCCATGCCCACGCATAATTATGACCAACTCTTTGAAGTTGTCGGCGAACCGTATGATTACGGTCTACCTGGCGGCTCGAAGTATGTTGAATTCATCGCGCCTGCCAAAAGCAAGCATCCATAAAGGGGAGGACTCAAATGTCACATAATCAAGATAAATCTTCTGCCTACGCACAGGGCGTGCTGATCTTCGTCTATCTCACCGTGCTGACTGCGTTGGAATATTTCGTCGCTATTACTTTCAGCGCGGTTTCCATTCTTGTTCTCATTGCGGTCATCAAAGCCGCGCTGGTCATGTACTATTACATGCACATTTACAAGTTGAATGAAGACAGTGCGGACGATATTCACAGCTACGCCTACAAGACGGGCACAAACCGCCTCGGACTCTGGCTCTTCCTGCTTTCGGATGCTTTTGTTTTCGCAGGCTTGTTGACCACCCGCATTAATCTGCTGGGACTCACCCGTCCGCACCTGAACCAACTCCTCGGCGTGGCGGTGACCGCCGTGTTGTTGATCTCCTCCTTCTTCATGAATCGCGGCGAGACTGCCATGGCGCATGGCGACAAAAAAGGTTTCATCACCAACGCCCTGATTACCTTTGTGCTGGGTCTGGGATTCTTGCTGGGCGTGGTGGCTGTGGAATGGCCCGCCGCCGCCGCGGAAGGACTCACAGCCAGCAGCGGCACAGCAGGCGCAGTCTTCTACATGATGACGGGGATGCACGCCTTCCACGTTTTCACGGGACTAATCTTCCTGCTGGTCATCATCAACAACGCCCGCAAGGATATTTACTCCGAAGAAAAACATTGGGGCGTGGAAGCGGTCACAGTTTACTGGCACTTCGTAGACCTGGTCTGGATCTTCTTCTACCCCGCCTTGTATTTGATTGGAAAACTGTTATAAAAAGCGTAGTAACGACTTTAGTCGTTTTGGGCGACAGCAAGATGGCTAACCACTGAGGCACGGAGACACCGAGAAGAAAATTAGAATCTCCGTGCCTCAGTGTCTCAGTGGTTCAAGTTTTTTGGTTTGAGAACGGGAGCAATAAAAAATGAATAGAAAGACTCTGTGGGTGGGTTTCATATCCCTGCTGGTGGTTGGGGTGGCGGCGCTGACTTTGGTCTTCGCCAAGCCCCCCACTCTTCGCGGCACAAGTTACGACGAGCCATATCCGAAGGCGCCAGAAGTTGAATTGGTAAAAGCAAACGGGGAAACGTTTCGACTGAGCGAGCAAAAAGGAAAAATCGTTTTACTTTTCTTCGGGTACACCTCCTGTCCCGATGTCTGCCCGACCACGCTGGCAGAGTTGAAACAGGTCATGGACAAGCTTGGCGATAAGACCGAGCAGGTTCAAGTCGTCTTTGTATCCGTTGACCCCGAGCGCGA
>CAMCQT010000048.1 GCA_945877125.1 Candidatus Brevifilum fermentans | reverse complement strand
TGCAGGAAGTGCTTACTACACAGTCAACCCTTTCCACGAGCGCAGTAATTCGACTCTCGTCAATCTTGCGATTGCGCGTGACCTTGCGTTGAATCAAGGCGTAGGGTGAACTGAAAGAGGTTTCCGTGTCCACGCAAAAACGCCCAAAGAGGAGGGCTGCGTCCGCGGCTTGCAAGAAGTCAGACGCTTCCTTATAGAGCTTTTCGTAATCCGACTTATGCGTATCCCTGACCACTGCCCGCACCGCTTCGAGCGGCACGGCGAAGAGCGGAAAGATGACAGGCACAAGATGTTCAAGATGGACATCGAGGACGATATTCACGATGTCGTGATGAAGTCCTGTCTTTTTCTCCACCTCCGTGATTGCCTTGAGCGGTTGCAGCCAATGCCCGACTTCGTGTGCGAGCAAGCCGATGAAGACCTGTGCGCTTCGCGTTTCACCCAGTCGAATTCCGAGGAACTCTTCGGGCAATCGGATCCAGGTTTTGCCATCGGTGGAGGCGGTGTCGTCTTTGGCAATGATCAGCCTTGGGGACAGGAATGAAGCGAGGTCTCCCAGCAATGCGCTGGAGATCAGATTCAAGACAGATTGCAACTCGTTCATGACTTCGCTCCGAGGTTGCCAAGCAAAGTCTCGAAGCCTTTCGCCGCAGCGGGATCAAGCGCCATCAGGCGGTTGGTGTAGCGGGAGAGGATGGCAGGATCATCCGCACTTTGGGCGCGGGCGAGTTCGCCATATTCGATGGGCAGCGGCAAGGAACCATCTGCGGTGCCCTTCCAACTGAGGTCAATGGCGGCGCGTGTCTTCTGTGAGAAGAGCCCCGCCACGTTGTTATCGAAGCCCACCATGATCGGCACAGTGCGCCGCACCAGGGCGGGGTCGGGGACATTGCCCCAGGGGTTGGCTGCCAGCACGATCGAGACGGATTCGGCAGGCGCCCATTCATCGCCCCAGAATGGAGCGGAGGTGGCGCGGATTGCGCCGTCGTGCGAGATGCCCATGACCCGCGTAATCTCTGCGGGGATGGGAAGCAGAAGCCGCATGAGCGACTCTTGCGCGCGGGAGTTGTAGCGCAGAAACTCATCTAAAAATAGTAGGACGGGTTCGCCCATCTCACGCGCATGTGTCAGTGCATTTCCAATCGGACCGGGCATGCGTTTTCCGCTCGGCATTTCCACGCCTACCAGGTCGGAATCGGTGAACGAGTCCGCGCCTGCGTGTTCGATCAGCAGGCTTTGGGTCGCAAGCGCCACTTGGCGAATCGCCGAGGTCTTGCCCACGCCGGTCGGTCCCAAGAGAAATGGGACATATCCTTCTTTCAGAACAGCGAGCACGTTCTCAGCCAGGCTTGAAACAGCCTTTGAGATTTCGCGCCTGACGCATTCGTTGAAATCTTCGACCCGTTCAACACTTTGCTTTTCTTCTTTTGTCGGAAAAACAATGTCAGCACTGATGGGTTTCAGGTTGGTTGCGGCAAACAGGTCGCCGCTGTGAATCGCCGTGCTCAGCAGGTGCTTGCACAGCAGGTTGGAGTAGCGTCCTCGATCTGCCCAGTCGGGGCAGGTGCAGGAGGGGCGGATCACGGCGTCACCGCCGCGCGGGGTGATTTCCCAGCGCACGGCATACGAGTGCATGGTCGTTTCCACAACGGTATCGCCGTTGGTTTTGCTTTCGACGTTGGGTTGGGCAGCACGAATATCATTGGCGCGTTTCAGTCGCGCCTGGTCTACTTTGAAGCCAGCAAATTGATTGGCTTTGAGCCATTCATAAAGATTCATGGAAGTTCCTCCTCCGCGTGCTAAGGCGCGGATGTTTGATGAAGTTCAGGTTTCTGATGTCTCTAATAGAATGAGGCATCAGAGGTTTTTCCTAAAAGGGAATGGAAACAAGGTCGGGACAAACGCGGTCGCAAATCATTTCAAGCGCCGCGATGAGCTTGTCGTTCAATTCGCTGGAATGAAGAAGCGCTTCGTCCACGCGGGCATCGGGGGATTCTTCCTGCGTGACTTTGCACACAGGACAATCCTCTTCGAGGCAGGTGCGGATGTAACTCTCGTTGCATTCGCAGTCCCAGAAGAGTGGCGTGGTATAGAAAATATCGCGCCCGATGTTGTGTTGTTCGATCAGTACAAGTCTGGGTTTAGATGGACTCATGGCTGACTTCCTGCGCGTTGCGCGCTGATATGAGCGCGATGTTTCCAGTAATGGGATGTGCCGCTGGGACAGACCCAGCCCGCTCCGCGATGGGGAGAACTGAGTGACATGTCGCTGGCAGTTTTTGCGTTGCAGATGGGACACGTTGAGGGTCGAACGGGGTAGTAGCCAAACGGAGGACGGTCAGCGCGTTTGCCGCCTTCCTTCAGATAGGCGCGCACGGCGTCCACTGCGGGACACGAGTGACCAAGGTCGCAGTTACACTCTGCGTTAATGCCCACATAGTGATACTGTGGGCGGACGTGACTGCCGAGATCAACAGCATAGAAATAGCCCGTCAGCCTGACGGATGCCGGTTCCTGGCGAATGGTGATTGTCACGGGGGAACGGGTAATGGTTTGTTGCATGTTGCATACCTCCTAAGTGGTGAAAAGTAAAAAGTGGGGAATACAAAAGACCGTTGATCTATATGGATCAGCGGTCTTTTGGTCGTGAGTATTGTTGGCGCTATCTTGGGAGATACACGCGCACGGGAATATTCAAATCTTCCAAGTGTTTCTCGATCAACGGCTTGACATCCCGCCAGGGCAGACCGCCCAAGCCGCAGCCCAGAGCGGGCAGCGCGAGGGACTTGATCCACAAGGTTGGGATGAGCTGCCGCAGGTCGGATAACCCGTTTTCGATCCACGCCAGTTCGGAGCGCTTTTGCGGTACGATCTTGGTGGGAAAACATAGGAAGAGACGATTGGGAGCGGAGATCACCGGTAGGATTTCACCAATGCTGAAACGTTTGTCCTTGCAGACAATGCCATATAGGTGATGTTCGTCGGGATATTGAATCTTCCACTGCCGCGCAAGTCCCGCGCCCGCAATGCCCATCGTGTTGACGGGGATGACGATGGCTTTGGACTCGTCGGATAGGATGTTTCCAGAAGTGACATAAGTGATGGTCATGGGGCATACCTCTTGAATTGAATTGGCGGGCTAAAAAATAGCCCGCTTCACTTGATCACCTGAAAAGATGAACAAGCAAAGCGGTCAATTTCGGACTTAACTACTCCATAACTACTTGTTAACTACTCCGAAAAAAGCAGTTATGTCCAAACCAAAATAAAGAGGAAGGCTTGTGGCCTTCCTCACTTTGAAACTTTATTCACTTCTGGGTCATCCGCACATTTGGTTTGGCGGCGTGAACACCATAGTGATATTTCCATGCGGCTGGGTAAAACATGGACAATCGATCATCCAAATCAGCCATATAAATACCTGGCATCCCGGCAACTAATTCGGGGTAGTTACCGCAATGCCGTTCGCCTCCAAGCCAAACGGCAGACACGCCATTGGCTTTCAATTCTTCAACCATTTGCTCGAAATACCGTTTATCAAGGTTATCCATTGGCAGCCATCTTCTTGATTGTCTCCAGCGTTGCAATGCAGTCGCCAAGAGCGGAATGATCGCCGCCTTGTAGTTTCTGCCAGCGGAACGAACTGCGATAGTCGTTCCACTCGCCAACCCATTCGGCGTGTTTGAGCATCGCGCACTCCCAGCGAACTGGAAGGAGCGGCTCAGGCATGGGCAGGCGTGACGCGGACTGAATCAGCAAACGGCGGTCATAAGCCGCGTTGAAAACGACCACGATCTTGCCGTCTGCGATGCGCGTCAAGGTGTCCCATGCGGATTGAAAGGGTGCAGCATTCTGCACCATCTCGTTGGTAATGTGATGAATTGCAGTGGCTTCCGCAGGGATAGGTCGCAGCGGTTTACATGGAGTGTTATCCATCAAGACCATGCCTGCGCCGTCCGTCACGCCGATTTGAATCACTTCGGCGCTCTCATCGAGACCGGTGGTTTCGGTGTCCAGGATGATCCAGTGATGGGCGGGAATGTCCAGCAGGTTGCGCGCCCAGGCGGATGCGTTGCGGCGTGCTTCGGTGATGAAATCATCGCAGATCATGAACACACCTCCTCGATGAATTGACTTTCGCTTTGTGCTTCAAGGACTGCCTCATGCGCGATTTGGATTTGCGTTTTGATCGTCTCGCAGATTGCGGTTTCGATCAGTTCCATGATGCCCGCGTTGCCGATGGCGTCTGCGATCTCGATCGCGAAACTGGCTTCGTCAATCGCAGCAAGCTGGGCTTTCACAGCGGACGGTAATTCCTTTTCGATGTAACTCACCACATCGTCCATCGTGATGGTGTAGATATTGCCCAGGGAATCAAGGCAGTGTTGTGCAAGCGCATCTTTGATGCGTTGGAAATTAGGTGTCATTGTGACGTACCTCCTGAAATGAAATGGGCGGACAAAACATAACCGTCCGCTTCGCCTGCCCACATTGGGAGAGATGGACACGCAAAGCAGACGGTTACATTGGAATAAAAATAAGCAGAGGCTTGCCAGTCCGCCGTTACTGCTGCATGGGAAGAATGCGGTAATCCTTCTTGATCTCACCAATATCCTTGCTGCCCGCCACGTGTGCTTCCCACCAGAATGTACCCACGTACTTCCCGAATAAAGGTTTGTCCATGGTGTACTCCTTGAAGTGTCCGCGCCGAAAATGTATTCTCTGCGGAGATCCCTTGAGTGGATGTTCGTACTCCGTGCGCTTGATGTTGCGTGCAGGCACGACATCGAGGATGTAATGTTTTGTCCCTTTCGAGCGCTGGCGGCGATGTGTGACATTTGGATTCTTACCGCCTCTTTCAATTTGCACGATGTTTTTACAGTGCAACAAACCAATGGCAAAGAGAACTTTAGTCATATAGGCCGCGACGAAAGCGTTCATGTATTCTTCTACGGACATACTTGAGCTTCGAACTAATACATGTGGTTCAGGTTTGATAGGAAAAGATTGGCATTCGAAGAAGTTGATTCTGCCGCTGACCGGAATATGAAACTTCATAGCATAAGGCTGTAATTTCGGATCTTTTCTATATATCTTTGAACTAATCCAACCCAGCGCTGTATAATCCCATCCATCAATTCCCTGGGTGGATATCAAATGCAATCCAAACTGGCTATGCACATGCACCTCCCTCCACTCGAACCACATGGAAGGAAAGGGGGGAGCCAGTCTGGGTATGTTTTTATATTCAATGATCTCGGGCAGTTCAATATTATCGATCATAAACCTACGTATCATTTCAGTAGAAAAGGGGAACCCGCGTGACGCTTGAAATTTAGCCACTTCATCAAACAACAAATTCATTGTCTCTCCATAGTTGTACAAGATTTAAAAAAGCAGAGAGCCTGTATGACTCTCTGCCATCGGTATCCTCTCCGTCGCTTGCATAACGGAATTGCGCTGTGCTCATATAACAAAGAGGGAAAGTTAACAACAATTTATAAATCCAACACGGTGTAGGACCGCTGGGAGAATCTGCCAGCCTAAATTCAGGCTCGCCAACTCTCTCAATGGTCACACATACAAAAAAGGGAGGGCAGATTGCCCTCCCTGCGTTCATTAGCGGCGGCGGTTTTTCTTCGTGGGTGCAGCCACGAAACCACCGAATAGATCGAACTGCACCAGGGCAGCCCCAAAATCGAACAGGGCTTGCTTGATCTCGATCTCCCTGCCAAGATCATCCAGACCATCCACAGACAGAATGTCGTTCTGTCCCGCGAAGCGCAAGACAATGCCGGGATCGGCAAGCATGGCTCGCATGGCTGAAAGGGCTTTTCGCATCTCGCCCGCAGTATCGCTTTTTTGAGCGATCAGTTCACGGGCTGATGCAGGTGTTGGTACGAGCGGAACCTGAATATCCTTGTTCAAGGAAGCATCCAGATTTGATACTTTCTCCTGGAGTTCAAGAAATCTCTGATCGTGATCCCAGGGACGGTTCATCTCGGTCACAGCGGCTTGGATCTTTGCCTCTGCGACACGGACACGATCCCTTGCGTTCTCCAGCATGTCCTCCAGCGAACTCAGGCGGATGTCCATACTGCGTGACACGCCCACCTCAGTCTCAGCAGATACCAGCAATAGCTCGTTCCCGATCCTGAAAAATAACTGTGGGATGGGTTGATTGGCATCGTCAATGGTTGAGGCGGTCACATTGATCGCAAATCCTCGGTACGAGCCGATCTCGATGAAGGTCTCATTGCGACCTCTCCCCACCAATCTCATGGCGGCGTGTGCTGCCAGCAGGCGTACTTTCCTGCCTGCGGCTTCGCGGTCGGTCTCGACTTCCAGAAGGTCCGCGTCAATGGATGGTTTCAACTGGATCAAAAACTTTTCCGATGCATGCGCGTCACGCTGTTGGATGGCTTCAAGGTAGATGCCAATACTTTTTTCGGCATCCGCCTTTTTGAGTTCGATGCCGCGAATACTTCCGCGTACACCGGATTGCGAAGATTGCCACGATGCACGGATCGCGCTCAAGCGGGCAAGTTCTGAGTCCATGACAATCTTCTGCATGATCAGCGGGTTGCCAGAGGCAAGCGCCTTGATCTCAGAGAAGGTCAGGACGGTGTTGTCCACATCATCCACCTCGCGGTTCGTGACTTGCCCGCGCGCGATCTGGGCAATGAAGCCTGCCTTGTTTTCCAGCAGCTGCCAGACGTAGGCGTCAAAACTTCCTTCGGTGACATGCACGAATTGAAAGACCTGCGGGAACAGGTTGCCCTGCCGCAGGACTCTTCCAACCTGCTGTTCGATGTCGCCCGGACGCCAGGGCGGGGTGATGGTGTGCATGGCGATACATCGCTCCTGCACGTTCATGCCCGTCCCCATCTTCTCGGTCGAACCGATCAGGACACGGATCTCGCCCTTGTTGACCGCGGCAAATAACTTCGCGCGAGCTTCGGGTGTTTTGGCATCATGGATAAATGCCACATCCTCCACTGGCACGCCACGTAATGCAAGGCGTTTGCGGATCTCGGTATAGATATTGGTGGTGAACGCAACCTCTTCGGCAGTTTCGTTGCCGATCACAATCACGTCCTCCACTGAGTCAATATTGTTACTCATTATTTGAATACCTCCAAAAAGAGAGCGAACCGTTGTGGTCCGCTCTCTTTCGTTTATAGAATTTATCCACTTAATCAGCGGATGGTTTGTCTTTCACTTCTTACTTCTTACTTCTTACTTCTTACGATTTTCCTTTCATCCTTCATCATTTCCCCTTCGGTGTTGCCAGGTCGCAAAAGATGATCTGCGTCCCCTTCACAGGGTTCGTCGCTTCATAAATATCCGCCGCAACATCTGCCAATGCGTCTATCTTAGGCATGGCAGAATTGGGCGGAGTGGGAATGACCAGGCTTAAATCCAGCGCGGCTTTGCGTCCATCGCCAGTGATGCAGAGCATGTTGTCCTCGTAGGGCTGTACCAGCCGCGCGCGGACTTTCTCGGCGCGTTCTGCCAGTGTCGAGACGTAGTCGAGTAATGCCTGCCCACCATCGGTCAAGACCTTCACAGGCTTGCCCTCAAACAAATCGGGACGCTCGATGCCGGAATTGTCGTCAACGCGTTTCGCGTCAACGACTTGAAACCAGATCTGCATCAACTCAGGCACGTTCACGAACTTGCGAAAGCGCGTGTTCATGCGGAAGCCAGAGCCATCTGGTGTCATCTCCAAGCCAGCCTCTGCCAGCGCAAATTGATTCGCCCAGGCATCGAAATGGGACAAGCCGAGTTCCTGCAAAGTCTCCAGTTGGAAGTATCTCTGCATGGTGAAGAACTCAGCCAGGGTGTTGGTGACGGGCGTACCCGTCAGCCCTATGACTTTGCCGCCATTGTGCTGCGTCCAACTAAACTTCACGAACATATCAAATGCGCGTTGAGAATCTGAGTTGGTCAGTCCGGCGATGCGGGTCATGCGTGTGCTGAAATACAAATTCTTGTAAGCGTGGAATTCGTCAACGATCAACATGTCCACACCCAGCTCCTCCCAGGTGATGGTCTTCTCATCATCCTTGCGCATATCGGCAAGGTTGTCGAGTTTCACCTGAAAACGCTTGATGCTTTTTTCGATCTCCTTGATCGCTCGCGTGGGCGATTTGTCCGCTTTGAGTTCCGAGAGGTAATCAAACAGCGTATCAATTTCACGCTGATAGAAATCGGATTGCGTCTCGGCTGAAACGGGCAGGAGCTTGAAGGACGAGAAGGGAACGATGATGATGTCCCAATCGTTGGTAGCAACGCGCGAGAGAAATTCTCCGCGCTTCGACTTGCTGAGGTCCGCGGGTGTGGGAGCGAGGATGTTGGCGCCGGGATAGGCAGCTAGCGCGCTCATGTTCCATTGCGATGTGATGTGGTTGGGGACAACGATCATGGCTTTGCGGGTCAGTCCCAGGCGTTTGGATTCCATTGCCGCAACCAGGGCAGCGAGCGTCTTGCCCATCCCGACTTCGTGATGAAGCAGGGTCGAGCGGCTTTGTAGGACGCGCCAGACTGCGTTCTTCTGGTGCGGGCGCAGGTTGATCTTGCGATTGAGACCTGGCGCGCTGAGGTGTGAACCGTCATAGTCACGCACACGAAAGGCGTTGAAGCGTTCGTTGTAGATAACGCATAACTGTGCCGCGCGTTCGGGGTCATCGAAGAGCCAGCGTTCAAACTCAGCTTTGATCTCGGACAGCTTGGCTTGCGCCGCGACGGTTTCGATCTGATTGACAGAACGCACACCCTCCACTTCATCGTAGATGGTGACAGTGCGCGCGTTCAATCCAGCCTCGATCAATTCCAGTGCGTGGGTGCGAACCGTTCCCCAGCGGCTTCTTGCAACGCTTTCGGGAACGCGCCATAGATAGGTGGATTCAATCTCCCAATGTGCAAGATGCGGGATGTAGACAATCTTGTATTCACCTTCCTGTAACAGATGGAGTGTGAACTTTTCAACCAAGTCAGTTGGAATCCAACCCGCTCCCATCGGAGCGCGAATTTGACCAGGCTTGAGGTCGAGCGGGATGGCACTCTCGAGCGCGGCGACATTTTCTTGAAAGGTCGTGTCAAATACAGAAACCGCCTTTGCTTCGCGCAGTTTCTCGCGCACGTTGCCAGACAGATACTCGTCAGCCGTGACCCAATCCCTGCCCGAAGGCAAGCGAAAGATGCGTCCTGTGAGCTGATGCGTGACGACTGCTTCAGCGGTCTTGCTCAACCCTGCGATGAAGGGTAGATCGACTTTGCCTTTGCTGTCCAAACAGACCAGCAGGGCATCGTCCACCGAGGGCGACTCAACTTGTGCGGTCGAGCGCACCAGCGGCGTTGAGAACAGGTCCGCTTTCTTTGCAGTGGCGGAAGTTTCGTTATATTCTTCCAGAGCTTTCAGGAAGGGCGCTTCATATGATCCGCTGAGCAAACGAATATTGGCTATCTTGTTGATTGCGCCATACTTTGCTATGAAGTCGTCATAAGCAATATTCAACTCCTGACGTAGTTGCGATGTCTCCACCAGCGACGCGCCTTTGGTTTCTGCTTTGAGCAGTTTCTTCGCAGTCAGGTAGATGGACTTCAAACCATCGATACGTTCCTGGTCTGCGGGTTTTGGGGCGGAGAGGGTGATCTCAATTTCATGCGAAGTGGATTCTTCGGGCAATACTTCCTTGTCCGCGTTCAAGACATTCTCTGGAAGAACGGAGCGTAAAGCAGACTTCATCGCCTCACCGAGAATGCGGTCATCTGCATGAACGGTGTAGCCGTCTGATTTGTACAGCGTGCCATCCATGCCTTGCACGCCCAAAATCATTTGTGGGTTGCGCATGAAGTAGCGGTTGATACTGGTCTGCCGATAGTTCTGGGAAAGAAACTCAGTCTCGACCCAATCGGGCATGGTCTTGTTCTCCTCGAAGCGCTTGCGTATGAAGAGCACATCGGTCACAACTTCCGTGCCCGCGTTTTCCTTGAAGGCATTGTTCGGCAAACGCACGGCAGCCAGCAGGTCAAGATGACGAGCCAGCCAGGTACGGACGCTGTTATCCTTTTTATCCAGTGTGTAACGCGAGGTGATGAAGGCGAGAACCCCGCCTGGTCTCAGGAGCGAAACGGTGTTGGCGAAAAAGAAATCGTGAATGGACTTGCGCAGGAAGGAAGGGAGTTCGCGCTTGACGATTCCATAATCCCCGAAAGGCACATTGGAGATCGCCAGGTCAAACCAGTTGCGGGGAAAGTCCACCCGTTCATATCCTTCTGCGAAGACCCTGCTTTCGGGGTGCAGCAGTTTCAGGATGTCCGCAGTGAGGCGGTCCAATTCAACTTCTGCCCAATCCGCTGAAAAAGAAATCGGCATCAGGGACTTGAAATGTCCCACGCCTGCGGACGGGTCAATGATCCGTGCGGGCTGCGCGCCGAAGCCCATGAAGGTCAGCGCGTCCCACATTGCGCCGATGACGGGCAATGCGGTGTAATGGGCATTGAGCGACGATCCGCGCAGGGAGCGCAGTTCGTCTTCAGTGAGCAATTGGCTCAATTCTTTCGAGCCATTCGAGAGACGCAGCAGTGCGGAATCACCCCAGCCCACATAGCGGGAGAGGATGGCTTGTTCATCTGCGGAAGCCGCGCGTCCCTGTTCGATGATCTCTTTTGCAAGACGAATGACTTGCAGGTTGTTGGCGTATTTCTTTGCGGGTGTGCCCAGGTTCAATGCCTGGTCGTTTTCAAAATAGAATTCCATTGTGGAATACCTCCAGATTGTTTTTGCGCAGCCTCCTTTGAGACTGCTTCCTCTGTCTACTTCCTGTGAAGTGAACAGGGGAAGCGACCCCAGAAAATAAAAAAAAAGCAGGAAGGCAAAACACCTTCCTGCATGAAAACGGGCAGATAGCCCAGTTACCAAAGTTCGACCAACTTGCTGTTAACATCTCCAAAATCACAGACCAGCAGCCTGCCTTGCAGGGAAATCATGTTTCTCGAATGCAGGTCGAGGCTGACGCCGAACTTGTTGTATACGACGTCATACACGGTTTGAAAAATGGAATCGCCGTCGTCCACCACCTCCAGCATGTCAGGCATTTCAGCGACAGGCATGACCAAAGCAGCCAGAGCTTCGCCGCAGTGACAATTGACGGAGGTCGGTGTCCAGAGATCGGATGGATAACCGTGTCGCGGACAGACTTCACGCGTCACGACTCGCGGCAGAATTGCATCCAGCTTGTGTGCCCAAACGGGCAAGGCAAGCGCATGAGTTTCGTACACCCATTGTTGAATGATGGGCTCGTTCTCATCCACACAGCCGATCTTGACCGCTGCGCCAGCAACTTCGTACACGACGCCAAATGCACCATATCCAAGTAACTTGCGCTTTCGCAAAAGACTTGCCAGGGCGTGTGGGTCGTTCAGAGTGGAGTTCCAATCAACAGATGGAGCAGGGATGGAAAGTGCGGTTGTTGAAAGGGTGGCAATCATGTCATTCTTCCGTTCCGCTGACACGGTCTTCATAACCGGCTTCGAGCCAGTCGTCAGTGGCAGGTTCAGGTTCCTCAAACGTGAATGGCAGAAGCGGCACACCAGCCTTTTCAAACAGCCAAACGATCTTTTGCTTGAGCCACTCGATGTCTGCCGCGCGATTGGTGATTGCGCGGTGGTTGCGGTATTCATCAGGCTTTTGATCCAACAGGGCGTATGCTGTGGTCTCGATTTCGAGAGCCACGATCCTGTCGTTCTCCCATTTCCAATGTGCGCCGCCCGCATACTCGCAAGGTTTGGAGAAGGCGCCTGAATTCATGCGGATCTCGTTCCAGCCTTGCGGGTGATCGTCAGGCGTACACCAGACCTGGAAGCCTCCGCTCCCAGCTTCAAAGATGGCTTGCGGATCTGCGTTGGTGGCGATGTCGAACTCTCGCGCCAGGTCAAGCACGGGTTTCAATCGCAGATGTTCAGTGTGATAGGTCATAAGGGGTTACCTCCGATAATTTTTATTTGACAATCCAAAATAGACTGCCTCGTCCAACCTGGAGCGATTCCAGAGCAGGCGAGGCAAGTTAATTGCAAAAAGATGGGAGGGCGAATTGCCCTCCCGTGATTCAATTGACGTACTGTGGCAAAGCCCAAACGCCGCGCTCAACCGATTGACAAGTCTCTTGCAAGACTCTCCGCACGATGGCTTTCCAGTCTGTGCCGGAAGTTTCAAGCTTGCGAACGCGGGCATGGTCTTTCACCTGTTCGTAGATGTCGTTCAGGCTGCCGCGATTGCCGAGGGCAAGCAGGGCGGTCCAAACGATGCCATGCCAGGTCTGAATGCCAACCTCACGCTGGTCTGTATTGAGCAGCTCCGAGCGGCGTACTGTCACCATCCAGGCGGATGCAAACTGCTTCGGCTTGCGGGTGACAATGACGTACTCGTGCATGATGCGCGGATCGGTCATGCTGCTGTAGGTCTGCCCATTGCTCCAGACATTATGTTGGAGTTTGATCAGCATCTGCACGGGGTCGCCGAACCAGCGGTAGTCGCGCTGCAGGGGATACAACGCGCCCTTGCGTTTGACATCTCCTGTCAGGATGACAAGGTGTCCGCCAGGGCGCAGGGCTTGATAGCCGTTGTAATGGGCAATGTCCATGCGCTTGAGAAAAGTCTCGTAATCGGGACAGCGGGAGAGATCGTCGGGGTGCGGTGTTTTGCCCCAGACGTTGCCCGAATACTGGATAATGTCATGATAGGGATCATGAAAAAAGACCAGGTCACCCATCAGCGGCAATTCGTCGCGCAGGATGTTGAATCCGCTGTGCAAGTCATTCTGCCAGCAGGCGATGCCCATGTCTTTGGCTACATCGCCTGTTGTACCTGAACCGCACATTGGATCAAGTATCTGTTGCGGTTTGAGCCACAGGAACAAATCGTGGCTGAGCAGCGGGGAATGATTGCCGCGCCACTTCGGGTCGCCGCCAACACCGCGTTGGGGATATGAAAGTACTGTGGTGTTCATGAAAAGCCCAACCCTTTTTCCTTAAGCGAGCAAAAATTTCCATGACTCTGGATGATATGGTCTAACACTTCAATGTTGAGCAGCTTGCCAGCTTGAACCAACACTTTAGTAACTGCTATATCATCACTGCTAGCCTCAGACGAGCCTCCAGGGTGATTGTGCGCGACAATAATGCTCGGCGCATTGCGCTGGAGCGCAGGACGAAAAACCTCCGCCACTCGGATCTGTGATGAGTTGACCGAGCCTTTGTACACATCTGCAATGCCCAAGACCATACTGCGGGTGTTGAGCATGATGACGCGCAGATGCTCGACGTCGAAGGTACACATGTCGCTGCACAGCGCTGCGGCATCGGCGGGGGAAGTAATGGTTGTGCGCTCAATGCCCGTCATGGACAGGCGACGCGACAAAGCCAGGGCAGATTTGATACGCGCGGCGGTCGCTTCGCCCACACCAGGGATGGAGACCAGTTCCACTACCGAGGCTTGAAAGAGCAAATGTAGATCGCCTTTGAAATGCTCGGCGATGGATTCTGCGATCTCGATCTGTTTTGGACCACCGATCATGGCGGACAGCAGTTCTAGATTCGAGCAGGCGGATGAATCGGTCAATGACCGTTGGATGGGCGTCTCGCGCAAGGCGAGGAGTTTTAGTTTGGAGGGCGCGTATGTGCCGCCCATGAAAGTTGTTTGCATGATGGATACCTCCGAATGAATTTGGGCAGATCGCATTGACCTGTCCCGCCTGCGGATAAGGGAACTTATATGCAAGCGGCGCATGTCAAGATAAAAAAAGAGGAACGCGGGTAGCGTTCCTCTGGTAGTTATTCGTTTATGTAATATCAATGTTGGGGAAGTGATAACCTCTTCAGCACTGCTCTTGCTTTCCACAGAAGAATGAAATGCTCGACTTCCTTCTGAACATGCTCAAAGCGCAGCGCGTCAAATAATTTCCGAAGACTGATTTCATCAGAGAAGAATTCAACTCCGCTGTGCTTGTTATAGCAAAGGAAACGGATGGTTCCTTCGTTGTATATCTGGACTTCGTGTCCGCGCAAACCGTCTTCGCAGAGATTGAAGGAGAGACCGACTTGATCTTCGTCCGCGAAGCCGCCTTCTTCGACCATCTTGCGGATGTTCTCTTGCGCGAGCAGGTTGTCCTCCTCGACGAAGGTCAGCCAATTGATGTGTGGGAAAAGAAAGCGAACCTCGGAGCAGGAGTTGGCAAGACGCTGCACGAGTCGTATCAGCGCCAGATACCCCGCGAACTTCATCAAGAGCGATGGGCGTATTTCAAAGGCGCAATGGGTGGGTTCGTCGCTGTACTCGTCATTCGATTGAACGAGAGCAACGTAGGTTGGATATTTTATTTGCATGGTTTTACATACCTCGTTAGGTTAAATTAGACAGACGCAAGGATGCGCCCGCCTTGAAAAGTGATGTGCCATTTGCGCTCGATCTCACGCACCACGATGCGCGCAGTAAATAAACTGCCGCTGATTTCGAGGATGACCTGGTGTTGATCCTCGATGACGCGCGTCACACGCAACCAGCCGGGCAGGGTCAACCAATGAACCAGAATTGGTTGAAACTTGTATGCCCGCGTGTTCAGATTGATGCGCAGGGTTGCATCGACAAAACGCAGCAGCAAGTTATCTTCTTCAACCAGGATGCCGGTCAAGACACGACCGGCAATCGCGCGATGCAGGGATGGCTGCCTCGCTTGTTGCGGTCTGAAAAAAGCCCAGCCTGCTTTCATGGATAAATCGCTTGACGCAGGAATTCCAGCCAGCAGACCGCCAGACGAATCGGAATCCCCGCAGGGACTTTATGGATCTTGATCGGTCGCAGGTAAGCCTTGTTGGATTCTTTGAGATTGTCCAGCAGGCTTTCAATAGTCATTGTGAGCGGAGCAAGCCCTTCTTGATCGGCTTCAACGCAATCCAACTCATACCAGTCGGTGGCGACGGAAAAGAACAAGCCAACTTTTTCGGGATAAAAGAACTCCCCGTCAATCAGACATTCGCGAATCATTCCCTCGGCTTGTTCGGCTGTGTAGCCTGCGGGATTTTGGATGCAGACTTCAAAGCGATCCTTCCAGTTGCTTTCGTCGCGATGGAGATAGTGCAAAATCAAATTAGTCATGGTGACATACCTCGAATTGATGGAATATAAAAAGACTGGAGAGATGGGATGTCTCTCCAGTTTGAATGATTGGTTTATGCGGGCAGCAGAACAGGCTGCGGGACTTTGAGACCTTTGAACGGGTCTGCCTCTTCCTGACTGCGCGCCAAGGGCATGGCGATCACCGAAGCGAAGGCCCCAGTCACCATCGCAGGCGCAGCTTTTTCGCCGGTCGGGAACGTGATCGTGATCTCGTCCTGCGCGATGGATGAAACAATCGCCTGATGCAGCACGTTCATGCCATACGCCAGGACTAGGCTTGTTTCCTTTGGATCTCCTTCGAAGGGCAGGCTGTCCACAGCTCGCCCGATCTTTTTATCTTCATCCTCAGCCAGCAGCCAGAGATAACCGCCTTTGGCTTGCAGATACAATGCGCCGCTGATCGTGCGCGTGCGACGCAGAAAAGATTCAAGCGCCTTCTTTTGGACGACAATCTTCATACCTTTCGGTGTGCTGGCACGCAGGACCTGCGCAAAATCCACATAGTCCTTGCCAAGCATGGGAATGATGAAGACCGTCTCGCAGTTATCGCGGGTCATGGAAACCATCATGCCTGCCTTTTGGAGTGCCAGGCTGATGATGTCCGCCTCGACGGGTTTTGCCGCGCGTACCAAACGTGCCAGGGCATCAGCCGAGTAGACACCCACCAGAGTTTCGCTGGCGCTGTTCGTCTTGATGGCAAGCGTGGCGATACTCAGAATGAAACCATCCGCGGCGACCGAAGTGATCTCCTTCTTTGCGGGATCTGCATGAAGATATATACCCGTCAGCGTGGCGCGGGCAATGTCATCACTGGCGGCTTCTCCGACGCGAACCATGTGGGCAAAGCTCAAGCCATCGAGCGTGATGGTGGCGTCCTGCCTGGGGAAAGTATCTTCCGCAAGTCCAACGCTTTGGAGTAATTTCAGCGTGGAGCATGAGCCAATATCTTTGATGACCAGGCTGGTATCGGAGAAGGTCAGTTCCAACAGCGTGTTCGTACACAAGGCGAGCACATCCACAAAAGCCTGAGCGTCCATCATCTGCCAGCGTTGCATGTCCTTGCCTTTGAAAGAGGCGGGGATTGCCGCGTAGGCGCTGCCGCCTTCAAAGCCGAGCGACGTGAACAATTCCAGGCGTTTATCTTTCAGGCGCATTTGGATACAGGATAACGGCGGCATTTTCTTTGTGAAGAAGGGCTGGACAATACTTGTGGCAGTTGCCAGTTCTGATTTTTGGATCGTAATAGTTGTAGTCATGGGGCATACCTCGAAAATGGATTTAGCGTCTGTATTGTCACAGGCCGCTTCGCAGGACATTGTGCTAGGTACAATAGCGCGCGAAGATGTCTGTGGAAAAGTTAGCGAGCGGGGTCATAGACTCCACTCGCTTTCTCGTCATCTTTTGGTGACGTTGTCAAGACGATTATCGAGTTCGTATCTGCCAGTTTTTGCATACCAAATTGCGTATGCGTTGGATACAAACAGAACAACCATCACGATCAAAATGAAAGCGTATAACATGCTGTGCCTCTCTCAGGAAAAAAATGGGGCAGATAGCCCACAGGCAAAAGAATTTCGCCTGCCCTTGAAAGAGCATCGTGGGATGCTCCGCCAAAGGCAAGCGCTGAGAGAGGCACAGACATGAAATATGTGGAGCGGAAAAAGACCCCGCCCGCAGGCATCCCGCCTGGAGTTGAACCAGATGATTCCTTTCGGGATGAAAGTGGAGAGGAGCATTTCTGCTCCTCTCGGTCGTACTGTGAAGAAAAACTAGAAGGCGGGTTCGCCTTCCAACTCATCTTCGGGAACTGCCGCGTTTTCGTCAAACGTGAACGACTCGATGGACAACGCAAAGATCACCATCTTCTGGTGCTTCACGCCATCCTGTCCAGTCCACTCTTCCATACCCATGCGACCCTTCACGGTGAAGCGATCCTTGTTCTGGACATCAGCGATGTTCTGCACGAGCGCAGTCACGTTGTCGTCCTTTGAGAAGGCTTTCACATCGAAGAAGAGCGAGGGTTTGTACTCGCCGCTTGCCTTGTCCTTGCCCTGAGAGAGAAAGGCGCGAACGAACGCGAAGGGGTGTCCTGCCTGCGAGACTTTCATCTCGCCAGCGGAGATTGCCATGAGGGTCAGAATGACATAATTGGACGGGCGGTTCTTGAAATTGCTATTGGTAGCCATGTGGGCTTACCTCCTTTGAAGTTAGTGCGGGTGTTGGGCATCATCCCGCGTTAGCCTGCGTCGTAAAACGCAAAATGTTCCTTCGGGGATCGAACCCAAGCGCGCCCGCGTGCGCGGAACAAAATAAGAGCACCCCTGAAAAGTTCTTTTCAGGGGTGCGATAGAAGGCTGGGCAGGTAGCCCAATTATTCGGAATATCCCGCTGTGCGCGGACAAAATGTTTCGGGGTTCTGCTGGACGCCACTCAGGTCATACAGGATCGTTCTGAGAATGGTGTCGTCACTTTCATGGTTATCTTGCGCCCACTTGAAGTAGCACAAGAGCGCGTGAAGATCGTACATACTCCCGAAGACAAGAAGAATATCCTGGATAAAGATACGAGGAAATTTCGACTCGCTTTTCATCTCGATAAAATCTATCAGGCGATTGATCCTGGCGGCCTGTTCCTTTCCATTGCATTTGGTAGTCATGATAACTTTCCTCCATTTATTCCGATGTTTCTTTCGCGGGCTTGCCAACAGGCGCGCCGTGTAATTGCTCGCAATGCGCGCGCACGGCGCAGAAGTCACAGCGCCACAACTCATCCGCATCATCCAGGATGGGCGGAAGAGTGTCAGAGAGCAGTGCGTTCAGACTTTGCTTCAACAAAGCCATGGACTCCGCGCGGTCAAGTTTGACGTCGCAGCGCACGACGCCTTTCTGGGCGAGATACGCGATCTGACCGCCGCTAAAACTTCCAGCGGGGATCAGATTGTGCTTTGCGACCATCTCCTCCAAGTTGTGCTTGGCAACCAGGTGCGCGGCGTTCTTCTCAATCAGTAGCGCGTACAGGTTGACCTGCTCAACATGCGAAGAACGTGCTTGTGCAGGGCGATAGACACGGGAGATAGCAGACGAGCGCGGGTTGAGCGGTCCGCAATTGGGACAGGTCAGACCATCGTCGCCTTTGTACATTTCCAGATCGCAGTGATTGCAGATCGGAACCTTGCGTCCAAAGGGCAGGTTACCTGTGACCTTGTAGTCGGTGATGTACCAGCCGTCGGGCTTCAATTCGATCAAGTCGGGCGTTCCGACCAGCATGACAGACTTGCCCAGAAGTTTGAACTTCCAGGTCAGTGTCTCTTCCGCAATACCTGCGGAATACTTTGAGAGCGCGGCGTGATAGCCAGAGCCAAAGGTCATGCGGTACATGCCCGAAGGCTTTTCCCAGTATGGATGTTGTTTCTTCAGCCGATACTGGCGTGGGCAGCCCAGCAATTCGGTGGCGGAAAAACCGACTTCCGCGCCAGCCTGTTTTGCCAAATCATTGGCGTATTCAGGCGAGCGGATGGAGCTTGCGATGTCGTGAATGATGGCAGGCACCATCGGACAGCCCGGCGCGCCGCGTTGAGCGCAAGCCAAGCATTCCTGAAATGTGACCGGTTCTTCGGTGACTTCGCACAGAAATCCAACCAGACCAACAGGAGTTGCAGTTGTTGTCCCCAAAGGGGATGATATATTCATGGATGGCTTATCCCCGATGTATGTGATCGCGGACGACGAGAGTCTTCTTCAGTACCATCTTTGAATGCCGGACTGAAGATATATGTCACAGCTGGGATCAGAAGTAAGAATAGAAGCGCCACTCCGAGAGTGATGGGCAAGACGCCCAGGTTATCCAGTTGATGCGCATGGGACATCAGCCAGGAGATCATGCCGTATAAGGCAAGCGCAGCGGGGATTGATACCGCGCGCTCGATTTTCTTGCGGCGTTCTCGATCCTTTGTGTACTGGGTGATGATAGACAGGCTTCCAAACAGGACAGCCCAAATTACGATAACGATTGATGCAAGCATGTTGCATACCTCCGATGTGAAATGTGAATCGGCAAAGCCGCTTCCCCACACCGACATCAAGGGATGTCATCATGGGGAAGCGGCCAGGGGGTAATTCTCTGTTTACAGATATACATTGATTGCACAAATCAGAGTTCCCCCCTTCACTCACAAACAACATACAAACTTGTATGTCACCTATTACAACGTTATATTCTTCCTATAAATTTAGTTTATACTGTGTGTAGGTAGCATCCTATCAGTGGGGATTTTTACCCAGCCCACCGCCATCATTCATCGACAACCTACTTAATCTCTGGAAGAAAGCTTATGGAACACAACCTGAATTCCTTACTTCAAAAAATTTCGGTCAGATTAGCCGTATACCTTGAAATGATATTGCCGTCTCTCTATGACGAATGGTGGAAACAGGCAGTTGTTGATAATCTCTCGTTCCAGCAGCGGCAACGCATGGAACAACGTAACATAAACTCGCTTGGCGGGCTTGACCTTGCCGCTTTGCTGCGGATACTTGACCAGAATTGGTATCAGATTTCAAACAAATTAAACCTGCCTTCAGAAGCCCGTCATTTTGTAAAAGAAATGCAAACAATTCGAAACCGATGGGCACACACGAGTACGGAAGGCGTTTCAAGTGAAGATGCCTACCGCGATTTGGACACTTTGCAACGGTTTGCTGTGACCATCCAAGCCGATGATGATTTGATACAAGAAATCCGAGAAATAAAAAAATCTTTACTTGTGGGGGAAATATTACCGCTCAATCAGAATACTGCGATTGATATCCCATCATCCAAAGACAAAGGCGAATTTGAGCCTGGACAAATCGTTTTTCTGAAATCAAATCCAACAATTCGAGGCGCTGTGTTATCTGTTGCGTCTGGGAATCCAGAAAGTCGCGTTAAAGTTTTTGTGAGTGGAGAAACACAAACATATTACGCTTCTCAATTACAGATAGAGGAAGCGCAAGATAAAAACATTGACACATTACCTTGCGAACAATTCCATTCATACCTGACTGCCCTTCAAATTAAATATCCTGCGCTTTCTACGCTTTATTCGCTCAATGCAGCTCGCGTTGAGTTCATTCCCTATCAGTTTAGACCCGTATTGAGGTTTATCAGATCGGATCGTCCACGTTTGCTTATTGCCGATGGCGTGGGCGTGGGAAAAACTATTGAGGCTGGTCTTATCCTGCGAGAGTTACAAGCAAGGCGTGACATTCGTTCCATTCTCATTGTATGCCCTCGTCCTTTGGTGACTGAGCGCAAGTGGCAAAATGAGATGAAACGCTTTGAAGAACGCTTCACCCATCTTGACGGGGCTACTTTGCGATATTGCATTAACGAGATGGATTTGGATGGCGTTTGGCCCGAACAATATCAAAAAGTCATCGTTCCATATTCCCTGTTTGACGAAGCCCTTCTTAATGGTTCGACCTCACGTGGCAAGGGAAAACGAAAAAAGGGGCTTTTGGATTTAGACCCACCTCCGCGTTTTGACCTTGTGATTGTAGACGAGGCGCACCATATCAGAAATCAGGATACATTCAGCCATAAGGCTGTACGATTTTTCTGTGACCATGCCGAGGCGGTTATATTTTTAACAGCCACACCAATTCAACTTGGAAGTCACGATCTCTTTGTCCTGCTTAATACGCTACGTCCCGACTTGATCATTGACCAGCAAAGTTTTGAACACATGTCAGAACCGAACCCGTTTATTAATCAGGCGGCGTCTTTGGTTCGAGCACAGGAAAAAGATTGGGAAACTCAATCTCTTGAATTTCTTGAACAAGCCGTGTCCACGGATTGGGGCAAGGCGATTCTGCAATACAACCCGGACTTCAATCGAATACGATCCAGAATTACGGAAGGCAATATCACAAGCGAAGAACGTGTGCAAATGATCAAGGACGTTGAGTCCATGCACACTTTTGCAGGGATTATCAACCGAACGCGCCGCAGGGACATTGGGGATTTTACGGTGCGAAAACCAGAGACTGTTATTGTTGAATTTACTCCCACACAGCGGGAATTGAATAATAAACTTTTAGCGGTACAAGCGGAAATTTTCAGCAGGCTGCATGGAGACCTCAACGTCAAGTTTATGTTGACGACAATTAGACGGCAGGCTGCAAGCTGTCTGTATGGGCTTGCTCCTTTCCTCGAAAACATCTTGAATCGTCATATTGACGAACTGCTGTGGGAAGAAACCGACGATACAGAATCCGCACCAGAAGAAGATACGGTCAATTCCATTCAGGCGCAAATTCAAAACATTCTTGAAATAGCGCGAAACCTTGATCCGTATGATCCGAAACTGGAGGCTTTGCGTAAGGTCGTCCGCGATAAACAGAGCTTAACCAATAATAAGGCGATGTTGTTTAGCAGTTTTCGGCATACCCTTCACTATCTGTATCAGAATCTCCAAGCGGATGGTTTCCGTGTTGCCATGATTCACGGTGGGACGCCAGATGAAGAACGTGTGGAACTCAAAAATCGCTTTGAAAAACCGCGAGAAGACAGCGACTGCCTTGACCTTTTATTGTTTTCCGAAGTTGGCTGTGAAGGTTTGGATTACCAGTTCTGCGACTGCATGATCAACTATGACCTGCCGTGGAATCCCATGCGCGTTGAGCAGCGGATCGGGCGCATTGACAGAAACGGGCAGAAAAGCGAGAGCGTCGCTATTATCAATCTGATCACGCCGGGAACCGTTGACGCGGACATTTACGAGCGCTGCCTGATGCGTATCGGCATATTCAATAACGCGCTTGGGGCGGGTGAAGAAATTCTGGGCGAGATTGCCAGCGAGATAAAAAATATCGCGGAGAACTACACCCTGAGCGATGAAGAACGCAGAGCAAAACTGCAGCAACTGGCAGATAATAAAATCCGCTTGGTTCAGGAAGAGGAATCGCTTGAACAGCGGCAAATGGAACTTTTCGGAATCCGTCTGCCCGAAGATCAAATGAAGAAAGAGATAGAAGAAGCCTCGAGTTTCTGGTTGTCCCCCGCGTCCATCCGCAGAATGGTCACGCTTTATTTACAGCGCAGGTGCGGAAAGGAACAGGAGTTTATCCTTGGCGAAAAGCCTTTGAAGACGCTCAGGCTTTCACAAGAAGCGCGGAGCAGCCTCTTGCAAGACTTTCAACAACTCCCTAAGCAAAACGCCAACGCTTACAGGGATTGGGAGAATTGGTTGAAAGGCGGAAATCCCCATCTGCTTGTGACCTTTGAGGCGAACTGCGCGACTCAGAATTCTGAGGCGGCTTTCATTATGCCGCTTCATCCGTTGGTGAAACAGGCTGCCTTATCGTTTGATACAGGGAAGCGGGCAGTTGCCGCGTTAAAAGTTGAATCAAATGACGTGCCTACTGGACGTTATGAATTTGCGATCTATCAATGGCGTTTCCACGGCGTCAGGGAGGATTTGATCTTGCAACCCATCGCCTCATCCGATGCGTTGACCGCCCATCTTGGAAAATTACTCGAAAAAGCGATAGACACGGATGCGGATAACAGCAACTCCCGCGCTTGGGATGAATTGGACGTTCAGCATTACAAACTGTGGTCTGAGACGCGGGAAAAACACCGCCAACGCACCAAGGAACTGGCAGAGTACCGAAGGGAGAGCCTATCTATCAGCCACCGCGCGCGGATGGCACTGCTTGACGAACAACTGACCCAGACCACCAACGAGAAAATTCAAAAAATGCGCCAGTCACAAATTGGAACCGCCGAGGCAGATTATGCGCGGCATATTCAGGAACTTGATATTGCTATCGAGCGGGCGGATGTCACCGCTGAGGCTGTGGCGTACGGCGTAATACAGATTTTTGAAGAGGCAGAATATGGCAAGTGATTACGAAAAAATCAGAAATGAAAATATTGAGGAGTACGGCAAAGGAACCCGCCACTTGTCCTTTTTGGGCAGACTCTATACAGATAGAACGCATTTTATTTTTGAACTTCTTCAAAATGCAGAAGATGCTGGTGCTTCTCGAATTTTCTTCAAACTTTCTGAGGATAGGCTGGAAGTATCACATGACGGTCGTATCTTCGATGAGCGTGATGTCAGGGGAGTTTGCGGGGTAGGAGAGGGAACAAAAGCGGAAGATTTAACACAAATCGGCAAATTTGGGATTGGTTTCAAATCCGTCTACGCATACACATTTAACCCAGAAATTCATTCTGGCGATGAAAATTTTCGAATCGAACAGTATATTCGCCCATATCCAGCCGAATCCCAAAATCCTGAAAGCCCATTTACCACCCTCTTTATTTTTACCTTTAATCGGGAAGAGGTTAATGCAAAAACTGCTTGTGATGAAATTGGCTCACGTCTGCGTAACCTAAATGCTAGAACCCTTTTGTTTCTTCGCAAAATTGACGAAATTGAATACAAACTACCTGATCAAACAGGTGGTATTTATATGCGAGAAACAAAGCCGCGTGGCATTGCTCGACAAGTTACAGTCATGGGTCAAAATAACGGCAATGAAGACAATCAAGAATGGCTTATTTTCGAAAGACCTGTACAAATTCCAGATAAAAGCGCTGAAGTAAAAGTCGAAATAGCATTTCAGATTGAAACCAACACCAAAAAATCAATAGAAGCAATTAAAAAAATCTCCAGTTCGCCGCTTGTTGTTTATTTTCCAACAGAAAAAGAAACCAGATTTGGGTTTCTTATACAAGGTCCCTATAGGACGACCCCTTCGCGCGACAATATTCCGCAAAATGACGATTGGAATAAAACCCTAATAACAGAAACGGCTCAATTGCTTGCTGACACATTGCTTGAATTGAAAAAAATAGGGCTACTAACTGTTACTGCTCTTCAAGCATTACCTATTAGAATGAGCGACTTTCCCCCTGATGGGATGTTTTTTTCAATTGTTGATTTTGTTCGCAAGACTTTTGCAAGCAAGGAATTACTGCCAGCAGATAACGGACGTTTCATATCTGCACAAACCGCTAAACTTGCTCGTGGTGCTGACCTTAGGGATTTACTGAAACAAGAACAACTGTCCTTGTTGTTTCAGCCAAACGATATGCTTAATTGGCTCACTGGAGAAATAACTCAAGACCGCACTCCCGACCTCCATGCATATATCTTGAAAGAACTGCATGTTGACGAAGTTACACCTGATAGCTTTGCTCGTAAGATTACTGAGTCATTTCTTGTTGAACAGCCCGACAGTTGGATAGTAAATTTCTATGAATACCTGTCTGATCATAAAGATTTGTGGAGGTCTAGTCGTTGGCAAGGGGATGGGGAAGGAGTTTTACGATTAAAGCCTATCATAAGGTTGCAAAGTGGCGAGCATACAGAGCCTTTCGATGGGAATGATGCTAAAGCATATCTTCCGTCTGAATCGATCGCCAACACGACCTTACCAGTTGTGAAAACTTTAATAGCTAAAAATAAAGGGGCATGGCAGTTTCTAAAGGACTTGGGACTTCCTGAATTTGATATTACAGAGGAGGTCATTAGATACATTATTCCAAAATATTCCCTTTCATCTCCTATCGTTCCTTTCGAAGAACATAAGCGCGATATAGATAAAATACTACAAGCCTACAAAACAGACTCGCAGGAAAAGAAACAACGCCTGAAGAAGGTTCTTCAGGAAACGACTTTTATCTTTACCAAAACACTAGACTTGAGTGAGGCTGTCTACCGAAAGCCTTCTGATGTATATTTTCCGAACGAGGATCTAAAAATGTATTTTTCTGGAAATTCCTCGCTGGGATTTGTAAGTTCGGACTCCGATAAGGCCATATTAGATATGTTCACGGAACTGGGAGTCAGTGAGGTTGTTCGAGTAAGCAAAAGAACTTCAAATCACAATGGATACATAACAATAAGTAATTGGCACGGAAACCATCAGCGAGGTTTAAATGGTTTCGATCCACATATAAAAGTGGACGGATTAGAACATGCAATCGCCTTTCCATCATTGGAAAAGAGCACATTCATCTGGAATAGCATTGCTATTCCTAATCACTCTTGTATTCGAGGCACGGTTGAGAGTTCTTCGCGTCAGACTTATGAGAACCCTAGGAGTTATGAGCACATATCCAATGTTGGTCGCCTATTAATTGAAAACTCATGGCTACCTGGCCCGAATGGGGATTTTCAAAAACCAAGTGAACTGGGCCTTGAAGACCTTCCTGAACAATTTGAGCGTAACGATAAATTAGCAGAATTATTGGGAATGAAAAAGGATGTTGTTGCCACCCTTGCTCAAGAAGCCGGACTTCAAGCCGATGATATTGAAATGATAAGACAGAACCCCGATGAATTCAAGCAGTGGAAAGCTACACTCACTGCACAGAAGGAAAAAATAATATTCCCCACAAGTCCAGTGAGAAATCCAGAGCACCGCCGAGAGCGAGTAGCTGAGCAGATTATCAATGCGCCTACAAAGACGTATGAACCTCGAGAGATAAGTACGCGGACAAGCCGAGGAGAAATTAATCCATCAGTTTGGCTGAAAAATGAATATACAAATGAATCTGGACAAATGGTGTGCCAGATTTGCAAAAAAGAAATGCCTTTCAAAAAACGTGATGGCGAATATTACTTTGAAGCAGTGGAAGCGCTTTCCAACGATTATTTTAGTATCGAATGTGAAGAACAATTCTTAGCTCTTTGCCCAGTGTGCGCGGCAATGTACGAGGAGTTTGTGAAACGTGATGAAAGCGCTATGGAAGATTTATGCGCCGCCATCAAAAACTCTGATAACTTAGAAATCCCGGTAAAATTGGGAGAGTGGGAAACAAGTATTCAATTTGTTGAAAGTCACTGGTTGGATATCAAGACGATTCTGCGAGAGAACGGCCAACAAGATGAATAACATGATTATTGAGAAAGTACATGCAAAATAGGGCCCCTGCAAACGTGAAGTTGAAAAAGCCAACCATAGAAATTGAAGATTGGGATGAAGATGCACAAAATTGAAGGTGATCGTGAAGGCAGTTATCAATCCGTATCTGAAACATTCAGGAAATTTGATTGGTCAGTATGATTTTATAATGGGTGACATACCTCCGATGTGAAATGTGAAGCGGCTTGAAGAGGATATGGCATAATGAGGAGTATGAGTGGAGGCAAGTCATCTATCGAGACAACATCCGCACTGCAACTTGCGGTTTGGGAACAGCCCATCGCACAGATTGCACTGGCGCATGGGATTCCCCTTCGAGTGTTGAAGATGCGCATTCGTTGCGAAGAAATTACCCTGCCGCCTCCTCAGTATTGGGAAAAGATCGAGCGCGGGTTATCCCGCAATCAGGCGCTGCGGGAAATCGGTTGGACACCGCCCATGATCAGGAAGATCAACGACATCTTGCGGGATGCGAAAAGTCGAACGATAAAGCCTTCACGGAGAGTTCAGGTTTAAAGCAAACGAATCAGATTCGTTTGCTTTAAACCTATCATGTGCTTCTGAATTGAATGCGCCGGGAAATCCTTGGGGAGAACCCGCGATGGATTCTCCCCTTTATAAGGATGGAGAGCTGACAACGGACTCTCCGTAAATGGGAAGCCGTTTTACGTCACCGGCTGCGGACGTTCGGGACATGCCCGAAGTTCTCCTGTCAGGTCATGGACCTGGTGTGCGCGTTTCGCAGCAGGAGGAAACATACAAGTTATCAAAAAGGATACACAAGGGTGGAATCAGGATGGAACCATCTCTTGCGCGCGCACTTTCCTCCGCAACAGCAAGCCTCTCACCGAGTTTCTCGATCTCCTCCCACAGCCATCCAAGTTCAAAAAGCGCCTCCTTGTGCGGGATGCCATTTTGGATCTTCGCCCAATACCCACGCGGCGGCTTGACAACCTCCAACCGCTTGCAGCGTTTCTCAATCGCCTTGTCGCTGACATCGAAGGATGCGGCAACGGATGTCACAGGTTCAGTCCAGACAGCAAGCAGCAATTCATCAGGTTCAATCTCAAACTTCCGTTGCCATGAGACACGACAGGGCTTGGAGCAGGTTGCTCGCCTGGGAACATGGGACTGGCAGATTTTGATGGGAGCGTCGCACACGGCGCATGGAATTGTCACAGGCATAGTTGCCGCTCATTCATACTTCACCTCTTGAAAATAAAAAGGACTCCCGCTTTCAGGCAGGAGTCCTTTCGTGGATATGCAAACAGGGATTCCGCGCAAGTTCGAGAGGCGCAAAAGATGCGCCTCTCGGAGCAGAACGCGGATAGCGACCTGCTAAAAGGGTGAAACGTTTTTCAGGTAGCCAGCGATCAACCCGGCAACTTCGACATGAGCAACAAAAGTCAGCGTATCTGCTTCGCCCGCCATAACACGGCGAACTTGATGTGCAGCATTGCATGACAGAACCGGCAGGATCGCTTGCACGACCTGCGCGGACTGTTGCTCGTTCAAAGTTTTTTTCGTACCAGGAATTCGGATTGCCGTACCTTGCCACGTTCCGGAAATAAAAGCAGCCATTGCATACCTCTTTCTTGGCCAAGGGGGCAATGGACACTTTTGTCCGCTCCCTCAGCCCATAAAAAATGGGATTGGGAGCAAACGGAATATCAGGCGGGATCGCCTGTCATTCTTACTTTTTTTGATCTGGGTATACCAACGTATCCTTTTTGACAGTCACCGACTGGTCGAAGGTCAAACAGCCGTAGCCCGCAGGCGTCGAATCCTTGGGACCTGTGATCCAACCATAGAAGTCGTAGCAGCCTTTCGGGACGCTGATCGTCACAGATTCAAGCGGTTCAAGGGAGACATTGCCAACGCCGCAGCCAAACTCAGTTTTATAGCTATAAAGATAAAGGGATAAGTCACCATCGGTCGTGTTGTTGAAGGTCACATCAACCAGCGGACCTTCCACCTCGCTCAAAGGACCACCGCACTCGTCCTCAACAGTTGCGTTGGCGTCACCCGGAATGGCAGCGGCTGGCGCAAGAACAGCAGGTTGAGTCGGTGGCGCCACGACCGGTTGCTGAACAATTACGGTCGGTTGGACAGGGATGGCAGTGGGCATGGGCGTGGGTGGAAGCGGCGTGGCGGTCGGGATGGAAGCGGCGGTCAACGCGATCTGCGTCTGGGCATTCGCCATTGCAGTTGCTTGAAGTTCAGCAACCGATGGCGTGGGAGTCCCTTGCGGAGCGCAAGCGGAAAGCGCGGCGATCGCGATCAGGGACAGGAATACGAACATGGAACGTTTCATTGGATTCACCTCATTATGGAATTTGAAAGTAGTGAATAGAGACCGAAAGGCCACTCTAATCACAAGCGCAAAGCGCTAAAAGGCAGAAGGGGCGGTTAGCCCGAGCTTCAAAAAATAGCAAAAAACTTTACAGGGAAACAAAAAGAGCGAGCCAGTGAGATGCAAGCCAAGTGCAGGCATCATCAAAGGGTCGCTCCGAATATTTTCTGATAAAGGTTTACTATCTTTTGGAGTCAATCATTCGATCAACTCAGTCATCCCGTCGGGGATCGAACCCGAAACAACGTCCAACCGTGCATCCTTTTAGCGAGCAGACAGGTATGCGTAACATTTAAAGTATGGATATACGGTTTACACGGGATGAAGATGGGAGCAGCGAGTAGCCGCTCCCGACAAACATCTGCGCCTGGCTATCGCCTCCAAAAAGAGACTCGCCTATGGATAACGCGCGATGTGAGCAGCCCGTTATCCAAGGGTGAGAAGAAAGGAGGAGAATAGTATGGCGTAGTGCCTGTCTACCCAATAGGGCAGTTCCTCTGCCAAGTCACGAACCTGGCGGGGCGCATAAAGCCAAAGAGGAAAGGAGAAGAGAAAAGGATGAGGGATGAATGATGAAGGATGAAGAAAGTAAAGAAAAAAAGGCAAAGGCGAAATGCTACGTGTGATGAGAAGTAACAAGAGGCAAGGAACGTCTTTTGTTCTTTTGCTCTTGCCCTTATTCACGCGTAGCGTTCATCCTTCACACTTGCCCAGTACGCAAGTGCTGGGTAATTCATCCTGTTGAGGAGTACACCACCACCGCAGTTGCCAGAACGTGCAGGCTTTCCTGCTGGTTCCTGATTTCAGAGAGTTGTCCGGCGTCCGTCACGCGCTGCATCATGGCAGCCACTTCGGATGAACCAGTCTTGAGTAATTCATCGCGCAGAGTGACGACTTGCGCCTTGTCGCGCAATTCGCCCACGACGCGGATACGCATTTTCATTTGCAGGCGAATGGTTGCTCCAGAGGATGTTTTTCCGTTTGAAAAACGGATGGTGATGTAATGCGCCGCCCGTCGCGCGCGTCCAAAGTTGCCAGCACGTTTTGAGTCAATTGGCGTATGTTCATCGTAGACCGCGATGCGGGCAAACAAATCAATGCCTTCATCGTGACGGTACTCCCAAACCCGCGCGACGATTCCTTCGACCTGCGCGCGGTTCAAGCTTTTCTCATGGATGAGTTCGCCAAAATGAGCGATCAGTTTACCATTGCCATCCAACAGGGACATCGCGAGCGCATTCACCAAACCGTTGCGACGTTCGAGGGTTAGCAAACGCCAGGCGGATAGATCAGCAGGATCGACATAATCGAGGAAGCTCATGGCATTGGCTTCGTCCAGGAATTTTCGCAGGGTTTCCTGGTATTCCCTGTGGACCAGATAACCCTGGATTTTCAAGACATCGCCAGGTTGAATGGAGATCGGCGCGCCGCCAATCATTCCATCTGCAAAGCGCAGCGTGATGTGAGATGCGAACTTTTCATCGGTCTCGACCAACCGTCCGCGCTGGGATAGAGCCAAACGGGCAAAGACATCGTTGTTCTTGCCCCACACCGAACCGATCACGCCGCTGACAACGACCAGGTTCAGATCGTATTGCTCTTTGGCTTGCGGCATAGGTCGGACAGGATGGTTTTTCTTCGGAGCAAATGGTTGCTCAATTGCTTTTTGTTCAACTTGCTTTTCTTCGGCAGGTATCAATTGCTGTGAATCAGATTGCGCAAGTGCTTCTTGTTCAACCTGCACAACACGCTCGAAAGCATCTTCAAATGTTTCAAACTCAACCTGTTGATCAACAGGTTTTTCTTTTTCGATCTTTTTGACAATTGCAGTTTTTCCCTTTTTTGGGGTAGGCATGGTTATTTCTCCTGAGTATTTGATAAATATCTTTTGTATAAATAACTTTTTTATAACAAGCAGGGGAACAGCGTCCACGTCCCCTGCAAGGGTTGGATTCCAAATAAAACGAACAGACCAAAGTCTGTTATATAAAATTCGTTTATAGATTATTAAAGTGCAATCACAGTAACAGGGCAATTGCCCTGATAACTCGCAAAGCTGGGAGGCGGCAAAGCCTCCCAGGGAAAAAGCAGAACCTTGAAAGCGATGGACTAGCCCGCGACAGGCTGAGGCTTGTGTCCGTTGGGACGGGCGACCAAGAGTGAGCGAGCTGCGTTCTGCAAGCTTGTCTGCTGGTCGCTGCTGGCTTTCATCGAGTTCGCATACCACTCGATGACCGTGCGATCCTGATCACCGAGTTTCTGCCCGGCGCGTTGCCCAACCTGGATCACAAAACTGGCAGGGTCGTCAGCGGAAACAGGAGCGGGGACAATCGTCGCTTCCTGTTTTGGAGCAGGCTTGGCAGTCTTTGGCGCAGTCTTTGAAGCAGCAGGAACAACAGCCTTCGCGGACGCAGGAGCAGTCGTCTTGCCAACCGTCCGATGCGAACGCTTGCCGAGATAGACCGATTCCTGAAAGCCGAGGTTAGACGAAGCATGTCCGAGCGCGTTGGTGATCGCGCCTTTCATGGCGTATGCTTCAACGTCGTTGTCGCTTCCGCCTGATGCGTCAATCTCGCAAACCACAACGCTGTCGTCCGCAGCGCTCAGCTTGTACCAAAAAGTCAGACGTCTGAGCGTTGCCACATACACGCGGCGCACACCGCCACTGGAACGCTTGCGCTCCTCGATCTCGGTGTGCATATCGGCAGAGTCATACTTGTAGCCCCAACCGATACCGCACAAGCCAAAGACCTCGTTCAAGATCTTGCGCATGTAGTTGGGATCAATATCGGTCAAGTCTGCCGCGCCAGGCACGGCTTTGTAAGCGTCCTTCGGCAGTTCAGCGTCGAGCTTGGCTGCCACACTTTCCAACAACATACCGGTCAGTGTCTTGTGGTTCTTGATGTCCATGGAAATACCTCCGTGAGAAAAATGCGCGCCCTGGCAAACACCAGGACGCAATGTCTTGGTGAATGATTCGGTACGCGCGGACAGAGGTTTCCGTCCGGCGCTTTTCAATTGATAAGGTTCTGTATCAGGCGGGTGGCCTGCGGCAGATCACCGAAATG
>CAMCQT010000047.1 GCA_945877125.1 Candidatus Brevifilum fermentans | reverse complement strand
AAGTGCGAGAAGTTTTCAGGGTTGAGAAAATAGGTGAAGAGCAGAACAACCGCGGTCAAGACCAATTGCAGAGATTGAAATTTGATTTGATAGTCAACCACCGAGTTTTGGTTGAACACGGTTTTGATTTTGGCAGTCACAGGTCGCAGGGAAAAAATCCCTGCGATTGCGAGAGTGGCGAGAAGAAATGTTAGAAATGGAATCATATTTGCCTTTGCTAATTTTTATAAATCTCATTCGCGGCGTGGATGCCTGCGATGACTACCGCTTCGACCCCGCCGCCCATGGTGCCTGAGCCTGCGACATATAAATTTTTGACAGGTGTTTTGATGGTCAGGCGTTTTTGCCCAGCGGCGGGACCGTAAATCGAGCCGTTGGTTGTATTTGCGTAGCGGGCAAAGGTGGCGGGCGTGCCTTCCTGTCGGTAGGTGATGTGCTGCTGCAAGCCAGGGATAATCTCGGCGGCGGAGGCAATCATTTCATCGGCGTATTTTTGCTTGCGTTCCTTGTAGCCTGCGGATTTGCGATCCCAGTTGGCAAAGTCGCTTTCGGGTAGGAGCTTCAACAGGGTGACAGAAGCATGTCCGAGCGGGGCAAGGGTCGGGTCAATGTTCGAGGGAATCATGATTCCGATGTCATCCAGCATGGTGATGGGAGCCAGGTTGGGGGTGATGTCCAATCCCAAAAAGACGATGAAGGCGGTTGCGGATGGTTTGAGCGATTCGATTTCCGCCGCGAAATCTGCGGGGACATGCTTGCGATCCATCAACTCGAGGAAGGTCTTGTGTGTGTCGGCGTTGGAGAGGATGGCTTTTGCTCGGTGAGTTTGTCCGTCCTTGAGTTCCACGCCGACGGCGTGACCGTTTTCGACGATGATGCGCTGGACGGGCGTGCGGAGATAAACTTTACCGCCGTGCTTCTCGATGACATCCACCAGCGCGTTTGGAAATGCCTGCGAACCGCCGACGGGATAATATCCGCCGTCGAAGTGGTAGCCGAAGATGGGCGCCATGTTGCCAACCGTCAGCGAGGCGGGGTCGTCGCTCAGGTAGCCCGTCAGGGCGCAGAGAAAATTCTTCACGCGCTGGTCTTTGAAAAACTCATCGAGCATCGAAACAAAAGGCTTGTCCATCCATTTGTAGGCGTGCGGATTTCTTTGCGGGTACGTCAGCAAATCTTCAACGTTATCAGGAGTGCGCGGCGCGCCGCCAGTTTTTTCCATGTCAGCAAACATCTCGCGGTAGACGTGCAGAATTTCATCGAAGAACTTGCGGATGTTTTCAGCCTCAGACGGGAAGCGCTCCCCCAATTGGCGGATAAATTCATTCGCGTCATGCGGGACTTTGAAATGGGTCTCGCCGATGAAATATTCCTGCTGGTTGAGTTTCCACTCGATAGCATTTTCGATGTCGAGCATTTTCAACAGCGAGCGGATACCGCCGCGCTCGCCGAGTCCGCTGAAATCATGCACGCCTGCGTCGAAGATGTAATTCCATCTTTCTTGGTTTGTTCTTCCCCCACCTTGGGGGGAGTTAGAGGGGGGTATTACGCGCCGTTCCCATGAAGTGCAATATCCGCCTGGCAGATAATGCTGTTCGAAGACCGCCACTTTCAGTCCACGTTTGGCGAGCAATGCGGCGGCAGAGAGTCCGCCGATGCCTGAGCCGACGACGATGACATCATGCTCGGTTTCCGCGGCGGGTCGTCCGTTGAATTTTGGCGCAACCCATTTGTATGGATCCCAGGCGTCGATGCGTGCCTGCACGCCTTTGCGGGCGGCATAGCCAGGGAAGCGCGAGGAGAAAATAATCCCCGCCACCACGCCGACATTTGGAATGATGACTGTCAGCAAGAGCGTGACGAACAGTCCGCGCCCAGGAAAGACAAACACCGCCAGCGCTCCCAGCAAGGTGTTGAAGAGGAAAATCCCGCCCCACACGCCCGTGATGATTTCGTTGATGCGGATGAAGGCGGGGTCAGTCCAATAGGATTTGTCCCAGTCTTCTTTGGCGTATTGATAGGTGAACGGGTTTTTCATCGCCAGCGTGCCGAAAGCCATCAGCGCCAGTACCAAACTATTGGCAATCGCTCCGTAGGTTTTGAGGAAGGGCGAACCCAGCGCCAGCGTGAGAACCGCATGGACGATGAAATATCCCAGCGTGACGACTTCCATCGTTTTGACATCGCGCCGCTTGAGCCAGCGCCACGAGACCAATCCCGCCGCCGCAACCAATCCGCCGAGGATGGCGACTGTCCAAAGACCAGGTCCCGAAAAACTCCAGTAGAGAATCCAGGGGATGAAACCGATGAATACTTGAAACATAATTTTCTCCTTTTTTTGCGCATTGAATAAACCCGCCTTGATTCAGGCAGTTTGATTTTTTTAGAATACTGTTTTTCAGGGAGTCCCCTCTCCCTTTGGGAGAGGGCTAGGGTGAGGGCGGCGTCAGCGGCGGCAGGTTGTGGATGGTTTTCAACATCTTCTCATGCCACGCCAGTTCGAACTCGTAGTAATCAATTCCGTAGTCCAGCGTGATCTGCCAGAGTTGACGGGCGCGCTCCACGCCGACTCGCTTTGCGTTTTCATCGATTGCTGCCTGCGCCACGGTTTTCAAAATATGCAGTTGTTCGCGGATTTCCTTCATGCGCGTTTCAAACAGCGCAGCAATTTCTTCATTCGTGCTGAAATGCGAGAAGAAGATTTGGATCAGAGCCGCCTGGCGGACGGGATCCATCGGCAGGGGAGTGACCAGCCAGCGGCGCAGTTCGCTTCTTCCTTCATCTGTAATCTGATACTGCTTCCGATTGGGTTTTCCCTCGCCTTGAATGACCCGCGCCTGCGCCCAGCCTTTTTTCTCCAAGCCTTCCAAAGACTTGTAAATGTGGCTTTGCGTGGTGGACCAGAAATGGGCTACCGATACATCGAAGAATTTCTTCAAGTCGTAGCCGGACATGGGTTCAAATTCGATAAATGCGAGAATGGCGTGTTCGAGTGGCATGATATTCCTTTTATTTTATATAACTACTTAGTCATATTATCAAATAGGATTATTCCTGTCAAGGGTTAAATAAAAACTCCCCGAAAATCTCGGAGAGTTTGGTATTAGTGTCTTTGCGAGCCGCGCTCTTGGGTGTAGCGGCGACACTTGCGCCGTACGCCAGTGCGGTGAGCAATCCTAACTTGGTATAGATTGCTTCGGACAAAGAACAGAGCGTCCTCGCAATGACCATGCAGATTCAGTTAGTACCTTCCTGCGCCGCCTTGTAATGCTTGAAAACTTTGAAACGCCAGCAAACCAAATAAAATCGCCATGTACGTGCTTTGTAGCAATAGCAATCCCGCGACTGCCATCGCCGCGCCTGCGATGACCGAAGCCCAAAGTGACGTGCGTAGTCCATTCAACGGGTCGGTTTGGACCAAAATATACCTGACAACGGTGCCGCCATCCAATGGGTAGACGGGCATCAGGTTGAAGAGACCCCAAAAGATGTTTACCCAAAGCAGGCTCATGAAAAATGAAGTCAAAATTTCCCAGCCATCTGGGAATAAAACATAGGGAAAGGGAACGAATCCGAATAGGGTAGCCGGGAGAATTGTGCCGCCCAGCGGAATGGAAATAAGCAGAAGCAGAGCCGCGAATAAAAATCCAGCAAAAGGACCCGCGAGAGAAATGAAGATTTGTTGATTTGGTGAAATCGCCACGCTCGCAGATCTGCCGCCCCATGAGATGGATTCGGGTACGGTCAGTCCGCCAGTAAGATGGAGGATGATCTGTGATTCCTGTCCATAGCGGCGCAGGGCGAAGGCGTGTCCCAATTCGTGAATGGTAATCGAGACAAAGACAGCAATCATCCAGCCCAGCAGTTTGGCGGGACTGCCTGAGGAAGCGCCAAAGAGAATGGTCATTAACCAAAACAGCGGATGAACCCGTATCGGGATTCCAGCAACGGAGAAGCAGAGGTCAAAGCGAGTGGGGGGAGGAGCTTGAAATAGAAACATAAAATTTTGTTTTTCCTTATCTTGCTGGACGTTGTCTGGCTGTGGAAATTCCACCTCTACGATGTAGTGCTTGAAATTTCCATGGGCAGTATACTCTGAATCGTGGAAACAAAAAACGCCTGCTGAAAAAGTCAGGCGCTTTCTTGATTGTAGAAAACATGTTTTCCTCAGGACTTTCGCTCAACCGCGCTTTTCTATGTCGCCCTGAGCGTTAGCGAAGGGTCTCTACCCCTGAAATCAGAGATTCTTCGCTCCGCTCAGAACGACAAGCGAAAGTCCTGTTCCTGTTATTTTGGAATTTCACAACCTCAAAAGAAAAGTCAGGTCGTTGACGTTTGTGCCTGTGGAGCCGATTTTTAGCGCATCTTCCAATGTCGAGAAAAAGGCGTATGAGTCGTTGCGCGAGAGGAATTGCGCCGCATCCAACCTCATGGAACGGGCGCGCTGATCTGTTTCGCCCGTGACCACGGCTCCCGCCGCGTCGGTGGGACCGTCTTCGCCGTCGGTGGCGAGTGTGACCAGCATGACATTTTCCAAGCCCGCCAATTCGCCCACAGCCGCCAGTGCCAGTTCTTGATTGCGCCCGCCCTTGCCATTTCCGCGCAGGGTGACGGTGGTTTCTCCGCCCGCAATCAGGCAGAGCGGTTTTTCAATGGCGGGATGTGTTTTCAAGCGTTCGCACAGAGCCTTCGCAGTCTCGCGTGCTTCGCCCTGCCAGTCGTCGCCCAAAAATTCCGCCTGAAATCCGCCCGCCTGCGCCTGTGCCATTGCCGCCTGCGCCGCCAGCGCGTTGCTGCCGATGACGATGTTTTCGACGCGGGCAAACAGCGGGTCGTCGGCTTTGGGCGTTTCGGGCGCTTCTTCGAGCGCGCGCAAAATCGTTGTGGGGATGGATTCGGTCAAGCCGTATTTTTTCAGCACGTTGAACGCGTCCGCGCGGGTCGCTCCGCGTGGGTCGGGTGCGGTGGGACCGGAGGCAATCGCTTCGAGCGGATTCCCGACCACGTCCGAAAGCAGCAGGCTGATCACCCGCGCCTGAGTCGCTTGCGCCAACCCGCCGCCTTTGACTCGGTCAAGATGTCGGCGCAGGGTGTTGATCTCGTCGATGCGCGCGCCGCAAGCCAGCAGCGAGCGGGTGAGGGCTTGCAAATCTTCGAGCGGGACGCGCGGCGCGGTCATCAATGCCGAGCCTCCGCCAGAGATCAGGCAGAGGAGCAGGTCGTCCGCGCCCAAGGCTGAGACAAAGTCCAGGGCGGCGTGACCAGCCTCCAGCGAGTGGGAATCGGGCACGGGATGTCCGCCTTCGATGACGGTCACGGAATCCGAATCAACGGGCGAAGCGTGTTTTGTGATGACCAGCCCGCGGGTCACATCCACCAGACGGGTGGCGGTTTGAGTCATGGCGATTGCCGCCTTGCCCAATCCCAAAACGAAGACGCGGCGGGCGGGCGGAAGCGGGCGCGCTTGCAAAAATTTTTCGACGGCTTTGCCTGGCTCAACGGCAGCGAGGGCAGCGGATAAAATCCGTGCAATGCGCGGGTCTTGCAGGCTGTGGGTAAAAAATACGGATGGCTTCATCTAATTTTGTTTCATTCTGCGCTGATAAAGAAGTAGTCCCGCCGCGCCCATCAGCAGGGAGGTGAGAATCCCTTCGTTGGTGGGGGTGAAGATCGTACCCAGCGTGCCGTTGACCTTGATAAAGCCATTTATGATGAGCGGCATACTGACGGCGTTGATCACGTTGTGCAGGAGAAAAACTGTCCACGTGGATTTGCTGATGAGCCGCAGTTCACCAAACAGGATGGCGGTGGGGAAGAGGACGATCAGACCGAGGACAAGGAAAACTGGAAAACTGGTAGTCAGGGCGCTTTCCAAAACGGCGCGGTCGAGGAAGTAATAATAGTACGGCAGATGCCACGACCACCAGAGAATGCCCGTGATGAGGTGATTGAGAATTGGGTGGACTTTTGCCGCATCAAGTCGTGGGGTGAGATAACTGCGCCAGGCAAATTCCTCGAAGAAGTTTTTCATCAGCGAGCCGACGAACATCACGCCGACAATCGAAAGATATGCGCCGAAGCCTTGCGCGGAAAAACCGTCAGCGGAGATAAAGCCGAAGGGGGCTGCCAGGCTAAAGGTTAGGAGGGCTGCGAGCGGATAAACCAGAATCGCCACCAGATACCACATCCAGCCTGAGGGGAGATTCAGCCCAAAGCCAGAATCCTTCCAGCCATCCCCGCCCAAAGCACGGAGCAGAAATCCTGAAAGCGCGGGGGATGTCAGCCAGACGAGCGCGCCCAAACTTTGCATGGGCGGCTGGGTGTTGCCCGTGACGCTGTTGAGCCAGATGCCGAGCCAGCCGCCGCCGACGGTGAAGAACGAGAAGATAATAATGTTGCGAATTTTTTTCATTAGGTCTCCGTTTTAGAATATGTCTGACTTACGCAAAATATGCCGCAGGGTTTTAGAATCAACCCCCTCAACCCGAAAAAGAAGCCATTATTTTGCTGGTGGTAAAATTCTAAAGAAATGGCGTCTTCGTTTCTGGCGGGAAACCCATTACCACGAAGGGTCACAAAGGTACACAAAGGATGTTTTGGCTTTTTCCTTTGTGACCCTTTGTCTCCTTTGTGGTCGAAAAAAAATTCTCGTTAAAAACGGTGAAGCCGCAGAAATTCAATCTGGAGAATCAAAATGAAAAATTCTGTCATCGTTGATGCAATTCGCACACCCGTCGGCGCTTTGGGTGGCGCGCTTGCTTCCGTCCGCCCAGACGACCTGGCGGCGCATGTGATTAAAACCATTCTGGCGCGCAATTCATTTGACCCTGCACTTGTTGAAGAAGTTTTTCTGGGATGCGCGAATCAGGCGGGCGAGGATAACCGCAACGTGGCGCGCATGGCTGCGCTGTTGGCGGGTCTGCCCCCCGAAGTTGGCGGCGTCACTGTGAATCGACTCTGCGCTTCAGGCTTGAATGCGGTCAATCAAGCCGCGCGAGCCATTAAAGCGGGCGAGGGAGAAATCTACATCGCGGGCGGAGTTGAATCGATGAGCCGCGCGCCGTACTCGCTGCCGAAGGCTGAATCAGGTTTCCCGTTTGGGAATCTGACCGCGTACGACACCGCGCTCGGCTGGCGTTATCCCAATCCCAAAATGAAAGAAATGTACGGCACCGACGCAATGGGCGAGACAGCTGAAAATATCGCCAGAGAACGCCCGCACTTCACGCGCGAAAAGCAGGATGCCTTTGCCGTGCGTTCGCATCAACTGGCAGTTGCCGCGATTGACTCAGGACGTTTCAAACAGGAAATCATTCCCGTTGCCATTCCCCAAAAGAAGGGCGACCCGAAAATCGTGGACACGGACGAACGTCCGCGCCGCGACACGACGCTGGAATCGCTTGCCAAACTCAAACCTGCCTTCGCCAAAGAAGGCGGCACGGTCACTGCTGGCAATTCATCGGGATTAAATGACGGAGCCGCCGCGCTGTTGGTGATGAGCGAAGAAAAAGCCAAAGCCTTGAACCTGAAACCGCTTGCTCGAATTGTGACCTCCGCCTCGGCGGGAGTCGCTCCGCGGGTGATGGGCTACGGTCCCATCCCTGCCACGATGAAAGCCCTCGAACGTGCTGGTTTGCGAATCGAAGATATTGGATTAATGGAATTGAACGAAGCCTTCGCCGTACAAGCCCTGGCTGTCATCGAAGGACTGGAGATCGACCCCGACTTGGTCAACGTCAACGGCGGCGCAATCGCCATCGGACATCCGCTGGGCTGTTCGGGCGCGCGGATTCTGACCACGCTGGTTCACGAGATGCGAATCCGCGGCAATGTCAAATATGGCGTGGCGACTCTGTGCGTGGGCGTGGGGCAGGGCGAAGCGACGGTGATCGAATATCTCGGTTAGAAAGTTTGAAGGTTGCAGGTTTCAAGGTTGGCAAGTTGAAAAGCTTTTAACCTGCCAACCTGTTAACTTTCCAACCTTTAAACGCACCTTGGAGATCAAATGAAAAAAATAATAACATTCATATTTCTTCTTTCATTTCTTGCCGCTTGCGCTGCGCCTGTGCAGACCCCTGTGGTTGAAAACACGGCTTTACCTTTTACGCCGATCCCAACTTTCACGGCAGAAGTTCCGACGGCTACAGTCATTCAATCAACGCTTCAGCAAACCGCCGACCTGCCAACTCAAACGCCGCCTGCTGTGATTTCTGGTCAGTCAAATGAGATTCGATTTCCTGCGAACGGAACATACGCCGATGTCGTTGATTCGATTGCAACTGGCGCAAGCAAAACTTATTCGGTTAATGCCATGCAGGGACAGATGATGTCTGTTTCGATTTTGCCGCAAGCAGATGCCGCCAGTACGATTTCGATGCAAATTAAAGGAGCGGACGGCAGTGTTTTATGTCCGAAGGTTGCCGATGAGCAATGCCTGTTCTGGCGCGGAATGTTGCCCGCTTCGCAGGACTATTTCATCACGCTCACGCCCGATGGCGAGGGCTTGCAGTTCGTGCTGCGAGTCGCCATTAATCCGCTTGGGATGGGCTTCCAGTATTTTGATTTCAAATCTGCCACGGGACTTTCGCTGACCTATCCCGATACCTTCGCCCCTGCGCTGCCCGTGCAGGGAAATTACAAAACCGAACCTGAGTTGACCCTGCAACTGATTGAGTCTGAACTCTACGAGAAGACTAATTTGAGCGAAGTCTATTTGATGGTCAGTTCCACTGCCGAGGCGCAAACCGTAGCCACTTGCACAGAACCAAATCAAAACGGCGGCGGACCCGAGTATCCTGTCGGTGATGAAGTTATCAACGGGCTGACTTTTGTCCACAGCACATCAGAAGGTGCGGGCGCGGGCAATTTCTATCAGCAGGAAATTTATCGCACAGTTCAAAATAATGTCTGCCATGAAGTGATCTATTTTATCCACTCCACCAACGCCAGCAACTACACGCCTGGCACCGTGACCGAGTTCAACCGAGATGCGGTGATGCGAAACCTACAAGCAGTTTTATCCATGATTGCCATTAAATAGGCAAGTGGAAAAAATGGGATGAATAAAAAATCAGCCTCCGCAAAACGGAGGCTGATTTTTTATTTGCTGTTCATCAAGTTGACTGCGGTCTGTTTCATGTGCGCCAGCACGCCGCGGAACCCATTTAGCCGTTGACCTGAGATGGCTTCCTCCAATTTCATGGGGGAGAAAAAGTCCGCAGGCACAGCCAGAATTTCTTCTGGTTTGCATCCGTTCAATCCACTTGCGAGGATGCATGCCAAGCCTTGCACGGTCGGCGATTGCGGGGGAATGTCAAAGTGGAAGATGATGCCGCCGTCTGGTTGTTTTTCGCCGATCAAAAAGACGGGTGTCATGCACTCAGGAATAGGCTCCATCTTTGCGCGCTCTTCTGCAAATCTTTCAGGCAGCGTGGGCAGTGACTCGGCGTAGCCGATCAGCGTTTCTATTTTTTCTTCGCGGCTCATGCTGGCGAAGTCATCTACGATCTCTTGGAGTTTTGGAGGTAGGGACATATTTTTATCACGTGTAGGGGCGCAGCATTGCTGCGCCCCTACGAAACAATTATTTTTCTATGGGCGCATCCACCAGGTTGCCCCATTCGGTCCACGAACCGTCGTAGTTCTTGACCTTGGGATAGCCCAGCAAATACTTCAACACGAACCAGGTCAGCGAGGAGCGTTCACCGATGCGACAGTACGCGATGACGTCGCCATCAGCTTTGATATTTTTTCCTTCGTAGAGCGCAACCAGCTCCTCGGTCGTCTTGAACGTTGCATCCGTTTCGTTGACCGCCTGCGACCAGGGAATGCTCACCGCGCCAGGGATATGCCCGCCGCGAGTCGCCCCTTCCTGCGGATAGTTCGGCATGTGAAGCATCTCTCCTGTGAACTCTTTCGGCGAGCGGACATCGACCAGAGGCTTCTTCGCATTGCTGTGGATGAGGACTTCATCGCGAAACGCGCGGATGGATTTGTCCGCATCTTTCGCGCTGTAAGCTGTTCGGGCATACGAGGGAGTTTCTCTCACGAGCGGGCGTTTTTCCTGCTCCCATTTGGCGCGTCCGCCGTTCATGATCTTCACGTTTTTGTGACCGTAATATTCGAAAAGCCAGAGCGCATAGCACGCGAACCAATTGGATTTGTCGCCATAAAAAACGACAGTCGTGTCATTGCCAATGCCGAGCTTGGAACACATTTCTGCAAACTGTTCCTTGCTGACAAAATCGCGGCGGACGGGATGCTGCAACGTGCTGAACCAATCGACCTGCACCGCGCCTTGAATGTGTCCCATCGGGTAGAGCAATGGGTCTTCGTCCGATTCGATCATGCGGACTGTTGCGTCATTAAGATGGTTGGCGACCCATTCGGTGTCAACCAGATATTCGGGGTGTGCGTAAGACATTTTGTACTCCTTTTCTAAAGTGTTACGATGCTTTGTGTCCATATTTTTTACCACAGAGATGAAAAACTTTACAGCCAAAAATTATGGCTCTCCCGTTTCTAGCGGGATTAATCCACAGATTATACAGATTACACCGATTTTTCAAAATCGAGAGTGGCTAAAAGGATGGGCTGAAAAAATCTATCACCACGGAGTCACGGAGACACTGAGTTTTTTTGGGTTTTTTTCTCTGTGACTCTGTGTCTCCGTGGTGAAAAATATGGACAAGCCCACTATATTAGCCACTCCCTCAAAATCAAATCTGCATCATCTGCGAAATCTGTGGATGGTTTTTTGCGCTTTTCCGTTCAAAACGGTATTGCCCTCAAACCCTTTTTTGAACCCATTACTTTGATGTACAATTGACAAGTGAACAAGCAAAAATATTACGTCGTTTGGAAAGGTCGCAAGACAGGCATTTTCACTTCATGGGCGGAGTGCGAAAAACAAGTGAAAGGCTTTGTCGATGCCCAGTTCAAATCCTTTGGCAGCAGCAAGGAAGCCGAAGCTGCCTTTCTTGCCAAATATGACGAATTCAAAGGTAAGCCCTCTTCGCACGGAAAATGGAAAACCGCAGAAATTCAACCCATCCTCCCCTCCATTTGTGTGGATGCGGCGTGCAGCGGCTCGCCTGGCAAAGTGGAATATCGCGGCGTGATCACAGATACAAGCGAGCAGATCTTTCACACGGGTCCCTTTGAACAAGGCACAAATAATGTGGGCGAGTTCCTCGCCATTGTCCACGCGCTGACCTGGCAATTCAAACACAACTCGCACACCCCAATTTATTCCGATTCAGAGAACGCCATCGCCTGGGTGATGAATGGCGTCTGTAAAACAAATCTCAAACACACGCCCCAAAATGCCTTGCTCTTCGCTTTGATTCACAGCGCAGAAAATTGGCTGGCAGAGAATGAACTTCCCGAAAATAAAATCCTGAAATGGGATACTAATTTGTGGGGAGAGAACCCTGCAGATTTTGGAAGAAAGTGAAACGAAGGATGAATGATGAAGGATGAATGATGAATAAGTACAAAAAATCCTGGCGTGATTTTTCAAGTTCCATTGTTTAACTAGTGCAAGTTAATTTTGAGTCATTGCAAAAAATAGATTTTCAAAACAGATGATAAATGTGCGAACGTATTTGTTTACATCTCAAGCAGAGCATTTATTTTTCATCCTTCATCCTTCATAATTCATCCTTTCCCCCATGAAATTCCTCTCCTCATCCTTCCTGCTCGCCCGTATTCGCGGAGTTGATATCCGCTTTCATTTTTCCATGCTGTTCACCATCCCAATTGCATATTTGCTTTTCCGCCCAACCAACGTGCGCGAAATTACGAGCGCATTTTTGTGGCTGATCGGTTTGATTCTCAGCATCTTTCTGCATGAGGTGGGTCATGCGCTTGCCGCTCAACTGGTGGGCGTAGAAGTAAAAAGCATCGTCATTTGGATCTTGGGCGGTTTCACCAACCTCAGCCGCAAAGCGGAAAAGCCCTCGCACAACCTCGCCATCTCCGCGGCAGGTCCGCTGGTGAATATGCTTCTGGGATTTTTATCTGTCCTTGGTTATATTATCCTTTCCTTTTTGTTCCTGCCGTTTTATCGCAACACGGAACTCTATCTCTGGGGACAAACATTTACCAATTTATTCTTTTCGCTTGCCCTTGTCAACGTGATTCTGGTTGTCTTCAATTTACTGCCCATCTATCCGCTGGATGGCGGCAGTATTTTGCATTCGATGATGGAGATGTTCTTTGGCAGAACCAATGCAGATTGGATCACGCTTCTCGTCAGCGCCCCGCTGTTGCTTGGGCTGATCGCCTTTGGAGTTGCCACCCGCGACTATTTGCTTCTTTTTTCCTGCATCCTGATCGGACTCGGGGTCGGCACGTTGAATCGCTCCTTCCTGCGCTGGCTTAATCTGGGCATCAATTATGTTTTCAAACGCTCTGGCTATTATTATTTACAAGGTGATTTCGAGCGCGCCATCCAATATTACACACAGGATATCGAACGCGAACCGCAGCAGTCTGCTCATTATTTGGCGCGCGCGGCTTGCTACTTGAACATCCTGCAAAAAGAAAAAGCCGCCGCAGATGTGGAACGCGCCCTGAAACTCAACCCCAAAAGCGCGCTCGCTTTGCAACTGCGCGGCGAGATGTATTCCATGGATAAGAACTTCGACGCCGCTTTGGATTATTTTTCGCGGGCGCAGGAAATCAATCCGCATTGGGCGGTTCCGTACTTTGACCGTGGGTCTGTGCTGCTCGATAAAAAGGAGTTTCAGTCTGCGCTGATGGAGTTGGATAAAGCCATTTCCCTTTCCCCGCAAATGTGGCTGTTCTACCTTGGGCGTTCGATTGTGCATTTCAAACTTGGAAATCTCGAGTTGGCGCATAAAGATCAGGACCTTGCCCTGCGCCTCTCTGAAAAAGAAGCATTGGTCATGACCGAGTTGAACCTGGTCATTTATGAAGATTGTCTCGATTGGGCTGAAGATTATTACGCGCGAATCCTCTTGAAACAGCCGCGTTCCGGGTACGCCTATCAAGGTCGCGCCGATGCCTACCGCGTGAACAACGAACACGAGGAAGCCATCGCAGATTACACCCGCGCAATTGAGTCCATGCCGAAGGAATCCAGTTTATATTTGGGACGTGGAAAATCCTATTCAGCGCTCAATGAAACTGAAAAAGCAATTGTCGATTTTCGCCAGGTCGCAGCAATGACAGATAAATTACACTTGAAACATCAAGCTGAAGAATTGCTAAACAAGGTGACAGTCACTTCTAAAGTGACTGTCACCTAAGCAGGAGTAAAAATGAAAACCGCCTTACTGGTAATTGACATCCAAAAAGACTACTTCCCCGGCGGAAAATATCCGCTCGTTGACCCGCTCCCAGCCGCGAAGAAAGCCTACATGCTGCTTCAATGCTTTCGCGAGCACGGCGGGCATCACATCCATATTCAGCATATTGCGCTCAAGCCCGATGCCCCTTTTTTTGTGAGAGGCTCCACAGGTTCAGATATTCATGACGCCACCGCGCATTTTGTGGGTGAGCCAATTGTTTACAAGCATTATCCCAACTCATTCCGTGAGACAAATCTGCTTGAGATATTGAAAGATTGGGGCGTTGAGCGCGTGGTTATCACAGGCATGATGACCCACATGTGCGTGGATGCCACCGCCCGTGCCGCCGCTGATTTTGGCTTCAAAGTCATCGTCGCCGAAGATGCCTGCGCCACGCGTGACCTGACCTACGGCGACACCACCATCCCCGCGGAACATGTCCACAAGGCATTTCTCGCTGCGCTAAAATCCTATGGCGACGTGATGAAATCTGAACAAGTCCTCGCCTTGCTGGCTGATGAAATGAACCTTTAACCTTAAACCTGCAAACCTTCAAACCTGGAAACCTCATGACCACCCTTGACCCCGAAAAACAAAAACAAGCCAAACAATATTCCCGCATTCGCCGCCGACTTTGGCTGGTGGATACAGTTTTCAGCGCAGTCTATGCCCTCGCGTGGCTCTTCCTCGGCTGGAGCATATCTGTCCGCGAGTGGCTTCATCAACTGATCACCGTCAACTGGTCACTGACCACTGGTTCTGATTGGCTGCTCGTCGCGCTTTACATCGTCATCTTCGGCGGCGCGTATGCCATCCTCAATCTTCCGCTTGGCTATTACAGCGGATTTATCCTGCCGCATCGTTTTGGTCAATCCAACCAGACGCTTAAAGATTGGGTCGTGGACCAACTCAAAGGGTTGGCAATTGGCGCGCCGCTCGGACTCCTCATGTTGGAGTTGCTTTATCTGGCGCTACGTCTCACGGGCGCTTCGTGGTGGTTGTGGGTGGCAGGCGGTTTACTGCTTTTCAATGTCCTCGCGTCAAATCTTGCACCTGTGCTCATCATGCCGCTCTTTAATAAATATGTTCCGCTTGGCGAGGAACACAAGGAACTCGAAGAGCGGTTATTGAATCTTGCCAAACGCGCCAACACGAAAGTAAAAGGCGTCTTCAAGTTTGACATGTCCAAGCGCACAAAATCAGCCAACGCCGCGCTGACGGGGCTGGGCAACACACGCCGCATTATCCTTGGCGATACGCTCATCAACGAATTTACTTTGGATGAAATCGAAACGGTACTCGCTCACGAACTGGGGCATCACGTCCACAAGGATATTCCCTTTTTGATTGCCTTCGGCACGCTCAGCACCAGCCTCAGCCTGTTCATTGCATCCCTGGCATTGGATTCCGCTGTTAGTTTTTTCTCCTTCACATCCAGCGCAGATATCGCCGCCTTCCCCGCGCTGATACTCATCCTCAGCATCTACGGGTTATTCACCTCGCCGCTCGATAACGCCATCTCTCGCTGGCGCGAAAACATGGCAGATGATTACGCCCTGTCGTCAACCAAAAAAGGCGAAGCATTTGCCTCTGCCTTCACCAGATTGGCAAACCAAAACCTTGGCGAAATTGACCCCGAAAAATGGGCGGTCTTCATGTTCTATTCCCATCCCCCGCTGGGCGAACGAATCGAAAAAGCCAAAAAATTTACAGCCACTTAAATACAAAAAGGACTTGCAATCACGCAAGTCCTTTTTTGTTTGCTTTTACTATCCACCACCCACTACTCACTACCCACTATTTACCCCACCAAATCGCTCATCAACTCCATCGGCAACACGGACGCGCCAACAATGTGTGGACCGGTGTGTACGCCCAATACAGGCGAAATGCGCACCAAATCCATTTTGGCAATATTTAATTTGCCCTTTAAGTCCGCGGCAAGCAGGTCTGCTTTTTCAGCAAAGCGACCATGGATCATGGTAACCCACACTGGCGTATTTCCAAATTTCTCGTGCATACCATCTGCGATCATCCCCATCGATTTGGTCAATGTGCGTCCATTGCCCACCGTGCTATATTTGCCATCCGTATCCACGCGGATGACGGGCTTGAGGTTGAGCAATGCGCCCGCGAGAGCCTTTACCCGTCCAATGCGTCCGCCGCGCGCGAGGTATTCCAAAGTGTCGAGTGTGTACAGCAGCTCAGTATTTTCGCGAATTTTTTTCAGTCGCTCCTGAATTTTATCCATGCTCCAGCCGGCTTTGATTCCCAGAGCCGCCGCCATCACTTGAAGACGCTCGCCTGCCGAAAGGGTGAGCGTATCCCAATAACTTACATTCGCCTCAGGTGCAACTTGTCCGCCGCCATCATGTGCTGAGTTGAGAGTCCCACTCAGCCCGGATGAAATATGCATCGAAAAGATATCTTTATCGGTTTCGGCAATTTTGCGATACAACTCCGCAAAGATCCCAGCCGACGGTTGGGCAGTGGTAGGAATGGCGGGGCGCATGGCTTCGAGGCGGTTGTAAAAATCATCTGCTGAAATTTCGGTGGCGTTTATCTCACCTTCAGGGAAGTTGATGAACAAAGGCGCCGCAATGACGCCAAGTTGTTCCAGTTCTTCGGTAGATAAGTCTGCCGCGCAATCAGTTACTATTTTCATATTTATCTCCTTAATTAATATAGTTGCAACTAAGCCCTGTGGGCTGGTTGTTTACTTTTTCAACAAACTATTGACCAACATGGTGGCGCTTTCGCGTGCCACTTGTTCCCATTTCGCACCTTTCGGGTCAAGCAAACTTTGCAGAAGTAATCCCATTGCCGTTGAAACGATCAGGCGCGAGGCAACTTCCGGGTCCACTTCTACAAATGAACCTTCTTCAACGCCTTTCTTGATCAATGCGGTGAAATATTTATGATAGCGGCGATAGGGGGTAATGCTGGCTTGCCATATCTTTTCATCGCGGCTGGCTTGCAGCCAGAATTCGAGGAACATCGGCAAACCTTCGTTTGCGGTTTTGAAAATATACGGGAAGGCATCTGTTATTAACAGAAAAGTCTCTGGTACTGTATTCTCTCGTGATGCTTCGATACTTTTATCGATTGTCACCAGCCAGACATCCAGCAGGGCAAGGAACAAGGCTTGCTTGCTTTCAAAATGATGATAGAAAGCGCCCTTGCTGATGCCGGCATCCTTGCAGATCATATCCACGCTGGCGGCAGTGTAGCCGTTGGTGGCAAATAGTTTGATCGCTGATTTGATGATCTGCGCCTGTGTTTCTTCACTTCGTTGTTGCATGATCCCTCACCCTGTCTCTTCCCAAAATGGGGAGCGAAATAAAAATAAAACCGACTGGCCGGTTTGTTTTACCCCCGCCAGATTGGGTTGTCAAGGGGTGAAAGCCACATGATGAAGGAAAGGTATTGCGGCTAAAAATCCGAAGTCTGGGGTTACAATCAAGTTATGTCCGAAAAATTGATTACCAATAGGTTGATATGAAAAACTCTCTCACTTCCCTTCTCAAAAAAGCTCTCGCCTCGCGCACGCCGATAATTGACTCTCAACACGAATCAGCTTTTCGTCTCTTCAATGGATTCGCTGAGGGCTGCCCCGATATCAGCATTGATATATATGCCTCGACTGCCGTCATTCACAACTATGCCGATGATCCAGATCAAGGCGCGACCCTCGTTGATGAGGCGCAGAAATTCCTGAATGTTTCGCTAAATTGGCTCCGCGCGGGAATTGTCAAAACGCGTAATGGCGCAACTCAGGAAGATAAATGCGGCAAACTTTTATTTGGCACAGAGTTGGATCGCAAAATAAAAGAGCACGACACCTGGTACGCCGTTGATCTGCTCCTCAACCGAGACGCAAGCCTGTATCTTGATACCCGTAATTTACGCAAATGGATCATTGAAAATTTGAGAGGTAAATCTGTTTTTAACAGTTTTGCCTACACCGGCAGTTTTGGGGTTGCCGCGCTCAAAGGCGGAGCCAGCCAGGTGGTGCAAGTTGACTTAAACCGCGAATTTCTCAACATAGCCCAGGAATCTTATTCACTCAACAGTTTCCCCATCAAAAAAGGGAGTTTCATTCCCAGAGATTTCTTTGAGCAGATCGGCAACATGAAACGTGAAAATAAATCCTTCGATTGCGCCATCATTGACCCGCCGTTTTTCTCGGTTACATCCAAAGGCAAGATAGATCAGGAAAAAGAAAGCGCGCGCCTCATCAATAAAATCCGCCCGTTGATCAATGACGGCGGTTATCTGGTTGCGATCAATAACGCGCTTTTTGTAAGCGGCGCTGATTATATGAAAACGCTTGAGTCGTTGTGCAAAGATGGCTACTTGAAGATCAAGGAATTGATCCCTGTGCCAGAGGATTTTACAGGGTATCCTGAGACTCGTGTGGGAAGTCCTGTCACAGACCCAACTCCGTTTAATTATTCAACAAAGATCGCAATTCTTGAAGTGAAGAAAAAATAATATTCCCCGCTTAATTGAAACCGCCCTGCACACGTGCAGGGCGGTTTTGCTTAATTTACGATATTACACAGTTTAATCCCGAAGTCGGTGTGTTGAGCCTGTCGAAACAGATGACATAGTTTGTGCCGAAAGCATGACACCCCTTCGGGGTTATTGGATCCATTTTGTTTGAATCTATAATTATTTCACTCCTTCGGAGTTTCTGCATAACATCAGTTAATTTATTTGGAACTGACTATAACCGTTGATCTGCTGAGCGGGCGTGGGCTTCGAGACCTTCGGCGCGGGCGATGACTGCGGCAGCTCTGGACAACTCGCGCCCTGTGGATTCATCAACCCCGATCAGGCTGATAATTTTTATAAAATCAAAAACGTTGAGCGGGGAGGCGTAGCGCGCAGTGCCGCCTGTGGGCATCACATGACTCGGGCCTGCAACATAATCACCCAATACCTCGAATGAATATTCGCCCATGAAAATTCCGCCCGCAGAGTTGACCTTGCTGCTCCACGCCCAGGGATCGCGCACCGAAAGGCAAAGATGTTCGGGCCCATAGGCATTGGAAAGCGCTACGGCTTCATCCAAATCTTTGGTGAGCACAATGCCGCTTTTATTTTGCAAAGACTGCGCCACGATCTCAGCCCGCGGAAGAGTTTCCATTTGGCGGCTTACTTCCACTTGAACGGCTTCGGCTAGTTGGCGCGAAGGTGTGAGCAAAATGGCCGAAGCCAGCACATCATGTTCAGCCTGCGCGAGCAAGTCAGAGGCGACCCAGGCGGGGTTGGCAGAGTCATCTGCGATGACCACGGTTTCGGTGGGGCCGGCAAGCCCATCAATGCCAACAGTGCCGAAGACTTGTTTCTTGGCAAGCGTGACAAAGAGATTGCCGGGGCCGAATATCTTGTCTACCGCGGGGATGGTTTCGGTGCCGTAGGCCAACGCGCCGATGGCTTGTGCGCCGCCCATCGTGTAGACTTCGTCCACGCCGACGAGCGCGGCGGCGGCAAGGATGATCGGCGCGATTTGGCCTGTTCCACGCTGAGGCGGCACGGCCAACACAATTTCTTTCACGCCCGCCACTTTTGCTGGCACCGCAGACATTAAGACGCTCGATGGCAAAGGTGCGGTGCCGCCGGGAATATACAATCCCACGCGTTTGATTGGGCGAATTAACTGTCCCATTACGCCGCCCATATCCTGGGTGATCCATGAGGTGAGCGGTTGTTTTTTATAGAATGTTTCAATTCGTTTAGCCGAGAGTTCGAGTGCAGCGCGTTGTTCGGCTGAAATGGAATCGAGCGCGGCGCGGAGCGAACTGCCTGGGACACGGAAAATGTCTGGGGCTTTTCCATCCAGCTTCTCAGTCCAGGCATGAAGCGCTTTGTCGCCTTGTGTGCGAATATCGTGCAGGATTTGAGTCACAGCGACTTGCGGGGTGATCCGCTCGCCGAAGATCATCTCAAGCCGATCCAAAACAGAATCGGGTATTTCTTCGTCGCCCAATGGGACGCGCCGTAAAATGGTTTGCCGTGCAGTTTCAGGGTTGATGATCGAAAGCATGTTTACCTCGGGAAAATAAAACAGCCCCCGCCGGAGTGCGGGAGCTGTGTGTAAATCTATTTCTTTTAGATCGATACACGCGCGCCTAAGCCGCCCATCCGGTGGAGGGGAGTGCCTGATGATGGTGATGCAGGGAGCAGTTTCGCATATCGGTCAATATTTTATGAAGAAGCATGGGATGTGTCAAGGGGAATTACGGCGTTCCACAGGGCTTTTCCAAGGTCAGAAAAAACTTAACTACTACCTAATTACAGCCCTTCGTCGCGCCGCATCAAATCTTCTATCGTCTCGCGCCGTTGGATCACACGCGCCCGCCCTGCCTCCAGCCACAAAACCGCAGGCTTGCGCGAACCGTTGTAATTAGATGACATGCTCAAATGATACGCCCCCGAAGCAGGAATGGCGATCAACTCGCCGACTTCAATCTTTGGCATTAATAAATCCTCGATGACCACATCGCCAGATTCACAATACGGCCCCGCGATGGAAACCTTCTCGCTTCGCGCCTCGCCCGGGCCTGATACTGTCAAACAAGAGTATCTCGCTCCATACATCGCATAGCGCGGATTATCCGTCATGCCGCCATCGGTTAATATCCAAACTTTCTCGCCGCGTCTTTTGATCGCGCCTACTTTATAAACAGCCACGCCAGCGCGTGCCACCAAACTGCGCCCAGGTTCCAAATGCAAATGGGGCAGGGCAAGTCCGCGCGCCTTGCAGCCTTCGACTATATTCTCCGCGATCACGCGCACATATTCATTTGAGTCCGGCTGCGGAAGTTCATCCTCGTGATACGCCACGCCCCACCCGCCGCCTGGGCTAAAGTGCCACTCATTTGTGAATCCAATTTCCATTGCCAGATCGAGCCCCAATTCAATCGCTGCTTTCAAAGGACTCGCATCGCGGAAGTTCGACCCCTGGTGAAAGTGGATGCCATTCAAAGGCAGGTTGTTCATTTTGCAAAATTGCGCGGCTTCCATCATCTCTGCGCTGGTCATGCCAAACTTGCTGTCATGCTGACCCGTCTGTGTGTGCGCGTGATGTGTTTCAACTGCAACCCCGGGGACCAGGCGAAGCCAAAGATCGGGGAATGGCGAATGGGGAATGGGGAATAGGTTGGCGATGCGCTGGAGTTCGGTCAGGTTATCCACCACAATTGTCCCCGCATATTTCACCGCGGATTCCAGATCGGCTTCGGATTTGTTCACGCCATGCACAAGGATATGCTCACGCGGCACGCCGCCTGCAACAGCCATGGCAATCTCGCCTTCGCCTGTGCAATCTACAAATAAATTATGAAGTTGAGTCCACTGTGCGATGGCCAGATTCAAAAAGGCTTTCCCTGCATAGGTAACAGAACCAGTCATCGGGTAGTGCAAAGCGAGCGCAGATTTATATCCGATGACTGCTGTATCCATCGTCTCGCGGTCATAAATATACAAGGGCGTTCCGTGATCCTTTGCCAACCCGGCGAGGTCGTGCCCGGCAATGGTCAGGGAGTTTTTTTCAATTGTGGTTGTAATGGGGAAAAGTTGAAGACGATTCAATGTGCTGCTCTTTCATAAAATAAGTCGGGATGTATCCCGACTTATTTGGTTATTTATCGAAAAATAAAGTCCACCATACCTCCCAGTTTTGCATGGGGGTCGGCAGAGGGACGGGCGTAGCAACGATCATAGGCTCGCTTCCCGGCTGGACAACTGGAATGACAGGTTGGTCGCCTTCGAGTATGTAATGACCTTCAGTGCGCGCCCATTCGTCCACTGCGGCTGTAGACCCGGCATAAGCGACGTGGGTTTGTAATGCCATTTGGGTTTGTATGGCTTGCGTGGCGACTACCCGTATTTCATCACGCTGGTCGTTCAATCGATTCAATTCCTCAAGGCGCGAATTGAATTCAATGACCAGCAGGATCAAAACGAAAATACCCAGAAAGATCGCTACACGTCGAAAGTTGATCGGAATATTCGGCATGTCTTTATCTTAATCGTTTTTTTATAGGTTTGCAAATATTTTTTTACTTCTCGCTTCTCATTTTATCTGCGCCAAGACGTAACTTTTTGAGATCATTTGCATCAAATTACTATATTAGAAAAATTAGGAGCATTAAAATAAAATGGAAATGATTATTGACTTCCCCGGTGGGTCTCGCGTAGATGCACATTTTGGACCTCATACGATTGCCACCGACCAACCCCCAGTGGCGAGCGCACCAACACCTTTTGCTGTATTTCTTGCATCAATCGGAACCTGTGCCGGTATTTATGTACTTGGTTTCTGCCAGCAGCGTGGACTTTCCACAGATGGCATCCGCATTGTTCAGCGCATCCATAGCAGCCCGATGAGCGGCATGGTTGAAAAAATTGATTTGGAAATCCAGGTTCCAGATGGCTTTCCTGAAAAATATCGCCCTTCATTGATTCATTCTGCAGAATTGTGCGCGGTCAAGAAACACTTGGAAAAACCGCCAAAATTCGAAGTTACAACCAAGGTTATGTAGTTCGGCTTAATATTTTTTTGGTTGTGTCCAGCAATCGTGTATACTAAACCATACACTTTTTGACTGGACACAACCAATGATTGAAACAACAAGCCAAGCCGACATCTCACTTGAAGCCCTGCGTACTGGAGATCACGCCGAATTTGCCCGACTGGTGGACGCATACTCCGCACCAATCTACCGCCTGGGGCTGCGGATGCTCGGCAATGAGCAGGACGCCGAAGATGTTCTGCAAAATACATTTCTTAGCGCGCTCACACACCTCTCCAACTTTGAAGGACGCTCCAGCGTTCTAACCTGGTTATATCGCATTGCCGTCAATGAATCGCTCATGGTCATGCGCCGCGGAAAGTCTGAGGTCAACGTTGATGACACCGAATCAAGCGACGAAACAATAGAAGACCTTTCCCCGTCTCAATTTGTAGATTGGGGTGCATTGCCCGAAGATGAACTGCTCTCTGCCGAAGGCAAGCAAGCGCTTGATCATGCCATCCAAAAATTACCCGAAAATCTGCGTATGGTTTTTCTACTGCGCGATATTCAGGAACTATCCATAAAAGACACCGCCGAGGCACTTGGACTTACCGAATCCAACGTCAAGGTTCGCCTGCTTAGGGCGCGCTTATCCTTGCGCGAACAATTATCCATTTATTATGGCGAGCGGATAAATCAGGAGAAAACAAATGACTGAATCTACTCATTCCAACTGCAAATCTTTACTTGGCTCCCTGTCTGATTATGTGGATGGCGAACTGGGCGCCGAGTTGTGCCGTGAGATCGAAAAGCATATTGCCGAATGTGACGACTGCCGCATCGTGGTGGATACGACCCGCAAGACAGTGGATCTGGTCCACGCATCAAACCACCCGCAAGCTGGTCTGCCAGACGAGGTGCGGGATCGCCTCTTCAAGCGACTCAACCTCGCCGATTATTTGAAGCCACCAGCGCAGTAAAAAGTCATATAAAACGGGGGTAATTCGATTGTATCTTTTTTCATTTATTTGCATCTAAATCCCATAAACAGTTGTAAAAATCTATTTGGAGTAAATAAATGGAAAAACTTCTCAACGAACAGATCATAGATCAGATCAAACAGACATTCGCTCAAATGAAAGAGCCGGTGCAGATGCTATTTTTTGGGTCACGTGAAAATTGTGACTATTGCGCCGAAGCACAACAGCTTCTTGAAGAACTTGCCGCCATTGATGAAAAACTTGGCTTGAGCATTTACGACCTTCAAGATAATGCGGATGTGGCAGCCCAGTTCAATGTGGACAAAGCTCCCGGCATAGTCATTGCCGCCAAAGACGGCGACCAGATCATTGACTTTGGGATTCAATATTCAGGTGTCCCTTCGGGTCATGAATTCGGCGTGTTGATTAATGATATTCTTCTCGTCTCCGGTCGTGATTCAGGACTCAGCGAAAGTGTGCGCGAGTTCTTGAAGCACCTTGAAAAACCCCTGCATTTACAAGTATTCGTAACCCCTACCTGACCACATTGTCCGCGAGCCGTGTTGCTCGCACATCAAATGGCCATGGAAAACCCCGCCATGATCCGCGCGGAAGGCGTCGAAGCCACCGAATTTCCCGATCTGGCCAACCAGTTCAACGTTAGGGGCGTTCCGCAGACCGTCATCAACGCTGGCAGTGGAACAGTCGTCGGCGCAGTCCCGGAGCAGAATTTGATCGATGAGATCAAGCGCGCAATGAACTAAAAACCCAGTGTCCCGCAGGTTTGTCTCAGTAATAGTTTCGAATTGGCAACCTGCGGGATATTTTATGAATTAATTAAAGTTCAAAAGATTGTGTAGGTTTGAAATGTCAAAAAAAATTCATCGTCGCAAAAAAAATAATAACAATCGCGGTCCGCTGTTTTTCGTGAGTGTCGGCATAGCGCTAATCGGGGTAATGGCTGTGCTTCTTTTGTTATTTGGTAAAAAAGACAGCGTAAGTTCACAAACTGCCGCGTCTGATTCCTCGCCGTCCTCGCCTTCATCCATTCCGTCTGAGGTGAATTATGCGGCGCCTGAACTTTCGCTTCAAAATATAAACGGAAATACTGAGGCATTGACCGATTACCGCGATAAAGTTGTGTTAGTCAATAATTGGGCTACCTGGTGCCCGCCCTGCAAAGCCGAGATTCCCACGCTTGAGGCTTATTACAAGGCGCATAGCGCGGAAGGTTTCGTAATTATCGGCATTGAAGCAGGCGAACCGCAAAGTGAAGTGCTCCAGTTTGTGCAAACAAGCGTGATAACCTACCCAATTTGGGTTGATCTAAACAATGCGTCCTTGAGGGCGTTTGGTAGCGCTGGGCTGCCCAATTCTTTTGTGATCGATCGCAGTGGCACTGTCCGCCTGGCTTGGGTGGGGGAGATCAACCGCGAAATGCTTGAAAAATATGTGACGCCCTTGATCGCCGAAAACTAAATAAAATTCTTGCCAGCAATAAAAAGACAGCCACGAAAATAAATTCGCGGCTGTCTTTTTATTGTCAGCTCTTTCGTTTTTGGCGAAAAAAACCTATTTGCACAAGGTCGTCAATTTCTGGATTTTTACAAGCCCGCGGCTTTCTTCAAAGCCTCAGCCTTGTCGGTCTTTTCCCAGGGGAATTCGATGTCGTCGCGGCCAAAGTGACCGTATGCCGCAGTCTTGCGATAGATCGGGCGGCGCAGGTCAAGGTCGCGGATGATCGCGCCTGGGCGCAGGTCAAAGAACTCGCTGACGAGCGCGGAGATTTTTTCATCTGAAATTTTGGCTGTGCCGAAAGTTTCCACATTCACAGAAAGCGGATGCGCCACGCCGATGGCGTAAGCCACCTGCACTTCCACGCGGTCGGCCAAGCCAGCGGCAACGATATTCTTCGCCACATAACGCGCCGCATACGCCGCGGAGCGATCCACTTTTGTGGGGTCTTTTCCAGAGAACGCGCCGCCGCCATGACGTCCCATACCGCCGTAGGTATCGACGATGATCTTGCGTCCGGTTACGCCGGCATCGCCCATTGGACCGCCAATGACAAAACGTCCGGTGGGATTCACAAACACCTTGAGGTTTTTATCAACCAGGGCTTCTGGCAAAGTTGGGTAAATGATATGCTCACTGACGAGTTCCATGATCTCAGCCTGTGAGATTTCTGGCGCGTGCTGGGTGGAAATAAGCACGGTGTCAATGCGTTTGGGCTTGCCCTGTGAATACTCAACGGTTACCTGACTCTTGCCATCGGGACGCAGCCAGGGGAGTGTGCCATCTTTGCGGAGTTCGCTCAGGCGGCGGGACAGTTTGTGCGCCAGATAAATTGGCATCGGCATCAACGTGGCTGTTTCATTGCACGCAAAGCCGAACATCATGCCTTGGTCGCCCGCGCCCACGTGTTCAATGCCGGCATCTTTCATCTCGCCGCTTTTGTCTTCCATTGCGTGGTCAACGCCCAACGCAATATCTGCGCTTTGGCTGGCAACGGCTGAAAGCACGGCACAGGTATTTCCATCGAAGCCTTTTTCACTGCTGTCGTAACCGATCTCATTCACAACTTTGCGCACAAGTCCATCAAAGTTGACATACGCGTTGGTGGTGATCTCGCCTAATAGCGCCACAAATCCAGTCTTGATCGCGGTCTCGCAAGCCACGCGAGACATGGGGTCCTGTTCAAGGCAGGCATCCAATACCGCATCCGAGATTTGGTCACACATTTTGTCAGGGTGTCCTTCAGTCACCGATTCTGATGTGAACATCAGGCTGGGCGAAGACATAAAAGTGTTGCTCATTTTTGTTTCTCCTTAAAAATATAATTGCCCTTTCAGCGTGAAAGGGCAATTATGCATAATGCTTTTATCTACCCTCTCATCTCCCAGAAATCTATCTGTCGGATTTGGCACCATATTCAATTTTCATTGACTGGTTGTCGAGGCATCGCAGGGCCGTTCCCTCCGCCTCTCTGGATAAGAGCGCCGTATTCGGGCTATTGAATTGTTTCGCGATAATACCATAGCTAAGTTAATGAGTAAAGATAAATATTGCAAAGACACATCTTTTCTTAATTATTTTTGTTTTATAGCTAAAAAAATCAGGATGATGAAGTACATCGCATCTTACTTAACTGTGAGCTGGTTCTGCTTAATTGTCATTCGCGCATCTGAAGCCGATCTTCACCGAACTACGCCCGTAATAGGCACTATCGTTTGGCAGTTTCGTCGGGTCAGGTCCCACTTCAAAGCCGCGGTTGGATGTTCGCAAGTTGAAAAGATCATCTTGGAACGACCCGCCGCGGATGACACGAAAGTGATTCAATCCGCCGTTTTCAGGCCCCATAGGATTTACAACTGGGGATGTCTCATAATATTTTGAGCCGTAATAATCTGCAACCCATTCCCAGACATTGCCGCCCATATCCAACGCCCCGAACGGACTTGCTCCCGCAGCATACGATCCCACGCGTGTCACATCCCCGACAATATTATTGGCATTTGAGTTTTGTGCATTGGGCGGTTCATTGCCCCAGGGATAATTTCGCATGTCATCGCCGCGCGCGGCGCGTTCCCATTCCGCTTCGGTGGGAAGTCTGCGCCCAGCCCATTCACAATAGGCATTCGCGTCGTACCATGCGATCTGGATCACGGGGTAGTCGTTGAATTCAGGGTTGCCGAAATAATCTCCCTGATTATCCGAGTTGATTTTTACTGGAGGTCTGCACTCGCCTGCGTTCACGCACAGACCATACATTCCGTTGGTCACTTCCACTTGATCTATCCAAAACGCGTCAAGCGTGACATCGTGCGCGGGGATTTCATCGTTCTCAAGCAGAATATCCAACCCGCCCATCTTTGCAGTTCCCGCAGGGACGAAGAGTTGCGTCATGCCGTCTGTTGTTGAAATTTTCACTGTCTCTGGTGTGGCGGTCGGTGCGGGGGTGGCGGTGCTTGGGGCGTTTAAGGTTTCTGAGGTCTCTGAGGTTTGTGATGTGGGCGCAGGTGTCGAACTGGACGAGGGAGGTGTGGCGGCGCTCTGGCAAGCCGCGAGGATAAAGATGGAAAGGAGGAGTGGAATGAGTTTTTTCATGTATATCTCGTTGTCATTGCGAGGAGGGCACTTGTTCTTTCCGACGAAGCAATCTTCCCCAATTGAGGATTGCTTCGTCGGGAAAGAGCATCCCTCCTCGCAATGACATGCGTAAATTATTGAACCAGTTGCATTGCCTTTTTTGCCTGGTCTTCATAAAAATTGGGGTTCACTTGATCTGCTTTTTGCCAGGCTTTGAGCGCGCCGTCGTAATCACCGTTGCGATATAGACCAAAGCCGTACCACAGCCATGCTTCTTCAGACATCTCCGTGACGCTTCTGGCGTAGTCTGTCAGCACGAGTAGGTCTTCGTTGCGGTTGGCGTGGAAGTAGGCCAGGAACGGTCCGAACTGATAGCGGAACATGCGCAGAGGCAAGCCGATCTCACGCGCTTTGTCGTAGGCGAGCGCGGCTTCTTCGTAGCGGTCAAAGTAGACCAGGTCGCTGCCGAGGTTGAACCAGGCGAATGCGTCGGTGGGGTTTTTGGCAGAATCTGCCTGGGCGGCGTCTAATGCCATTTGCCGATTCAGGCTCGGGTCCCAGTTTGAGGCGAGCAGGCTTTTCATCTCCTCTTCAAATTGTGGGAAGTACATCACGATGTACAAATTGTTGAAGGGCTTCCATTCCGCTTCTAGTTGCGTGTAGGGAAGGGTTAGGTCTGCGCCGTGATAGGAATCCTGAATGGTGAAGGTTTGCGTGTTGTCGTCGTAGCCGGTGAGCAAAACATAATGCGCGGCCCACAGATCGTCGGTGGGACCCAGCGCGTCGTTGGGGTCGAGAGATGTGACGCTTTCGACCATGACAGGATAATTGGCGGCGATCAGGCGTTTGAGCAATTCAATATTTCCGCCGACGCGATATTCCATGTTGAGCCAGCCCGCCTGCGTGCGGACGTAGTAACGCAGTTCTTCGGGGTTGACGTTGCGATCCTGCAAAATGGGTTTGACGACATTTGCAATGTCTGCCTGACTGCCTTCCCAGCCGTAGATGTGCAACGCCATCGAGAGGGTGGCGGGCCCGCAGTTGTTTGGGGTTTGCTTCTCATACGGCGGCGAGGCGATGGATGCCTGCGCGGGCAGTGGGGCGAAGGTTGCGGTGGGAGTGACCGACGGCGTGAGATTAACCACGGGTGTGGATGTTGCGGGTGTGACGGCCGTAGGCGTGACAGGTTGAGCGGTGACAGGCAAAGCCGTGGGTACGGGGCCTAACGGGTTGATTACATTTTTGGCATAGATGGTGAATTTTTCGATGCGCCACGACACAACGGATTTGACGTATGGAATTTGGTAGATCAAAACGGCAAGCAGGGTCAGTCCCGCCAGCCCGATGAGAATGTTTCTAATTCGTTTGGACATGCCGCGAGTATAGCACGCGTTTATGAAAGGGAATTAAGGGGTTGGGAAACGTTCAATATTGAGATGCGTAATTTTTGTCTTGACTTTGCCCTCTCTGACCATTATCATGAAAATATATGAAACCGACTCTTGAACCCGAAAAATTACGCGCCGCCATGCGCGCCTGGTCTGCTGGTGTAACCGTTGTGACAGCAGTACATGAAGGACACAAACACGGCGCAACTGTAAACTCATTTACATCCATTTCACTTGAACCCGCCATGATTACGATCTCTTTGCAGAAATCTGCACGCACACATGAGCTGATAACCAAATCCCGTGCTTTCGGGTTGACCATGCTTTCGGCACAGCAATCCAATATCTCAGATTTGTTCGCGGGCAAAATGGCAGATGTCGCAGATCGTTTTGCCAATCTGGAAACCGAAACTTTGGTTACAGGTTCGCCTTTGCTCGTCGGCGGGCTGGCGTGGATTGATTGCCGCGTGGTGCAAACTTTTGACGCAGGCAACAGTACCTTGTTTATCGCGGAGGCAATTGCGGCGCAAAGCGCAGGCGATGGTCTGCCGTTGATTTATCACAACCGTGAATATTGGAGTTTGTCTCAGTTGTAAGCAGCAGGTCTAGTGGAGGTCGCCATGACAGATCAACTAACCGAAGCCGAGAAACACACGCTCCTGCGCCTTGCGCGTGAAGCCATGGAACATGCGGTACGCGGCAAGAAACTTCCGCCTGTGGATGATAAATCCCTGACGCCGCACTTGCGCGAACAGGGCGCTTCATTCGTCACACTCACCGTAGATGGCGAACTGCGCGGCTGTATCGGCGCGCTCGATGCCTATCAACCGCTGGTGAATGATGTGCGCGAACATGCAGTCGCCGCCGCGTTGGAAGACCCGCGCTTCCATCCTGTAGACGAAGCTGAGTTGAGCAGGATCAAGCTTGAGGTGTCGCGTTTGACCGCTCCATGTCCGCTGGAATATTCTTCGAGTGAAGAGCTGCGCGCAAAACTGCGCCCGCATGTGGATGGAGTCATCTTGAAAGATGGTTTTCGCCGCGCAACTTTTCTTCCACAAGTTTGGGAAAAAATTCCAAACCCAGCGAGTTTTCTCGATCATTTGTGTTCCAAGATGGGCGCAAAGCCAGACCTGTGGCAGAGGATGAAATTAGAGGTCTATGTTTATCAGGTCGAAGAATTTCATGAAATGGATTACACCAGTACCGCGTAAACAAATTAAATTTTTTGTTGAATCTGAATTGCATGTCAAGGTTATAAAATCATATAACAAGCGGTAAAATTCAATAATGACTGACGATAGCCCCGACGACACAATGTTTCAGGATGCCGTAGACGCTCTGCGGCGCGGCGATAAACCACGCGCCAAAGAACTGCTCACGCTTTTGCTCAAGGCAGACCAAAACAACGCCACCTATTGGATTTGGTTAAGCGCCTCCGTGGAAAATACCAAAGAGCGGATCTACTGCCTGCAAACAGCGCACAAACTCGCCCCTGAAAATGGTACGGCGAAACGGGGCTTAATCTTGCTCGGAGCTTTGACTCCCGACGAAAGCATCCAGCCATTCCCCATGAATCGTCCACGGGCGTGGGAGGAAAAACTTCTGCTCGCCAACGAGAAGCCAAAAGAAAAAGGCTTCAAGGCGCTTGCGAAGAATCCCGTCACGCGGCTGGTGGGTGTGTTGCTGATCGGCGCAGCTTTATTTTCGGTTGTGATATTTGGCTTTGTACTGCCGCGTCAGACAACCATCATCCCCAACGACACGAATACACCGGGTCCGTCGCCGACCTTCACAACCACGCCCACTGTATTTGGCGCAACTGCGGCTCCCACAAAATCTTTCACGGGTCCTACTCCGCTGTGGATGTTGCTTCCGCAAACTTACACACCGACTGCCGTGTATGTCAATACTCCGCGCGCGGCGCAATCTATTGACCAATATCGCTCTGCAAAAATGGCGTATGAAAATGGGGATTGGGATGCGTACATCGCCAGTATGAAGGTGGTCGTTTCGCTCGAGCCTGATGCCGCGGATGTTCATTATTTGATCGGCGAAGCCTACCGCTTCAAAGGTGACTCCACAAATGCTTTGAAATCCTACAACGATGCGCTGAAAATTGACCCGGAATTTGGCGCGTCCTATCTTGGCTTGGCGCGTGCGCGTTTGCTCGACGATCCAAATGCGAATGTCGAAGGATTGTTTGATGAAGCCATTGCACGCGACCCGAATTTTGGCGAAATATATATTGAGCGCGCGCGCTACTTCCTGCTCCATAACGATGCCAAAGCCGCCATTGTTGACCTCAAACAGGCAGACGAACTTATGCCCGATTCGCCCATGGTCTACACAGCTTATGCAGACGCCTATCTCGCACTCAAAGATAATAAGAATGCGCTGAAAGCCGCTGAAAAAGCCTATTCGCTCGACAGCACCGACCCGCTAATTTATAAAATGCTGGGCACGTTGTACATTGAAAATGGACAATATGAGCGCGCAATTGAAGCCTTGAATGTTTATGTGATTTACGCAGCCGAAAACGACCGTGCCTTTGCCCTGCTGGGACAGGCTTATTTTGAATTGAAAGACTACAAAACCGCAGTGGAAAACTTTGACAAGGCAGAATCGATCAACCGCAATGGCTTGCGAAAGTTTTATATTTACAAAGGACTTGCCAACCTGGAGCTGAATCATATTGACCAGGCTGTGGAAGACCTTGAAAAAGCCTTTGCCGAAGATGAAACATCCTTTGATATAAATCTTGGGTTGGTGCGCGCGTATTTTATCCAGGAGAAATTTGGCAGCGCGTTCCTGAAAACGGAGGCGCTCAAGTCATTGGCAGAGACAGACGAGCAAATCGCGCTGGCTCTTTATTGGCACGCGCTCAGTCAGGAAAAACGCGGTGAAGCGAAAGGCGCCATTAAAGACTGGCAGGCATTGCTCGCCATGGATAAAGATGTGATGACGCCCGAAATGCGCACCGCAGCGGAACAGCACCTTAAGGTGGTTATCACGCCTACGAATACTCCCAAAGCACGGACAGCAACCCCCACGCCAAAGAGTGGAACTGCAACTCCGACGCCGACAGTGAAAGTCAGCGCAACACCATCACGTACGCCGCTGCCATAAATTAGAGAATAGGAAAATAAAAAGAGAGACCGCCTAAAAAACGGTCTCTCTTTTTTATTTGGTCAAACTTGCCAACTTTTCAACTTTCGGTAGTGGTATTGGGTAAGT
>CAMCQT010000046.1 GCA_945877125.1 Candidatus Brevifilum fermentans | reverse complement strand
TTGGTTCGTTCTCTCATCAGTAGCCTCACTTGGGCGTCGGTTGCGGTCATCGGCTCTCCTTCTTCTGAAGAGTCTATCCGTTTCCGAGACCTTATCGGTGGGCATTTCTAGTTGTCGTCGGGGGGTAATTCTAATTGTCGTTAACCGGTTATTCAAGTATACCATTAGGAAATATTTGGCATAAATGGCGAATCAACAATTTCCGATATGAAAAATATCATCCACAGATTGCGCAGATTTAGCAGATTTTTCTCTTTAATCTGTCTGTGTAATCTGTCAAATCTGTGGATGAATAAAAACCATACCGGGATTTGCTGGTTAAGAATTCCCTGATCTTGGGAAAATTGTGAGAATCCTACATCTTCCCCTTGACGGATTTCCGTTTCTGCCTATAATCGGACGAAATCACATGCCCATGAACCAATCTTTGTTCAGCCTCTCCATTATTGTAGTAGTCCTTGCGGTCCTTATTATTAAGGATCAATTTTTGGTTAGGATGGCAGCGGTGAGAACGAAGTAAATCACTGAGTAAGTACAAAGAGCCGCCCTAACCACGGGCGGCTCTTTTTATTATCTACCCTCACCCCCAACCCCTCTCCCACGCTTCGCGGGGAGAGGGGAGTCTAAAAGGAGAATTATGCGTTCAGACACAGTTAAGAAAGGTTATGAAAAAGCCCCGCATCGCGCATTGTTACGCGCCACCGGTGTAAAGGAAGAGGACTTCGGCAAGCCGTTTGTCGCCATCGTCAACTCGCATGTGGATATTGTCCCCGGGCATGTGCATTTGCAGGAGTTCGGCAAGCTGGTCAAGGATGCCGTGCGTGCGGCAGGCGGCGTGCCGTTCGAGTTCAACACCATCGGTGTGGATGATGGCATCGCGATGGGTCATGCGGGGATGAACTACTCGCTCCCCTCGCGCGAGTTGATTGCTGACTGCGTCGAGACCATGATCGAAGCTCATAGATTCGACGCGATGGTCTGCATCCCCAACTGCGACAAAATAGTCCCGGGCATGTTGCTGGCCGCCATGCGCGTCAACATCCCGACCATTTTTGTTTCGGGCGGGCCGATGGCCGCAGGCAAAACTCCAGATGGCGAAACGATTGATTTGATCTCGGTCTTTGAAGGTGTCGGCGCATTTTCAGCGGGGAAAATTGACGAGAAGCGATTATCCATTTTGGAAAAATTTGCATGTCCTTCCTGCGGCTCCTGTTCTGGCATGTTCACGGCCAACTCGATGAACTGCTTGATGGAAGTGCTCGGACTGGCCCTGCCCTACAACGGCTCTGCATTAGCCAAGACCCCCGAACGCGAAGACCTGGCAAGACGCGCCGCCGCGCAAATTATGACCTTGATCGAACGTGACCTCAAGCCGCGCGACATTGTCACCTCCGAAGCGATTGACGATGCCTTTGCATTGGACATGGCCATGGGCGGTTCGTCGAACACAGTTCTACACACGTTGGCATTGGCTAACGAAGCCGGCGTGGATTATCCATTAACCCGAATTAATTCGGTAGCCGATAAAGTGCCGCACATCTGCAAGGTGAGTCCGTCTGGCAAATGGCACATGGAAGATGTTCATCGCGCGGGCGGAATCCCTGCCATTTTGAACGAAGTCCAGCGCGGAACAGGCATGTTACATTTAGACCGCATGACCGTCAGCGGCGTGACTTTGGGGGAATCGATCAAGGGCGTAGAAATCAAAGACGAAGAAGTTATCCATAAATATGAAAATGCGTATTCAAAGAAGGGCGGACTGGCCATTTTGTTTGGCAACCTGGCGCCCAAAGGCGCAGTGGTCAAAGTGGGCGGCGTGAGTGCGCCCATGATGCAATTTGAAGGTCCTGCCGTTATTTTTGAATCACAAGATGATGCCATGGCTGGAATTATCGCGGGCAAGGTCAAAGCAGGCGATGTAGTGGTGATCCGCTACGAAGGGCCGAAGGGCGGGCCGGGAATGCAGGAAATGCTTTCCCCCACCGCCGCAATTATGGGACAAGGTCTCGGCGATAAAGTTGCGCTCATCACCGACGGACGTTTCAGCGGCGGGACGCGCGGCGCGTGCATTGGGCATGTGTCACCCGAAGCGGCTGCGGGCGGCCCGATTGGCGCGATCCAGCCTGGGGATTTAGTCCAAATTGATTTGGTGGCACGCAGTCTCAACGTTAAGTTAAGCGACGCAGAGATTCAAAATCGCGTTGCGGCGCTGCCTCCGTTCAAATCCAAAACCACATCCAAATGGTTGAAGCGCTATTCGCATTTTGTGACCAGCGCAGACACGGGCGCAATTTTAGAAAGTTAACTCTGGAGTCCGACAGCTTGCTGTCGGGATGATGCAGCAAGCTGCATCACTCCAAATCAAAGGAGAGCAGATGAAAAAAACAGGCGCAGAAATTTTATGGGAATGTGTGGTGCGCGAAGGCGTGGAAGTGGTCTTCGGGTATCCGGGCGGGGCGAACATGCCGATCTACGACGCGATGTTGAGTTATCCGATCCATCACGTTTTGGTGCGGCATGAGCAGGGCGCGGCACACATGGCAGATGGATATGCGCGGGCTTCGGGCAAGGTGGGGATGGCGCTGGCGACATCGGGGCCTGGTGCGACGAATCTAATCACGGGCATTGCCACGGCGATGATGGATTCTGTTCCAGTGGTATTCGTTACGGGACAGGTTGCCGCACACCTGATCGGCGGGGATGCGTTTCAGGAAGTGGATGTGACCGGCATTACGCTGCCGATCACGAAACATAATTATCTGGTAACTCGCGCCGATGAAATTGCAGAAGTTGTGCGCGAGGCGTTTTACATCGCCCGCAGCGGACGACCCGGCCCCGTGCTGATCGACATCTGCAAGAACGCGCAGGTGGAACAATGCGAGTTTGAATATCCCAGAGAGGTGAAACTGGTCGGCTACCAGCCCGTTGATCATGCGCCAAAAGAATCGCTGGAACATGCCGTCAAGTTGATCGAGAAAGCGCAGCGCCCCGTCATTTTGTGCGGGCATGGCGTGTTGATGTCGAAGGCAGAAGAAGCGTTGATGAATTTTGCAATTAAGACTCAAACCCCGGTCGCCAGCACCCTGCTGGGACTTGGCGCGTTCCCCGCTTCGCATGAGTTGAGTCTCGGCATGATGGGAATGCACGGCGAAGTCCACACCAATCTGGCGATTCAAAACTCCGATTTGATCCTTGCCTTTGGGATGCGCTTCGATGACCGCGTGACGGGTACGCTGAAGACCTACGCGCCGCACGCGAAAAAAATCCACATTGAAATTGACCCATCCGAAGTCCACAAGAATGTAGCGGTGGACGTTCCGCTGGTCGGTAATTTGAAGACCGTGATTACCGATCTCATTCCGATGGTGGACGAATACGACCACGACGAATGGAAGAAGCAGATCAGCGACTGGAAAGCCGAAGGCGATTCGCGCAGCATCATGAACTGGAATCCAGACGGCAAGTTGCATGTGCCGCATTTGGTTTCGGATATTTGGAAAGCCACAGGCGGCAACGCGGTTGTGACCACGGATGTCGGTCAGCATCAAATGTGGACGGCGCAATATTACGCGCTCGACAGACCGAACCGCTGGCTGACTTCGGGCGGAGCAGGCACGATGGGCTTTGGGCTGCCCTCAGCCATCGGCGCGTGGTTTGCGAACAAGGAAGAGGAAGTCTGGGCTGTGGCGGGCGACGGTGGATTCCAAATGACCGCCGCCGAGTTGACCACTGCCGTGCAGGAAAACGCAAATGTCAAAGTTGCCATCATGAACAACAGCTTCCTCGGCATGGTGCGCCAGTGGCAGGAATTCTTCTTCGAGAAGCGCTATTCCGCCGTGAACATGCTCTCACCCAATTTTGTGAAACTCGCCGAAGCGCACAACGTCCCCGCGCGGCGCGTGACCAAACTTGAAGAAGTGGAAGAAGCCATCGCCTGGGCGCGCAGTTTCAAAGGTCCCGCCGTGATCGAATTTGTAGTCGAGCAGGAAGAAGCCGTCTACCCGATGGTTCCCGCAGGCGCGGCGCTGGATCAGATGTTGCAGAGACCGTTAAAGGGATCAGGTGATTAGGAATTAGGCGGTTATTTCCTGATTACCTTCTCACCTAATCCCTAATCAACGAAATTGGAGAAAAGAATGAACTACACCTTTATCGCATTAGTCGAAAACAAACCCGGCGTGTTGAATCGCGTGGCTTCTTTGTTTCGCCGCCGCAATTTCAATATTGAGTCGCTGGCGGTTGGGCGCACCGAGAAGCCTGAAATCTCGCGCATGACCGTAGTGGTGGATTGTCCCAACGGGGATTATGACGCGCACAAGATCGAAGCCAACCTGTACAAACTGGTCAACGTGATCGACGTGCAGGACGTGACGCATCAACCTTCGGTGACCCGTGACCTGGCTCTGATCAAAGTGATGGTCGGACCCGAGAAACGCGCCGAAGTCAACAGCCTGGCTGAAATCTTCCGCGCCCGCATTGTGGACGTGGCGGCTGATTCTGTGATCGTGGAAATCACAGGCACCGAAGACAAGATCGAAGGCATGATCGAGTTGCTGCGTCCGCTTGGAATCGTGGAAATGGTTCGCACGGGACAGGTTTCCATGACTCGCGGAGTCAACGACGGCGTGCGCCGTATGCCTGGCGTGAACGGCAACCGCTTCGAGGATTTGTCTGAAATGGCAGAGATGGCACCTTAAGAACAATGCAGAATGAGGAATGCAGAGTGCGGAATGAAAAACAACCTGCAACCTGAAACTTGTAATTTCAAACTGAATAAAAAAATCAAACTAGGAGAATAGAAATCATGGCACAAATTAATTTTGGCGGCACTGTTGAAGACGTTGTAACCCGCGAGGAATTTCCGCTTGAGAAGGCGCGTGAGGTTTTGAAGAATGAAGTTGTGGCAGTTTTGGGCTACGGCGTGCAGGGACCTGCACAGGCGATGAACATGCGCGACAACGGCATCAACGTGATCGTCGGTCAGCGCGAGGGCACGAAGAATTGGGACAAGGCTGTTGCAGACGGCTGGGTTCCCGGCAAGACATTATTTAATGTTGAAGAAGCCGCCGAAAAAGGAACGGTTGTTCAATATTTATTGTCCGATGCCGGTCAGCGCTCACAATGGCCGAAGCTCGTGGAATGTTTGAACGAAGGCGACATGCTGTATTTCTCGCACGGCTTCTCTGTCACCTACAAAGAAGACACCGGCGTTGTGCCCCCTCCCCACGTGGATGTGGCTCTCGTCGCGCCCAAGGGTTCCGGCACCAGCGTGCGCCGCAACTTCCTCGCTGGCAGCGGAATCAACGCCAGTTACGCAGTCCATCAGGATCACACTGGCCGCGCCAATGAACGCGCCATCGCTTTGGGCATTGCCATCGGCGCAGGTTATTTATTCCCGACCACTTTCCGAAACGAAGTTTACAGCGATCTAACCGGCGAGCGCGGCATTCTGATCGGCGCACTCTCTGGCGTGATGGAAGCCCAGTACAACGTCCTGCGCAAGCACGGACATTCCCCCAGCGAAGCCTTCAACGAAACTGTCGAAGAACTCACCCAGTCGCTCATTCGTCTTGTCGGCGAGAACGGCATGGATTACATGTACGCCAACTGCTCCACCACCGCCCAACGCGGCGCATTGGACTGGCATCCGCGCTTCCGCGATGCGGTGGTTCCTGTGTTTGACGCGCTCTACGAATCGGTCATCACCGGCAACGAAGCCCGTATCACCCTTGAAGCCAACAGCCGCGATGATTATCGCGAAAAATTGGAAGAAGAATTGGCTGCTTTCCGCGACTCTGAAATGTGGCGCGCTGGCGCGGCCGTTCGTTCATTGCGCCCGGAAAACTGGAAGAAGTAATTAGAGATTGGTAATTGGTAATTTAATCTCCAATCTCTAATTACCAATTACCAACTTTAGGAGTTCGTATGAGCAATTACGTCAAAATTTTCGACACAACATTACGTGACGGCGAACAGTCGCCGGGTGCGACGATGACCTCGGCTGAAAAGCTGGAAGTGGCCCGGTCACTGGCGCGCATGGGCGTGGATATTATCGAAGCCGGCTTCCCCGCCGCTTCGCCCGACGATCTGGAAGCCGTCCGACGAATCGCTGTCGAGATTGGCAACCCGCCCAAGGGTGATCCAGGTGCGAAGGTTCCTGTCGTCGCTGGACTGGCGCGGGCAAATAAATCCGATATTGATAAATCATGGGAAGCGGTCAAGGACGCGCAGAAGCCGCGCATCCATACTTTCCTGGCCACGTCGGCGATTCACATGAAGCACAAACTCAAGATGGATCCTGAGGAAGTTGTGCAGCGTGTTTCGGAGATGGTCGCGTACGCGCGGTCACTGTGCGCCGACGTGGAATTCAGCCCCGAAGATGCGGGCCGCTCTGACCCTGAATTTTTGTATGTCGTGCTGGGCGAAGCCATTAAGTCTGGCGCGACCACGTTGAATATTCCCGACACGGTCGGCTACACCACGCCCGACGAATATTTCAAGTTGATCGACGGCATCATGAAACACACGCCCGGAATGCACGAAGGCATCACGGTTTCGGTGCATTGCCACGATGATCTGGGACTCGCAACCGCCAACGCGTTAGCTGGGATTCAGGCCGGCGCGCGTCAGGCTGAGGTGACCATCAACGGCATCGGCGAACGCGCAGGAAATACCTCGCTCGAAGAAGTGGTGATGACCCTCAAAACGCGCCACCCGATCTTCAACCTCGAAACGGGAATTGAAACGCAGCAACTTTCGCGCGTCAGCAAATTGGTCAGCAATTACACGGGCATCGTGGTTCAGCCGAACAAAGCCATCGTCGGCGCAAATGCTTTCGCGCACGAAGCGGGCATTCATCAAGATGGAATGTTGAAACACCAAACCACGTACGAGATCATGCGACCCGAAGATGTGGGCGTGAATCAAACCACGTTGGTGATGGGCAAACATTCTGGTCGCGCCGCCTTGCGCTCGCGCCTTGCGTTGATGGGACATTCGCTCGACGACGACGAACTCAACAAAGCATTCACGCGTTTCAAAGAATTGGCCGACCGCAAGAAGGTCATCACCGATGCAGATCTCGAAGCGCTGATCGCCGATGAGTTCTATCGTCCGCGTGACGTTTTTCATCTCGAAGGCTTGCAGGTTTCATGCGGAACTTTGGGAATGCCCACCGCAACTGTCCGCTTGCGCGGTCCCGATCAGGTCATTCATAATTTTGCTTCGATGGGCACGGGTCCCGTGGATGCCGCTTACAAAGCGATTGATGCTATTGTCAAAACGCCGTGCAAATTACTCGAGTTCAACGTCCATGCTGTGACCGAAGGCATTGACGCGCTCGGCGAAGTCACCGTCCGCATTAAGAGCGAGGACGATAGCCAGCAGTTGATGGACGCGCAAAGCGAATTGACCTACGCCCGCGTCTACGGCGGACACGGCGCAGACACCGACATTATCGTCGCCAGCGCCAAAGCGTACATTAACGCAATTAATAAATTGATCATCGCCACGACCGAAGGCACACAGGCTGTGCATAATGATTTCGGCGTGATGCTTGGATAGCAAAAGGAAAAAGCCATGAATACTCAAAATGAAAATCAAAACGATATCCGAAACCCCTTCCCCGAACCACAGACCATTCCCAGTGGATGGGACACCAGCGTGTTTGCATCCGCGCCTCAAAATGATCCTGCTTCGGAAGCAGACGACTCCGCTGAAAGTTAATCACGTCATTGCGAGGAGCGTTCTTTGCGACGAAGCAATCCCCACACTGTTGGAGATTGCTTCGTCGGGGAGAGCATCCTCCTCGCAATGACATAATAAAATCCTATGCCAAAAACTCTACTCCAAAAAATCTGGGACTCGCACGTTGTCGCTGAACAACCTGCCTCTCCCGCTGTCCTCTACATTGACCTGCACCTCGTGCATGAAGTCACCTCGCCGCAAGCCTTCACCGGTCTGCGCGAGCGCGGACTCAAAGTCCGCCGCCCCGATAAAACTCTTGCCACCATGGATCACTCCATCCCGACCACACCGGTTAGCGTCCCGATTGCAGATGCGATGGCTGCGGCACAGATCAAGCAGATGGAAACCAACGCCGCCGAATTCGGCATCACCCTGCACGGCATGACCAGTCCGCACCGCGGCATCGTCCACGTCATCGGACCTGAACTGGGGCGCACCCAACCTGGCATGACCATCGTCTGCGGCGACAGTCACACGGCCACACACGGTGCGTTTGGCGCGCTGGCATTCGGCATCGGCACCTCCGAAGTGGAGCATGTCCTCGCCACGCAATGTCTTTTGCAAAACAAACCGAAGACTTACGAAGTCCGCGTGAATGGGACTTTATCCAAGGGCGTTTCTGCCAAGGATATTATCCTCGCGTTGATCGCCAGGATCGGTGTCGGCGGCGGCACGGGTCACGTTTTTGAATTCACCGGCGAAGCCATCCGCGGGCTGACGATGGAACAGCGCATGACCATCTGCAATATGTCCATCGAAGGCGGCGCACGCGCAGGCATGATCGCCCCCGACGAAACAACCTTCGAATATCTCAAAGGCCGCGAGTTCGCTCCGCAAGGCGCAGACTGGGACAAAGCCGTTGCCTACTGGAAAACATTGCCCAGCGACGAAGGCGCGGTCTACGACAAGAGCATCACACTCGATGCCTCCGAACTTGAGCCGATGATTACCTACGGCACAAATCCCGGCATGGGCATGAAAATCACAGACCATGTGCCCAGCACCGAATCATTTAGCGAGCCTTCGCAAAAAGCCGCGTTTGAAAAAGCGCTCAAATACATGGGCTTGGAGCCAGGTCAATCTCTGCTCGGCAAAAAAGTAGACGTGGTCTTCATCGGCAGTTGCACCAACTCACGCATCTCGGATTTGCGTTTAGCCGCCGCCATGTTGAAAGGCCGCAAGGTTGCAGATGGACTGCGTCTCATGATCGTTCCTGGTTCACAAGATGTTAAGAAACAAGCCGAACTTGAAGGTTTGGACAAAATTTTCAAAGAAGCAGGCGGTGAATGGCGTGAGTCTGGGTGTTCGTCGTGTATCGCAATGAATGCAGATGTAATTCCTGTAGGTCAATATTGCGCCAGCACATCCAACCGAAATTTTGAAGGACGACAAGGGAAAGGCTCACGCTCATTTCTTGTAAGCCCTGTTACTGCGGCGGCGATTGCCATTAATGGAGTCGTAACCGACCCGCGCACCATGTTGGAATAAATCAACGATAGTCAATATGCTTGTTGTTCTTTTTGCTATTACAACGAGCACATAGCGGTTGAACATTATCAATTGAATCTGTACCGCCCTTGGTCAAAGGAACAACATGGTCGCGAGTCAACTTAATATCTGGTTCTTGCTCTCCACACCGAAGACATTTGAAGTTGTAAAAGGTTTTCAACTCCAGCCACTCTTCTTCGGTGTGGGAACCGCCAGCAGCAAGTTTTAATGCCCGACGGCGGTTTGTTGCCGCAACTGATTTTTCGGGATTAAGTTTGTAATACTCCAATGAGTATCTGCGGCGTTCTTCCGCATGATGTTCATAAGAATTTCGCCCAATCTCGCGGTAGTGTTCCAGGTCTAGTTGACGACGTTCTCGCGCTCTGGTTTTTATTTCTTCGCTGTGTGTTTCCCAGTATTTGCGGGTTGCTTCATCATACTTTTCAGGGTTTGCTTTTTGATGAGCACGTTTTAGTTCTTGATAACGCCCCTTGTTTGCCTCGACGTATTTTTGTTGAGTAGCTCTGTATTTTTCTATGCTTGTGGCATATTCAGCACGTCCCTGAGCGTTGGCGCAATCTCTGCAACGAGATTTATAGCCATCACCAACGGGTATGCCAAGCAATCTTCTTGGATGAAACTCACTTAGTGGTTTCCAGCCACATTCAGGGTTTATGCAGATTTTTCCAGCAACATTGTTTTGATACACGATCGCCATTGTCCACTCCTTGGGCAAAAATGTAAGAGATAAAAATAAGTATAAACTAACTTTTTAAGAAGGAAAACCTATGGCAAATTTCACAACACTTACCTCGCGCGTCATGCCTCTGCCGGTCAACGATATTGACACGGATCAGATCATCCCCGCGCAGTTCTTGAAAGTCACCGACAAGAACAATCTCGCAGACGCGCTTTTTTTCAACTGGCGCTATAACGACGACAAATCCATCAAACCCGACTTCATCATCAACCAGCCAGAATCAGCGGGTTGCAAAATCCTCCTCGCGGGTGACAACTTCGGGTGCGGATCAAGCCGCGAGCACGCTCCCTGGGCGCTGACCAGCTACGGCTTCCGCGCCGTCATATCCACCTCTTTCGCCGACATCTTCCGCAACAACTCTTTGAAGAATGGACTCATTCCGATCATCGTGGATGATGCGACGCACAAGATGCTTTTTGACCTGGTGGAAGAAGCGCCCCGCGCCGAGCTGACAGTTGATCTGGCGACCCAGACATTGTCCTTCCCTGGGGGTTCGGTCACCTTCCCGATCGACGCGTTCAACAAAACTTGTTTGCTCAACGGCGTGGACGAACTCGGCTACATCCTTGGGTTCGAGAAGGAAATTGCAGCGTACGAAAATGCAGAATGATGAATGCAGAATGCAGAATAAAATTCCTCATTCCTCATTCTGCATTTGAAATAGGTAACCTATGACCCAAATCCAAATCTACGACACCACCCTGCGCGACGGCACGCAATCAGAAGGCTTCACGCTTTCAGCCAACGACAAAGTCCGCGTAGCGCAGCGGCTTGATCAAATTGGCGTGGCCTTCATCGAAGGCGGCTGGCCAGGCTCAAACCCAAAAGACGTTGAATTCTTCGAGCGCGCCCAAGACATGCAGTGGAAGAATGCGCTGATTGCGGCGTTCGGCTCCACCTGCCGTGTCAAAGGCGGCCCCGAAGACGACGCCAACATCAAAGCCCTGCTTGATTCACGCACGCCCGTCTGCACCATCTTCGGCAAAACGTGGACACTACACGTCAAGGAAGTTTTGCAGACCACCAACGAAGACAACCTGCGCATCATCGAGCAATCCGTCTCATACCTAAAGTCAAATGACAAGCGAGTCATTTACGACGCCGAGCATTTCTTCGACGGCTACAAAGCAGATGCCGCCTACGCGCTGGAAACTCTGCAAGCCGCAATTCGCGGCGGCGCGGAAATGGTTGTGCTGTGTGACACCAACGGCGGAACGCTACCTTGGGAAGTGGAACGCATCATCCGCGACCTCAAGCCTGTTCTCAACCATCCAATCGGAATCCACACCCACAACGACGGCGACTGTGCCGTGGTCAACTCGTTGACCGCCGTGCGCGAAGGCGCAACTCAAGTGCAGGGCACGATCAACGGCGTCGGCGAACGCTGCGGCAATGCCAACCTCATTTCGATCATGGCTGATCTCGAACTCAAAATGGGATACGAATGTTTGCCCAAAGGCAACATCCAACATTTATATGATCTTTCGCATTTCGTGGCAGAGGTCGCCAACATCACGCCCGACGAGCATTTGCCGTTCGTGGGCAAATCTGCTTTCGCCCACAAAGGCGGCGTGCATGTGGCCGCCATGCGGCGCAGCGCGCAATCCTACCAACACGTGGAGCCGGAACTCGTCGGCAACAAAATGCGCGTGGTGGTTTCCGATCTTTCCGGTCGCGGCAACTTGCTCAGCAAAGCCGAAGAGCATGGCGTGGAAGTGGAAGGCGAGGAAGTGGTCGGCGTGTTGAATGACATCAAGGAACTTGAGTCACGCGGATTCTCCTTCGAAGCCGCGGAAGCCTCGGTTGCGATCATGTTGAAGCGTCAGGAATACGGCTACAAGCCACCCTTTGAATTGATCGATTTCTTTGTCAATGTTGAACACCGCGACAAGCGCGGCATCTTCGCCGAAGCCATGGTCAAGGTGCGCGTGCAAGGCGAAGTGCTTCACACTGCCGCCGAAGGCAACGGTCCCGTCAACGCTATGGACAATGCCTTACGCAAGGCGCTGATTGGCTATTATCCGCAAGTGGAAAAATTTTATCTGTCCGATTACAAAGTCCGCATTCTGGATTCAGATCACGGCACAGGCGCCATCACCCGCGTCTTGATCGACACCCGCAACGACACCAGCCGCTGGAGCACCGTCGGCGCAAGCGCAAACATCATCGAAGCCAGTTGGCGCGCGCTGGCTGATTCGGTGGAATACGGTTTGATGGTGGCGCATTAAAAAAGGATGAATGATGAAGGATAAAGGATGAAACAATCCAAAATCCAAAATCACAAATCCAAAATTGGAAACCGGAAATTATGAAATCAAAAATCACCCTCCTCCCCGGCGACGGCATCGGACCTGAAGTGGTCGGCGAAGCTGTGCGCGTGCTGGACTTTATCGCCAGCAAATATAATCACACTTTCGAATACAAAGAACGCCTGATGGGCGGCTGTTCGATTGATAAATATGGCTCGTCGCTGACTGATGAAACGCTCGCCGATTGCCAGTCTGCGGATGCGGTTTTGCTGGGCGCGGTGGGCGGTCCCAAATGGGATGACCCCGCCGCCAAAGACCGCCCTGAGCGCGGTCTGCTTGCTTTGCGAAAAGGTCTCGGCGTCTTTGCAAATTTGCGCCCCGTCAAAGTGCATCCCGCGCTGATGGAATGGTCTCCGCTCAAGCCTGAGAAATTGCAGGGCGTGGATATCCTCGTGGTGCGCGAACTGACGGGCGGCTTGTACTTCGGCTGGCCCAAGGGACGCGACATCAAAGACGACCGCGAGCGCGCCGTGGACACGCTCGAATATTACGATTACGAAATCCGGCGCGTGGTGGAACTGGCTTTCAAACTGGCGAAAGGTCGCAAGAAAAAAGTCACCTCGGTGGATAAAGCCAACGTGCTGGAATCCTCGCGCTTGTGGCGGCAGATCGCGACTCAAGTTGGAAAAGAGAATCCTGATGTGGAACTCGATCACATGCTGGTGGACACCGCATCCATGCGGCTGATAACGGGTCCGGCGTGGATGGATGTGGTGGTCACTGAAAACATGTTCGGCGACATCCTGACAGATGAAGCCTCGGTACTGGCAGGCTCGATGGGGATGTTGCCCTCTGCCAGTTTGGGCCGCATGAACGACGCGTCAGGCGTCGGGTTGTACGAACCGATTCACGGATCCGCACCGGATATTGCAGGCAAGGGAATCGCCAATCCAACGGGGACAATCCTATCCACCGCCATGTTGCTGCGTTATTCATTGAAGTTGGAAGCCGAAGCCGCCGCGATTGAATCAGCCGTCGAAGCAACCATCAGCAACGGCGCACGCACCGCAGACATCGGCGGCAAATTATCCACCCGTCAAATGGCGGATGAGATCATCAATAAAATGCAGAATGCAGAATAAAGAAGGCAGAATTTTCTGCCCCTTCAAATCATTCTGCATTCTACATTCTACATTTTGCATTTAAGGAGAAATTAAGTCATGGGCATGGAATCGAAATTCATCTGGATGAACGGCGAAATGTTGCCGTACGAAAAAGCGACGTTGCATTTTCTGACACCCGCGCTGCATTACGGCGCGGCGGTATTTGAAGGCATCCGCGCCTACGATACGCCGAAGGGACCCGCAGTCTTCCGCTTGAAGGAACACATCGAGCGTTTGTTTGACTCGGCACACATCTTTGGTTTTCGTGAAATACCGTTCACCGTGGAGCAAGTGGTTGAGGCTGTGAAAGACACAGTGCGCGTCAATGGCTTCAAAGATTGCTATATCCGCCCGTTGATGTACCTTGACGGCGGCGGCTGGAACTTGACCGTGGACGGCGGAAAACCCTCGCTGGCAATTGCAGTTTGGGAATGGGGCAATTATCTTGGCGAAGAAGCCATGGCAAAAGGAATCCGCGCCAATATTTCATCGTTCACACGTCATCATCCCAACGTGATGATGACCAAGGCAAAAATTTCGGGAAATTACGCAAATAGTTTCCTTGCAAAAACAGAGTCGGTGCGATTGGGATTTGAAGAAGCGATCATGCTTGACCCGCAAGGTTTCATCGCCGAATGTACCGGTGAGAATCTATTTTTGGTGCGGCATGGCAAGATCATCACACCTTCCACTGCGCCGGTGCTGGAAGGCATCACACGCCACTCCATTCACACCATCGCGCAAGACCTGGGATACAAAATTTTGGAACAGCCCATTTCCCGTGACCAGCTTTACATCGCAGACGAAGTCTTCGTCTGCGGAACAGCCGCTGAGTGCATCGGCTTGAGCGAAATTGATTTCCGCAAGATCGGCGAAGGCAAGACCGGTCCCGTGACGCGCAAAATCCAGGATGTGTACCACGATGCGATCCGCGGCAAGGTCGAGAAATATGAGAGTTGGTGCGAGTACGTGGGGTAAAACAAACCAGCTAATAATTGTTATAATGTACAGAAGCTAGGGAGAACTCCCTAGCTTCTGGTAAATATCAAGCAGTTTAAGTTGCACCTATTAATTGTATTAATACGAAGTACAGATATAAAGGAATATATGAGTAAACCACTAAACCGAAGAGACTTTTTAAAATTAATGACCGTTCTGGCACCAAGCGCGTATCTCTCGCGGTTTATCCAAAAGCCACCCCTTTCCCTTGATCCAGACGCAAAAAATGTGATTATTCTTGTTTTTGATGCATTATCTGCAACAAATATATCCCTCTATGGATATCAGCGTGAGACAATGCCGAACCTGGCAAGGATGGCAGAGAAGGGGACAGTCTATCATCGGCACTATGCGGGCGGAAATTTCACGACCCCAGGAACCGCCTCCCTGTTGACTGGAACTTATCCGTGGACACATCGAGCAATGCGTTTAAGCAGCGAGATCGCCAAGGATAAAAGAAGGAACAACATATTCAGACTTTTTGATGATTATTATCGGCTGGCTTATACCCACAATCCGATAGCAGAAATTCATCTTGAAACTTTCAGCGAGGATATTGATTACCTGAAACCACAAAGTGAGTTGTTCATCAAGAACAATCTGGCGTTTGACAGGTTTTTTCCCAAAGATTACGATCTGGCATCGGTAGGGTGGGACAGAATAGTGAAGAACGAAGAAAAGGGGTATGCGTACTCATTATTCTTTTCAAATCTCTACGAAGAATACAGCCAAGGAATCACAAAAAATCTTTTGCAACTCTTTCCAGAAGGTATACCTAAAGCAAGCGGCAACGACTTTCTCCTGGAGCAAAGTATTGACTGGGTAAAAGCACAACTGGAAACAGTTCCCCAGCCATTTCTCGGTTATTTTCACTTTTTGCCTCCTCACCACCCTTATAGCCCACGGCGTGATTATGCTGGACGCTTTTGGAATGACGGAGTGGATTATTATATCGACAAGCCGAAGAGTATCTTCAGTGAAATAAATGGAGAGGTTAATTTACAATTTCAAGGCAGAGAGCGCCGCCAATACGATGAATTTATTCTGTATTTGGATGGAGAGCTGGGAAGACTCTATGATTACCTGCGTGAAAGCAAGTTGATCGACAATACATGGATCGTTGTCACCTCCGATCATGGCGAAATGTTCGAAAGGAATATTTATCAACACAGAACACCTGTCTTATACGAGCCGATTGTTCGAATTCCCCTGTTGATCATTGAACCAGGACAGCAGGAAAGAAGGGATATCCATATCCCAACCAACGCCGTGGATGTTCTGCCAACACTGCTCAAGGTCACGGGCAGGGAAATTCCCGAATGGATCGAAGGTGTTGTGCTTCCGCCATTTTCCGATACGCCGCTTCCCGCAGACCGCAAGGTTTACGCCCTGGATGCAACCGCAAGCGAAGATGGAACGTTAAATCCCGCCTCTGTGATGATGGTTAAAGGCAAATACAAGCTGACCTATTATTATGGACATGAACAAATCAAAAACAGCGGTCCGCTATTTGAGCTTTACGATCTTGAAATTGATCCCGAGGAAATGAATAACCTCTTTGATTCCAATTCTGAAATTTCCAGCGAACTTCAGCGCGAACTATTGGAAAAATTCGAAGAAGTCAATAAACCTTATTTAAAGAACTGATGCGGTTTCGTGTGGGAATGAAAAAGGATAAATACTTTGTGTGAAATCAGAAGGATGAATTATATAATTCATCCTTCTGATTTTTATGAGGGCTATGAATTTAGGCTCTTTACTATTTCAATAAAAGAAAGGGGTTTGTTGTATAATTTTTGAATGAGAACAAACTGTGACGGAGGATATATTCGTTGTTAAATTCCATCAGCCCTTACATCACCAAAGACGAGCCATTTGGACCAATCGATTCAATTGACATCGATTCTCACGATCTGAGCGCTTTGAAACTTTTATTTGAACAGCACAACTGGACGTATAAAAATCTCCGCAATAGACCGTCCATTATTATTGGGCGCAGAGGATCGGGAAAAACATATTATTTACGAAGTGTATTCTTCGACAAGCAATATGATTTTTATACCGAGATCAGAACCGCGCGCGTGCTGGGTCAAATGACGCGGGTCATACAGCGGATGACCAAAGACGCAGTTTTTCCTGAAATGGTTTCGGAACTTTGGGAGATGGTTTTATGGATCAGCGTATTCTCTGAGATCAAAAAATCCTCGTTATTGTCAGAGGATGACCTGTATATGATCAGCGCCTATCTGGAAAGTGTAAATGTCCACGATAGCGCCAGTGTGGACGGTGTACTTTTAAACCTCGCCACCTTGCTGGACGATGCGATGAACTCAAATCCAAACGGTGAGGCTTCTGAAATTCTAAGAGGACATGGCAGGATCACTTTTGATAATGCTAAATCTGTTGTGATAGACGGCTTTGAGCGATCCAAAAAAACTTTTGTGATCCTGATGGATTCATTGGATGATTTCCAACTGGATATGGATTCTGTAGCCCGCTCGCTTCAAGGGTTGCTTAAACTTGTCGGCTCAATGAACAAGCCAAGGGATGTGGTGGACGTGCGCTTTTGCATCCCCGCGGAGATATATCACAGGTTCTTGAAAATATCCTCCAATCCGAACAAGGATTTTCGGCGCGCGCTCAAACTTCAGTGGACGGCGAGCGAGATGGTTCTGCTCGGCGCACAGCGCTTGATGTTTTACCTGGCTTTGTATTATCAGGATTTTCTGAAATCCATATTTCCGCTTGACCTGACCAAACGCTCCGATGCGTTAAAACTTTTTCAGGCGGTGCTTCCTGAAAAAATCACCAACCAGACGGGTTTTCAGGAAGAGACCATGTCCTATATTTTGAGGCATACCCAGCTTTTACCGCGGCATTTCCTGATGCTGTTGAATTCAATCTTCAAAAACCCCAACGCCTCCGAAAAGTTGAAGCCCTTCCCTATTAGCGAAGACAGGATCATCAACGGCATTCGGCAGGTGGAGGAATTTATGATCGGCGAGATTTTTGTAGCTTTCAATCCCACTTACCCCACTGCCGAAGAAACCTGCAAGCGTTGCCTGCCTGAACTGGGACATAAATTTACAATGGGCGACCTGCACCGTGTTTTCACCCGTTACGGCAAGGCGGTCTTTGGCAATGACAATCTCTTTGAATTTCAACGTATGCTGTTGGAAATTGGCGCAGTCGGCAGGGTGATCAAAGGCAAGGAAAAAGACCTGTATATCAAAGGTAATTTTGAATACACCGTTTCGCATGAATTGGTATTAAGCCAGGATGATGAACTGTGTGTTCATCCGCTTTTCTCGGGCATCTTCCACGGCAGTGGACAGCAGGATCGTCCCGTTTATCCGTACGGAAGTGTGTTGGATGATGAAGAAGATTACCGCGGCAATGATGACTGACTCGAACAGGCGTATTCATGCGACATGCCTGTTTTTTTATCCCAGCCTTTTTCCTTCAACCCGAATCATATGGTTGTAGCAAAGTCCGTTGACAGACTCTTGATTTTGCGGCAAGGCTTAACACGAAAGGCACGAATTGAGCGAATTTTCGCGAAGCTCAATAAAATATTCGCGTCATTCGCCTTTTCGCGTCATTCGCGTTAAGATTTTCCTGACCTTGGAAAAGCCATGACCCGAATCATTTCAACCGTTCTTTTATTTTCATTTCCATTGTAAAATTGTCAAAATCAAAGTGAGGGTATCCAATGACAGAAGCCAATTCCAGACCCATTTATCGCATCGCAGATTTACACGAATCAGACCGCCCGCGTGAACGGCTGGCGGCGCTGGGCCCGCAGGCGTTGACCAATGCCGAGCTGATCGCCATCCTGCTGCGCGTGGGTGTGGTGGGAGAGAACGCCGTGGAAGTGGGTCAGCGTTTGTTGAGAAAATTTGGCGGGTTGGCAGGTTTGCATCGCGCACCTATTAAAGAATTAATTAATCAGCATGGAATGGGCGAAGCCAAAGCCTCGCAGATCAAGGCCGCCATTGAGTTGGGCCGAAGGCTGACGCTTGAAGCCCCCGAAGAGCGCGCATCCATCAACAGCCCCGCGGATGCAGCGGCGCTTGTGCAATATGAAATGTCTGCGCTGGAGCAGGAACATTTACGCGTGATTCTATTAGACAGAAGGAATCACGTTTTGGAAACGGTGGAAGTTTACAAAGGCTCGGTCAATTCTTCGCAGGTGAGGGTGGGCGAATTATTCAAGGATGCCATCCGCACGAACGCATCTGCGATCATTGTTGTGCATAATCACCCCAGCGGCGACCCAACTCCCAGCCCCGATGATGTGGCGGTGACGCGCGCCATTGTGCAGGCGGGTAAATTATTGGATATTGACGTGCTCGATCACATGGTCATTGGACAGGGCAGATGGGTTTCGTTGAAAGAACGCGGACTGGGATTTGCGTAATTTTGGTTCAAACGTTACAAACTATGCTTTACGCTAAACCCGCTTAAGCGCCCTGTTGTTGGTTCATATTCCACACGCGCTTCGTCTACACGTGAGGAGGGCGGACCTGTTTTCACCATTTCAATGAATTGATCAATTTGCTCGCGTGTGCCTTCGGCAACTGTTTCAACTGTGTCCCAGCCTATGTTACGCACCCAGCCTAAAACCCCGATCTGCAATGCATAATATTCAACGTGTGCCCGAAAGCCAACAGCCTGCACACGTCCTTTGACCCAAATATGTACGCGGATACTTTCATTCGGATTCTTTTGCACGTTTTCTCCTTTGGCGCAGCATGTCAATTGCGCCCCAGATCGGCACGACCAGGACTAATATCATTAACAAGATAAAAGGGAAAAGGTTGCGAGCGGCCACGCCCGTGGTATTTTGTCCCAGGACGCTTTCACGCCAACGCGAATCCAGTTGACTAAGCGGGGTGCCGAGCGCGTTCGTTGCGCCAAGCTCACACGGGAATCCGTCGCCGTAGGAATTGGTCAGGCGACCCAGACCGGTGGTGCCGTACGTCTCGCGGATGTAGGTCACAAATGATTGGGACTGGGCATAGGCCAAATAGGCGTTCCCTGCATCGGCGGGGAATGAGGCGCACAAATCCTCAAATGCCAGCAGGGAATTATTTTCGCTTGCAATCTCCAGCGCACGCGCGTAGTCTGGATTCGGATAAAGCTCCACCATTGAAGCAATGCCTTCAAGCAGCCACGCAGGCTGACTCAAATATTTACTACCCAGCGAACGATACAACATCACATGCGCCAACTCGTGCGGAATTTCTGTTTCCAATTCCATGGACTGGCTCGTGCCGGGCGCAACTGCAACCAGCACAACCCCAAGCTCAGGGCTGGCGTGTCCGCCGACCCATTCTTCGCCGCCCAGCATTAATGTATTTTGCAGGTCGGAAATATTGGAATAAATATAAATATTAACAGGTTCGGTAAGCGAGATCGGAATGAACTCATTCATCGCGAGCATTCCCGCGCCCGCGGCATCCAACGCGGCGGCGCCGAAGGCATCATCACCGGCGTACCAATGCACGGTCACATTGCTGCGGGTCGTGTCTCGCCACGGAAAACGGCTATCGTTGTACGGGAAAGTAATTGGCGCGCTTGTGTAAGTTTGATTATCTGCAAGTGTGGCTTGAAACCAAAACACAATTTGGCTGAACGGCGGGAACATATTTAGCGAAGCATCATAAGTAAAACTCACCGAGCCGTCCTCTGCCACCTGCACGGTCTCCACACGTGTCACATCTTCGCGGACTCCGCGAAAGAGAAGCGAAACCTGCTGGATGGGGAGCGGAGATTTGATCTTCGCCGCAAATGTGATCGTCTTCCCAAAGTCGACAGCCACCGTGGCATTTTCCACCTCGACCCCGCCCTGACCCTGAGCCTGGTACGTGCTCAATGGAATGGAGCCAAGCATCAAGAGGATCGTAACTACTCTAACACCCAGCTTACGCAGATATGACATTTAATTACCTCGCCAAATAAACGATCAACGGCGTCAGCGTCAGCGGACTTAACACTGTGCCAACAAAGACAATTGCCGTCACAAGCGACGGCTCCAATTTATATTCAGTTGCCACAACTGTGGTTGCCACTGCGGCGGGCATGGCGGCTTCCAACACGCTGCCCTGCCTTGCTGTGTGTTCCAACCCGAAAAGGCTGGCAAACAGCAACCCAACCAACGGGGCGATTAAAAGTTTGGTCAACACACCCAGCCCCAACGCGCGGAAATTATGCGACCATTGGATGCGAGTCAATTCCAGACCGAGCAGAATCAGCATGACTGGAATTGCGCCGTTTGCGGCAATCTCAATGGTACGTGAAAGAGGCAAAGGAATCTGGGTTCCAATTCCTTTGATGAGAAGCGCCAACGTCACGCCATAAATGATGGGTAATTTGAGCAAGCCGGTCAACGCAGATTTCAAATCCATGTGACCGAGGGATGCGATGACCACGCCAACTGTGTTGAAGAGGATGGTGGTCGTCACATAAAATAACGACGCCACCGCCAGCGCATCATCACCAAAAGCAAATTTGACCAGCGGCAAGCCGTAGTTGCCTGTGTTACCAAAAGCCACCGTCAGAATCACCGCCAGTAAATACGGACGTTCCAGACGAAATAATTTACCGAGCAAAAACGCAAGCAATCCCATCACGGCAATAACCGAGGTGGTGAAGGCTACGGTTGTAAATGCCTGTCGTAAATTCAATGTGCTTTTTATCATCAGGTCAAAAACAAGCAACGGACTAAAAACATAAAAGACCACGCGCCCAAGCGAGCGCGAATCCACTGTGAGAAATTTGCCGAGCAGGAAACCCGCTCCGCTTACCAGCAGAATGGGGAGCAGGTTATTGATAAAAGTTGTTAAGAGTTCGCTGAAAGACATATAAGGAATTATAAACGGATTGGTGAAGTGGGGAGGAAAAGTGGGGAGTGAGTAGTGGGCAGTGGATAGTGAGCAGTGAATAGTAAAAAGTAAAAAGGTGGAAGTGAAAAACTCCTGACCAGTCAGGAGTTTTTTGTTTTGTGCTTACTTCTCACTTTTTACTTTTTACCCATTTCCTATTCCCCACCCCCCTCACTTCTCCACGCTCATCACGCCGCCCATTGCATTCATCTTCAACGTCCACACGCTTCCAATTTCAAATTGCTGAAATTCACTGATTGAACCCGGTGAATAGGTTTCCTGTCCGTCGGGGATGCTGAAAATTACGGTCAACGATTCTGTAGCGGAACCCGCGCGTTGGTCGCCGCTGAGACTGGGATTTTCATAGACGGGGTAATTATCGTTGCCGTCCAAAGTGTAAGTCTGGATCGTCTTCCATTCGTCCACGGTGTAATTGCAGTATTGTTCGCTTTCGGTGTGACATTCCTTGACCACCTCTGCGAAGCCGTTGCCCTGATCCACTGTTTTTTCTTCGCACACTTCCTGGCTGTCTGTGCGGCATGAAAGATCGTAGGCATCAGACGGCGGATTGCCGCGTTCGTTGGAATAATTCACGGCTTGAATTTCCTGCACAGGCACGGAAGTTTGCCACTGCAAATTGGTCACTGTTCCTTTGACAGATTTGGACGGGATGGCAAAGAGCATTACCGCCGCGACACAGCAGATCAAGAAGAATGCGCCTATGGCAGCAAATATCCATCCGTTCACTTTTTTCTTCGGGGCGCTGGCTGGCGTTGCGGGGACTTGCGCCAGCGCAGGAAGTGGAGGCGGCGCTACTGCCTCCGCTTGTTTTATCGGCGCACCGCACTCCTTGCACATGCGCGCACTGCCCAAGTTTTCGGCTCCGCAATTCGTGCAGATGACAGCTTTCAGCGGGGGTGGCGCCGCTTGCAAAATCTGCCCCGCCTGACGCGCCTTGCCTTCCTTCAAATCGCCGCCGCATTGTGAGCATGTGACTGCATTGCCAGGGTTGCGCGTACCGCAAAATCCACAGTGGATGTCTGCGCCGGCTTTGGCGGCTTCGATGTTTTTTTCGTCAGCGACGATCTTCTCGTCTGAGGCGCGTTGAAATTTGACATTATCGGGCTGGGGCGCGCCGCAATTTTCACAGGTCTTTTTTGAGCCTTTATTTCTGCCATCGCAGTTGGGACAGACCCATTCAAGTTCTACAAATTTTCTGTTTTCGTTTTTCTCCATCTTTTGCTCCTTTGCTATTCACGAGTGTACAACAATTTTACATTGAAATAAAGAGCGTAATTTTTCTGTAATAGACCTCTTGCAAAAGTCATTTTGCCACAGAGGTCACAGAAAAAAAGAGTCCCCTTTACAAGTTTACGGCAAAGGCTTAACGCGAAAAGCGCAAATTGGGCGAATTTTCGCAAAGCTTAATAAAAAATTCGCGTCTTTCGCCTTTTCGCGTAATTTGCGTTAAGATTTTTTGAATTTGAGAAAGCCGTACCCTGTGGACTGCGGCTACTTATGCAAGAGGTCAAATCAAAAAGCCTCCAAGTTTCCTCGGAGGCTTTTTTTCATTCGATGTAAGTTTACTGCGAAAGGTCTACCGTCTCGCCGCCATATTCGCCGGTGACGGAGATTGTCCCATCAGAGAAGTTGTCTGTGTAGACAAGGCTGCCTTCTTTTGCGCCGCTGACCTGCGTATCAAAAATCATGATACCGCTGTCGTAATCATAACTTCCACTGCCAGTGAGGATAAATCCCTGGGTGTAGGCGCAATTTTCAAAGGCGTAGGCTTCGCCTGCATCGCTCGGACCAAAGGTGAACGTGCCGCCAAAGGGACAGGAAATAGCCACATCTTCGGTAAATGAACCGTAGAAATATTCCGGTTGAAGTTGAATGGCGCTGTCTACTGCATAAAAAGTCTCAAGCACATCGGCGTAGTCGCTGGCGTTTTCGAGAACGAGCGGCTCGTAGGCGCGGATCACATTGGTGCCCCACTCTTCGCAGACTGTTTCGCGTTCTGTGGGAAGTGTGCCATCCACCATGAAGTCGGTAATATATTTGTCGGGGCAGTCGTAGCCAAAACCATAAATAGAGTGGCGTCCGCCTTCGACGTAGAAGTGATACCCGTCTGCCAGATTTTCGTAGACGGCTTTGCCTTCTTCAAACGGCGTGGCGGGGTCAAGGGTTGCGTTCAACACAAAAGTGGTCACGCCTTCGGCAACCAATGGCGCGGTTGTAATAACTTCGGTCGGTGAATTGGGCCAGAACGCGCAACTCAAGCCGGTATAAACACTGCCATCCAAACGCGGCACGGTGCCATTTGAGGCTTGTCCTGCGGCGATGGTCTGCGCGATCTTCTCTTCCTGCGTGCCGGAGAAGAACGAGTCATCGGTGCAGAGGACACTCAGGAACATGGTGTCAGAGAATGTGTCATCGCCGAGATATTCAAACGTAGCAGGATCAACTGTCAGATTTTGATAAGTGAGGCGCGCCATCGGAATAAAATCTCCGCGATTGGCGGCGGCTAATGCGCGCAGATACATCATTCTTCCGCTCAGGGAATACAGTTGATATGCGGCATTGTATTCCCATTGATTGAAAGTAAACGTGCGCGCTACCTTCTCACCTGAGGGCAGGGGGAATTCGTAAGCGAGCGGTTTCTCTGAGATCTGCTTGGCGAGTTTGTCGTAAACAGCCAAGGCATCTCCGCCCATGTCGGCGGCGCATAACTCGTCTGCGTTGCAGGCTTCAAGCGTGGCAACGAGGACTTTATCAAATGCCTTTTCCTGTGAAAGCGAACCTTGCTCGCCATTAAGCGTCAGGTCGAGTGTGCCGTCCAGCACCAAACCGGAAAGATGGTCAGCGTGCGCGGCGGCATACGTCTCTGCGACGGCGGTGCCGTAGCTGACGCCGTACATCATAAATTTATCGTCGCCAATCGTCTGGCGGAATGATTCAATATCCTCGGCAACCTGGTCTGTGCCGAAGAATGCCAGCTTGGCAGGTTCAATGCCGATCTCGGCCACACAGTTTTCCGCGTAAATGCGGGCTTCGTCAATGGCTTGCTGTTGTTCTTCCGGCGTATCGTAACCTTCCTTGCCTGCCTTGTCTGACGCATTTAAGTAGCCCATGAAATTGGCTTCAAAAGCAATGGGACAACTCAGCGGATTTGATAAACCAATTCCGCGCTGATCGAAATAGACAATATCATAATGTTCGAGAATTGCATCGGAGAACCAACTCAAGCCGCCTGAGCTAATCCCCTCGCCGCCGGGTCCGCCCGGGTAGGCTTGCACAAACATGCCAAAGCGTTCGCCCGTGGCAGGTGAAACAGCAAAGACCACATCCAGTGTTTCAGTATTTGCGGCGTCAAAATGATTCAACGGAACCTGAATAGTGACACAGGTAAAATCGGGATTCTCGTCGCAAGCCGCGCCGCCCAACTCATCAAGTTTGGCAGCGATTCCACCGATAGCCGGCGCTTCAGTAGCAGGAACAGCAGTGGCTTCCTGCGTTGGGGTTGGCATCAAAAAATTACAAGCCATGACCAGCACGCCGATCGCGGCGATTAACAAAAACTTTTTTTTCATATCTCTCCTTTGATTTTTTCGGTGCAGAAGTTTACATCAGAATGGACTTTCCCTTGCCACCCAATCTTCCTATGATTTTATCCCATGCCATTTGAGGATTTCGGCAATGCGTGACTCATGATCTGGCTCGCGATGAGGCGATGGATCATCCGCATCTTTGCCTACCGTTGAGTGGGTCAATGCGTCGAAGACAGCCGCTGACCCGTTGGCGATGTTGCGCGGGTCGTAGCCGCCTTCCAGCACAAAGACAATTTTGCCCGCGCAGTATTCTTCGGCAAGCTCCACCAGTTTCTTTGAAATATTGAAAAATCCGCGCGTGGATAATCCCAGCGAGGTGAGCGGATCATTCCAGTGTGCGTCAAAGCCAGCCGAGATCAACAACATCTGCGGGCGGAATTTCTCGACCACCGGTTTGAAGATGTCTTCTGCCACGCGCGCAAAAACTCTGTCGCCGGCAAACTGACTCAAAGGAACATTGACCAGCCGTCCGCGGGCGTGGGGCGCATCATCGATCCAGCCTGTGCCCGGGTAAATTCCCCATTGATGGGTCGAGATAAATCCGAAGCGGTCGTCATCCATGCAAGCGGCTTGCGTGCCGTTGCCGTGATGCGCGTCGTAGTCGATGACCATCACGCGATCCAATCCGTTGGACAACGCTTCACGCGCCGCGATGGCGACATTGTTGAAGATGCAAAATCCCATCGCGCGCTCCGGCTCGGCATGATGCCCCGGCGGGCGCACAATGGCGAAGGCGTTTTGGGCATCGCCGTTCAACACCGCGCGCGTGCAGGCAATCGTTCCGCCGGCCGCAAGCAGCGCATCTTGATAGGAAGTCTGCGTCACGTACGTCGGCGCGTGGTCAATAATGACCGGTCCCTGCAGGCAAACCTCTTCGATGGCTTTGATCAATTGCGGCTGATGCACCCGCGCAACCTGCTCGGGCGTTGCGGATGTTGCTTCAATTCTCTCGGCATTAATGGATGGAAGCAGCGGCGCCAGCGCATCCAATCTCCCCGGTCTTTCTGGATGGTCGGGATATTCATGTGCTCGTGCTGGGATAAAGGTGTAAACAGTTTTCATCTAATCAACCTGAATTCGGGATTCAGAGACTCAAACAGCCTCACGAATAGTTTACCCGAATTCAAGCCGACTAATAATTCCCGTGCGTGACTTGACTCCAAACAAATCTTGCGAAACCCTGCCAGTAATTGGGTTGTTCAATATTTCCATTCGGCGGCAGGGTTGCAGGTGACAGCAGGGTTTGGTCAAAACCAGGCGGGATCATAAGTATGGATAAATCTGGGGGATTATTCGGATGGATCAAAGACGAATATGGGATCGTCCATGTGTATGGTCCACTGCTGACACCGTCTATTTGAAGAACAGGCACAGTGATTACGATACTTGTGTTGTATTTTGGCTCCAGCACCCACTTGCATTCGCTATTCGTCATCACAGCTAATGGATAGGCAAGATATCCAAACACAGATTTGGATGAGGAATTAATGGGTTGATCGAGAATATGGTCATCATGCCTGGGTTCTATTTGCAAATCTTCACCATTGGTCAGGAACATTTGTCTGATCGGTATATCAATGGAGTGAGGGGATAAATTTATATTGCCACTATTGATTGTAGTGACTGTGAGCAAAAACAATAGTTCATCGCGCGTGGCAACGGAATTAAGCATTGTTTGTGTTTGGGCCTCAAAATCAGGGAATAAGACACTCTGTTCCAGAACTTCACTAAGAAATACAGCTTGAAGTAATTCGGGGCTGATGAAGGTAACAACGATCTGCACCTCACTAAAGTCATCCAATTTAATGGTTTCAATATCTGACCAGCGTTTTGTCTCATTGCTCAGATATTGAAGTGCGGCGTAGCGGGAACTTTGAATTTGCGGTGGACTGGAGGGAGGAGCAACCCCAAATATCGAATCAATTGAGGGAATGGTTGAAGTGGGAATGGTTGAAGTGGCAATACTTGAGGGTACAACAGGGACGACGGCAGATTGAAAAATAAGATTAGTCAAAGGTTGCGGCGTTACCCGATATACATTTACAGTAGATGGATTTGGCGTGCAAACAACCGGCGTTGATGTATCCTCCACCCTACACCCAAAAAGCCCCATTACAGCAAATAAGCTCAGGAGCAAAAAAATAAAAAACCTATGTTGAACGAACAGAGAACCCCTTATCATTCTCCACCTTTCTGATTGTTTCGTTTGTCCGATGCCTTGCTAGATTGTACAACTAATGAAAGGAAAAGTTAAGCGGTCTACAAAATTGAAGCGAGATATTGTCAGACAAATTCTTTGAACCGCCAAACTCGCAATGACGCAAAGAAAGCTCTGGAAATAAAAATAACGACTCTCTGTTTCTGGAGAGATTCATCCACAGATGCTACAGATTACACCGATTTTTCAAAATCAAATCTGCACCATCTGTGAAATCTGTGGATGGGTCCGTAAAAGCGGTAGAGCAACTTATTTCCCTGCAAAATTACCTATCCGTGAAAATAGCGCATATCATCTTATTTCCAGTAAAATCAGGGGCGATAGGAGAGCCATGTCATTTTTTAGCCGATTCAAACCTGCCGTCAAAATCCTTTTGCGCGGCGAACCGAAAAAGAATAAACGAAACCCCATCCCCGCCATCACCGCCGAGGAAGTTGCCGAAGCGCGGAATTTCTTTCCGCGTGAAAAATTTTTCATCTTCGGACATGCCCGCTCAGGGACAACGCTTCTCACGCGCCTTGCCCGCCTGCATCCCGAAGTCCATTGCAATTATCAGGCGCATTTCTTCACGCGCCAGCCGCTGCTCAAGTCACTCGTCAACACGCCCGAAGCCGAAGAATGGCTGACGCGCAAATCCAACCGCTGGAATCAAGGTCGCGACCTATCTCCGCTTGTCTTGCGCGCCGCCGCCGACTTCATCATGGAACGCGACGCCGTTCGCGAAGGGAAAATGATCGTCGGCGACAAAAGCCCCTCGTCCACGATTCATGGTCAGGCGGTGCGCGACATGCACGCCGTTTATCCCGACGCGAAATTAATCAACATCGTCCGCGATGGGCGCGACGTGCTGGTCTCGGAACGCTTCCGCAACTTTGTGGAAGAATCAAAGTTTTTGACTTCGGAAGATAAACGCATCATCGCCGCGCTGAAAGTTGATTCTGCTCCGTTTGCAGATGGCTCCCGTTCGATCTTCACCGAAGCCTTCATCCGCCGCGTGGCACAGGGCTGGGTAAAAAATTTACAGGAAACCGAAGACGAAGCCCGCAGATTATTTGGCGAAAATTATTTCGACCTGCGCTACGAAGACCTGCTGACTCAACCCTTCGATGAAATGAGCAAATTTTGGAAATTCCTCGGCGTGAAAACAATTGACCCATCCTTTGCCCAAACCCTGCGCGATGAGATGTCGTCCAATCCAGACGAAGAATGGCAGTCAAAACGCAACGAAGGCATCGCATCCTTCCTTCCAAAAGGACAGGCTGGCAACTGGACACGGCTCTTCACCGAGAAGGATAAATCCGCGTTCAAGGCAGTTGCAGGGGAGATGCTGGTCAAGTGGAAATATGAAAAAGATTTGAATTGGTAGCGTTCAACCATACAAATGTTGCACATGTATCTAAGGTATAATATTTTTAATATCTTTAAGTAAAGAAATGATTATGAATTTTACAAAGCGCATCCCTTCCCTTACGCAATTGGCGCCTGTCTACGCAGTTGCTATGACCATGATCTACTCGTGGTCACTTTTGCGTTTTTCCTGGCGACTCCCCAGTTTTCTTAAGTATTCAACAAATGGCGAAATCGGCGTTATTTTTGCTTATTTAATGGTGGTTAACCTGCTTGAAAGTCTTGTGGTTGTTTTTGCGCCCGTTATATTAAGCGTTATTTTGCCTCAAAAGTGGTTCCATGATCGCTTTGTAACAAAAGGAGTCTTGTTGGTTTCCATGGGACTGGGGTATTTGATATATATAGCCGAGAAAATTGTACCAGAGATGCCTTTTCCGTACACCTTGATTAAGTGGTCGCCAGTATTTTTTCTTTTGATCCTGCTATTAGTTTTATTGCTTGGTCAAATTAAATTCCTACAGAGGATCGTGGATGACATTTCCGATCGATTCGTGGTTTTCCTTTATGTCTCGATACCCGTCAGTGCGATTTCTTTGATGGTGGTACTGATCAGAAATATTCTCTGATTTTAATTAAATAAGGAAATATTATGTCTAAATTAAGTCGTCGCAGTTTTTTAAAGATGGTTGGAGCTGCCGCTCCAGCCATCTTTTTTCCAAAGGCTGTCTCTTGGGCAGATAAAAATATCAGACAATCAGACACATCAAAGCCAAATGTGATCATCCTTTTATTTGACGCGATGAGCGCCCAAAACCTCTCAGTCTACGGATACCCACGCCCAACCTCACCAAACCTGGAACGCTTCGCCGAACATGCCAATGTTTATCATTCACATAATTCAGGTGGAAATTACACCATCCCCGGCGTTGCCAGCTTGCTGACAGGAACCTACCCGTGGACAAACAGGGCCATCAATCACAGTGGCATGGTCAAGCCAAGTATTTCGCAGGAGAATATCTTTCGCGCGCTTGGAAGTGAATATCATCGCCTGGCATTTCCACAAAGTGTCTGGTCCAATTTTATCGTGTCGCAATTCGCAAACGATGTGGATACGCTTTTGCCTTCGGGGACATATGGCGAACAGGACTATTTAACAAGCAAGTACCTCCCGAAAGACGCAAACATGGCAACCCGCGCATTGGATGATTTTGCTTTCAAGGAAACCAAACAAGCCTCCCTACTTTTTGGCACTTTGATAAACGCCCTTTCCTTTAGAGGTGCAGCCCAGCTTTCCACAGATGGCTACCCCAGAGGACTGCCCAACAACGTAAACTATCCACTTTACTTCAGGCTGGAGGATGTTTTCGACGGACTGGCGTCGCTTCTGCCGGGTTTGCAATCCCCATCTTTCTCGTATATTCACCTTTTCCCTCCGCACATGCCATATCGTGCCACCAGCAAATTTGACAGCAAGTTCATTGACAAATTCCATCCAATCATTAAACCAGATCATCGTTTTTCAGACCATTCATCAAACGCAAAACTCACATCAGCACGCAGGTCTTACGATGAGTATATTGCCTCCATTGACTGGGAACTCGGCAACCTTTTTGATACGCTTGAAAAAGAAGGGGTATTCGAAAACAGCTATGTGATCATCACTTCCGATCACGGAGAAATGTTTGAGCGCGGCGAGAAAGCGCACTCTACCCCCCTTTTGTATGACCCTGTTATCCATATTCCCCTGTTGATCTCCGCCCCCGGACAAAAGACCCGCCGCGATATTTTCGCCCCCACCAACGCCGTGGATATACTCCCCACGATCACACAGTTGACTGGGAATCCCATCCCGGCATGGGCTGAAGGGACCCCTTTACCTGGGCTGGGTGGCGTGGAGGACTATCAGCGCAGCACATTTACCATTGAAGCAAAAATGAACTCTTCCTTCGCACCGTTAAAAACAGCCACTATTGCCATGATAAAAGGCACCAACAAACTCATTTATTACACCGGATACGAAGCGGAAGATTCCTTCGAGTTATATAATCTAGATGCCGATATTGAGGAAATGACCAACCTATACCCTGCCCAACCAATATTTGCCAAAGCAATGAAGGAAGAATTACTTGACACGCTTTTAGATGTTAACAAACCTTACATGAAACAATAATATATCGAATTCATATTGGAGAACATCTTTATGAAATTCATGATCGCTGGACTTGGCTCCATCGGACGTCGTCACTTTCGCAACTTGATCGCGCTCGGCGAAACAGACATCGTCCTTCTGAGAAGCCATCGCGCCACCATGTCTGATGACGAACTCGCGGGCTATCCCGTTGAAACCGATTTGACCGAAGCCCTCAAAAAGCACAAGCCAAATGCCGTCATCGTGGCAAATCCCACCGCGCTGCATTTGGATGTCGCCATTCCCGCTGCCGAAGCAGGATGCGCCATTTTGCTCGAAAAGCCAGTTTCCCATTCACTCGAACGACTGGACGTGTTGCAACAAGCCACGCAAAAAAGCGGAAGCAAAATCCTTGTCGGCTTTCAATTTCGTTATCATCCCACGCTCAACAAAGCGCGTGAACTCATTCAGGCGGGTGCGCTTGGCAAAGTATTAACGGCTCACGCGCATTGGGGCGAGTACCTGCCCAATTGGCATCCGTGGGAAGATTATCGCCAAAGCTATGCGGCGCGCGCAGATTTGGGCGGCGGGGTAATCGTCACGCTCACGCACCCGCTCGATTATTTGCGATTTATTCTGGGTGACGTGGAATCACTTTGGTCTTTCAATCAACATCTTTCCTCGCTTGAAATGGATGTCGAAGATGTGGCTGAGATCGGCTTGAAATTTTCCAGCGGAGCCATTGGCGGCGTTCACCTGAACTATTTTCAGCGCCCGCCTGTGCATCAACTTGAAATTGTCGGCACAAACGGCACATTAAAATGGGACAACGCGGATGGGATTCTGCACCTGCAAAAAATGCCCGCCGCCTTCGGCTCTTATTCCAATCTGCCGCCTGCTCCTGTTTCTGAATCATTTTCCCCGCCCAAAGATTTTGACCGCAACCATCTTTTCATCGCGCAGACAAAACACTTTATCGACGTAGCGCGTGGCGAAGCCCAACCGATCTGCGATCTGACAGACGGCATCCGCGCCCTGCAAATGGCGCTCGCGGCATACGAATCACAGAAGACAGAAAAATTGGTCAGATTAAGCGGTTGATAAAATTCCCCATGGAAAAACTCAAGACAATTCTTCGTTCTGATGGCTTCATTCTGCCAGCTCTCCTCATTATCGTGGCAGGACTTGTTTATTTGCCGTTCATTTTTGCCATTGGATATTTCAATGACGACTGGTATTTGATGTACGCGGCGGGAGCAAAAGGCGCGGCGGTCTTTAAGGATATTTTTATCGTTGACCGTCCCATGCGCACCCTCGTCATGATGCCCGCCTACCTGCTGTTTGGGAACAATCCCGTTTTATATAACCTAAGCGCCTGGGGATTCAGGGTGTTGAGCGCACTCTTCTTCTTCTGGTTTCTATCCGCGTTATGGACTCGCCAAATAAAAATCGCCTGGCTTAGCGCGTTGCTTTACCTTATCTATCCAGGTTTTCTTTCGCAGTTCAACGGCATAGACTACCAATCTCAAATGGTCAGCCTGGCGGTCATGATGCTCTCCCTGCTTTTGATAATTTCCACCTATCAATCGCATTTTTTTTCAACCCGCCTGATACTGTTCATCATGCTAACTATGCTCACAACTTTTTACCTGGGACTGGTCGAATATTTTGTCGGCATGGAAGCGCTCAAACTCGCCGTCATTTTGTTGCTGGTATTCAGGGCTGAAACAGGCTG
>CAMCQT010000045.1 GCA_945877125.1 Candidatus Brevifilum fermentans | reverse complement strand
CCAGTGCGCGAATTCTATCATGAGATTTCAAGGAGAAATAAAAATGAGTGACTGCCGTTTTTGTGACCGCCTAGCCGATGGAACCCAGACCATTCTTGAAAACGATCTGTGCGTATTTTTACAGAAAGAAGAATCCATTTTGATTGGTTCTGGTCTGATCGTTCCACGCGCACACCGCGAAACTGTTTTTGACCTCACACCCGCAGAGTGGAATGCCCTGCACGATATGATCCATCAAGCAAAAACCTTACTCGACCAAACATTTCATCCCGACGGATATAACCTGGGCTGGAATTGCGGCACAGTTGGCGGACAGCATGTACTTCACGCGCACCTGCATGTTATTCCGCGCTACAAAGATGAGCCGCTTGCAGGCAAAGGAATTCGGTATTGGCTAAGTCGGGAGGAAAATAAACGTAAATGAGCCTTCAAAATTCAGTCGTTGAATTTTGAAGTGCTTTTGGTATAATCCTTAAGATAGTTTTTCGTAGTAGCGACTTCAGTCGCTTATAAAACGGACGACTAAAGTCGTCACTACATTAGGAGAGACAAATGAAAATTGATTATCAGGAACCCAGCAAAGACCTGCTCATGCGGATCGATATTCACGAAAAATATGGCTCCGCCAATATTGACGTGTGGACCAATGAATTGCTCAAGCCTCAGGCTGGCATGAATATTCTCGATGTCGGTTGCGGCGCGGGCAAGTTATCTTTTCTCTTTAACGAATACACAAAAGGCGAAGCCAAGATCACTGGCGGTGATTTCTCTGAAGAACTGCTGGAAAAGGCGCGCGAGAAAAACAAAAAGATCGGCGCGAATATTGATTTTCAATTTTTGGATTTTAATCAGCCGTTCAACTTTGCCGACAATACATTTGACTTGTGTACCAGCGCCTTCGCCATCTATTACGCATCAGACCTCGACTTTACGTTTGGTGAGGCTCATCGGGTGCTGAATTCTGGCGGACGGCTTTTCGTGTCAGGTCCCTTGCCTGAGAATAAGCAGATGTTCTACGACGTCATCAAAGAAGCGACGGGCGCGGCAATTCCGCCCATGCCCGGCTCATCGCGCTTCAAAGGTGACATCTTCAACACCATCAGCAAAATTTTCGCCAAGACCGAATTGCACAAATTCGAGAACCACCTAACCTTCCCCGAAGTTGCGCCGTTCATGGATTACGTCCGCGCTTCACTTGGCGAAGACCGCAAACTGTGGACTTCCATGTTCAACGGCGCTGACGAGTACGAAGCCCTGATCGGCAAGATCGAAGCCGTGGCGAAGAAGTGGCTTGACCGTGACGGCAAATTGGTGATGACCAAAGTCGTCGGCGGCATTTTGGCGACAAAATAGAGTCGTAATTGGTGATTGGTAATTAGTAATTACCAATCACCAATTACCATTTACCAACCATGAATTTCTTCGGTAAAAAAGTCCTCTTCCTCGGCGCGCATCCTGATGATATTGAGATCGGGTGCGGCGCTTTGATTCATCACATCGCAAAGCAAACAGATTTTTTGTGCGTCACGCTTTCAGACAATCAAAAAAACCCTGACCTGAAAAACGTAAAAGGCGAGCATATCAAATCCATGAAAGTGCTGGGTGTGCCCGAAGAAAAGATCGTCTTCGGACCTTTTATCACGCGCGTCTTTCCCGATGCGCGACAGGAAATTTTGGAATATTTCCTGAAACTTCGCAAAGATTTCAAACCTGACCTGATCTTTGTCCACTCGAAACAGGATGTTCACCAGGATCATCTCACCATGACAGATGAAGCCCTGCGCGCCTTCCGCGGCATCACCGTTTTAGGCTTTGACGTTGTGCGCTCTTCGTACGGATTCTTTCCGAACTTTTTAGTGGAAGTCTCCGAAGAAGATGTAAAGAAAAAAGTTGAAGCGCTCTCAGAATATGAAACGTACCGCGACCGATATTATTTCAATAGCGAAGTTACCCGCTCGATTATGGTGCGGCATGGCGCGCTGGCAGAAGTCCCATTTGCGGAAGGCTTTGATATTTTGAGAATTGTCGGCAAGTTTGAAGGTTAAGAGGGCGTTTCTTAAGTTCAAATTCACCATGATAAACAGAGATAAACAAAGATATTCACATTCATCGCCTTAAATCTCCGTTCATCTTTGTTCATCTCTGGTTAAATTTTCGACTTTCAAAACACTGGCCAAGAAAAATTTAGCGACCTTGCAAATTACGCCCGATAACACAAACATAAAAGCACCTCAGTGAGATCATCACATGAGGTGCTTTTTTTATCCACAGATTGCGCCAATTTACGCAGATTTTTCGCTAAAAAATTCCAATCTGTGAAATCTGCATAATCTGTGGATTATTTACGGACTAGCGCTTCAAGTTGACCAGTTCCTGCAATATCTCATCTGATGTGGTGATCACACGAGAAGAAGCCTGGAAACCACGCTGGGCAAGGATCATGTTGGTGAACTCCTGTGCCATGTCCACGTTCGAGGCTTCGAGGTTTCCGGAGGCAATGGATCCACGCCCACCGGTGGATGCAACACCAATTTGAGCATCGCCTGAATTCAAGCCCGCGATAAAACTGGTGTCTTCCGCCTTCATCAAACCCGTGGGATTTGTAAAACGAGCCAGCGCCACCTGACCAACCTGCTCGATCATTCCGTTCGAATACATCAGAGAAATAATGCCATCGTTGGGAGAGATGAATACATCGGATACAGAACCCGCGGGCAGACCATCCTGGCTGGTGACGGTTGCTGTATCAGCGGCAGCCAACTGCGTCAGATTGGAAAAATCAAGAGTCGGGGCGAGTGGATCCGCGCCAGCTGAGACAGGAATACTGATCGCGGCACCCGTCGTCGAGGCAGTCAAATCGATCTGGCCGTTGGCATCAAAAGTGATCGTGCCGTCACCTGTCCCAGCGACTGCCGGAGTAACGGTGGTATCCATAACCTGCCAGGTCCAGACATTGGTCGGCACAGCGGCGGTGCCTCCGCGAGTAAAACGAACCGAAGCGGTTTGCATGGCGCCCAAAGAGTCGTAGACACCCATCGAGATAATGTTTGTATCTCCACCCGCCGCATTTGCGCTCAGGTTGCCGCCCAAAGTTACACTTGCCGTGGCCTTTGCTAAAGTTTTATCGGTGGCAATTTGGATATCGCTCACGGCCAAATCGGTATCAATAGCGCCAGTTGCGTCGGCTAACCAACCCTGTGTTCGCAAACCAGTGGCTGAATTGACCAGATTGCCTTCCATATCAAGACTCATGGAACCTTCGCGTGAATAGCGGCGGCCGACATCCTGTCCGTAGACGAAGAAGCCGTCACCCTGAATACCCAAATCCATATTTCTGCCAGTACTTTGCAGAACGCCTTGAGTAAAGTTAGAAGAGATGTATCCCAAGTTTACGCCGAGACCGATCTGGGTGGGATTTGTGCCGCCCTGAGTTGTGGTGGGCGCCGAGCCGGGGCTCATCATTTGAGCGAACTGGTCTTGAGAAAGCACCCGACTGGCTTTGAAGCCGATCGTATTGGCGTTTGCGAGATTGTTGGAAACGACATCCAAATATTTCTGTTGAAGACTTAAAGAACTAATAGCGGTGTACATTGAGCGGATCATTATATTTTCTCCTAATAGGTTAGTTTTCAGGCTTCCTCCAGGAGGGCCAGCCTGTGGTTTTTTGAAAAACAGATTATCCTTTTAGATCGATCAAGGATTTCACGGCGCTATCTTCTGCCGGATCAGCAAAAACGACGCTGTCAATTTGAGTGAACACACCTTCGCCGCGCTGATTCTTGTCCAATGCTGTGACAACAGTACGACTCTGAATGTTTACAATGAAAGCCAAATCATCCACCATGACCAGCGAAGATTTTCCGCCGCGTTTTTCAGCCTTGTCAATTGCATCTGAAAGACGGCTTACGTTATCGCTGCTCAAATTAATATCGCGGCTTTGCATGCGGCTTTGTGCATGGTTGGAAAATCGAACGCTCTGAACATTTTCAAGCGTCTCCGCGAAACTTGTCCCTGGCACAGGGGTAACCGTGCTGACCGGTTTTACAGGCTGTTCGCCAACGCCATTTACCCGTCCAAGTTGAACGTGAAATGGATCTGCCATATTAATCACGCTCCTTTTATTTCGAGGACATTGGTTAAGTCCACGGTTTCATCGCCGATGAGAATCTGCGGGACATCTTGATCAACCGAAACGCCATCCACAACGCCTTCCACAATTTTTCCGTCGGAACGGGTGGCTTTGACCATTTTGCCGATCAGGCTGGTCAAATAGGTGGTCTGGTTTGAAGCGGACACTTTGTCCATTGCCGTATGGATGTCCTTCAACTCTTGAAGAGAATTGAGCTGTGAAAACTGGCTCATCATCTCATTGCTATCCATCGGTTCAAGCGGATTCTGGTGGGTTAACTGCGCCATCAAGATCTGCATGAACTGATTGGAATCGAGCGCGCTGGCGGTGGAACTGCTGGTCTTGGCAGTGGTATTCGCCAACAACTGATTGATGCTTGAAGTACTGGTTACTTGCATTTTTTCTCCTTTTTCAAAAAATATTTTTTAGATTAGATAATCAACTTCATTTGATAACAACCCGCCAATTCGTTCCGGCAACTCCCTTTCCATGCTTGCTGTTTCGGTCTGGAAAGCGTTGCGCTGAGAGGTTTGATTGAACTGCGGGTCCTGCCTAAAAAATCCTCCTTCCTGTTTGGGTTGATCGTGCTGGCTGATATTAAGACCTATGAGTTGTACGCCTGCATCCTTTAGTGACTGGCGCAAATTACTCATCTGAGACTCAAGCAACTGTCCTGTGCTTGCCTGTTCTATAAAGAAAGTTACACTGACACCCTGCGCATTTCTGACCATCTGCACCTCAATCGCGCCCAATTCCTTGGGGTTCAATTGCAGGCTCATTGATGTGCTTCCGCTTTTAATCTTCACCTTCATCTGGCTCATCACTTGCTCAATCACTTCAGCCGCCTGTGCATTAACCTGGGTCGCCGGTAATTTCTCAGCCGTCTTTATCACAACCGCTTCATTAACAAAGCCAGTGGGCACAGCGGCTAGATCAACGTCCTGCATTTCATCAGCGGATATTTTTTCGTTTTGATTATGAGACTCAGCCACAACCACTGCGACTTCTGGCGCTTCCGCTTCTTTGCCTACTCTGCTAACTGGTTGCTGAACCCAGGCATTTACTTGCGCCTCTGGCTTTTCACTTTCCGCGCGCAGAGCAGTCGTTATCTCAATATTTTCACTTTGAACATTCGCCTCAGGCAAAGCCATTGCTTTTTCCGGCACGGTTGGTGCAGATACAACAACGTGGGGCTGCACTTCAACTGTCTTGGCTTCCGCGCGAACGGTGGCTGGCATTTCTGGTTTTTCATTTTGACCCAGTGCGGCAGGCTGAACCATTTCTTTTTCTGGAACGGCTGGGGCAGACACAACAGCGCGGGGCTGTGATTCAACTGTCTTGGCTTCCGCGCGAACGGTGGCTGGCATTTCTGGTTTTTCATTTTGACCCAGTGTGGCAGGCTGAACCATCACTTTTTCTGGCACGGTTGGCGCAGACACAACAACGCGGGGCTGCGATTCAACGGTCCTGGCTTCCGCGCGAACGGTGGCTGGCATTTCTGGTTTTTCATTTTGACCCAGTGCGGCAGGCTGAACCATTTCTTTTTCCGTCACGGCTGGCGCAGACACAACAATGCGGGGTTGAGCTTCAACTGCTTTCGTTTCCAAAATAGGCTTCGCGCTGATTACTTCCGCGCGAATGGTGGCTGGCATTTCCAGTTTTTCATTTTGACCCAATGTCGCAGGCTGTACCATTTCTTTTTCTGACACGGTTGGCGCAGACACAACAACTCGGGGTTGAGCTTCAACTGTCTTGGTTTCTAAAACAGGCTTCGCGCTGATTACATCCGCGCGAACGGTGGTTGGCATTTCTGGTTTTTCATTTTGACCCAGTGCGGCGGGCTGAACCATTTCTTTTTCTGGCACAGTTGGCGTAGACACAACAACGCGGGGTTGAGATTCAACTGTCTTGGCTTCCTCAATAGGCTTCTCGCTGATTACTTCCACGCGAACGGTGGCTGGCATTTCTGGTTTTTCATTTTGAGCCAGTGCGGCGGGCTGAACCATTTCTTTTTCTGGCACGGCTGGCGCAGACACCACAACGCGGGGCTGAGATTCAACTGACTTCGTTTCCAAAATAGGCTTCTCGCTGGCTACATCCGCGCGAACGGTGGCTGGCATTTCTGGTTTTTCATTTTGAGCCAGTGCGGCAGGCTGAACCATTTCTTTTTCTGGCACGGTTGGCGCAGACACAACAACGCGGGGCTGAACTTCAACTGGCTTCCCGTCCACAACAAATTTTTGATTGACTGCATCTGAGAGAACCGCAACTGGCATTTCTGATATTTTGTTGATGGGTTGAGCAGCTTCTGCAATGAGCGCAGGGATCATTTGTTTGGCAGATTCGACTTTCGGCGCAGGCTGCTTTTCAGAATTTCCAGTTTTGCTGCCATAGCTGGCATTAATTACAGGCGTTGATTCTGCAATCAGCGGGGCTTGCATGGCTAAAAGTATGCCCGCTACAGAAAGCGCGTTAATTTCCTGAGCTTGTTGCAGTTTCTTTTCTTCATCCTTCAAGATCTCTCCAAAAACCGGAGACTGAGTTATTTCAGAATCCGCGGATTGGGATTTCGGCAACATCCCATCCAGTTGAGAAGATTTGAATATCTGTTGAAGAATCATGTCCATCATCACTTTGTCAATGTTTTAAGAAGCAATAATTTTTTGGAGATCGCCTGACTAACCGCCTGATACTGGATGCCAGCTTCAGACATATCAGCCATTTCGACATCAATATCAACATTGTTTTCGTCAGCCCGCAGGGTGCCACCCGAGCGCAAAGACAAGGAAAATCCAGTTTCGGCTGTGGCAGTTGTCAGATGGTCCTCGTCGGTTAATTTCAACGGCAACAAACTGCCCGGGTCAACCATCCGATCGAGAGTCTCTTGAAAATTTACGGTCTGCGCCTTGAATCCGGGAGTATCCACATTTGCCAGATTGCGGCTGATGGCTTGCTGACGCAGACTGAGTCCATCCAAGGCAACTTTAGCAATGCGCGTTGCGTTGTCTGAAAACAGTGAATCGCTCATGGTTACGCCTGCCATTCCTTGCTGGAGTTGAAATAGCCCAATACGCGAGTGACATAAGTTTGGGTTTCCTGATAAGGCGGAATTCCGTTGTAACGATCCACGGCGCCGGGACCGGCGTTGTAAGCCGCGACCGCCAGTTTTACATCGCCGTTGTAATGCGTGAGCAATCGGCTGATGTAGCGCACGCCGCCATCAATATTCTGCGCCGGGTCAAGCGGATTGGTCACGCCCAGATCGCTGGCTGTGCCTGGCATAAGCTGCATCAATCCAAGCGCGCCCGCCGACGAAACGGCATTGGGGTTGAAATTAGATTCAGCCTTAACTACGGCTTGCACCAACGCCGGGTCAACGTTATATTTTTGCGCCGCCTGATTGATCAGGCTGGAAAAATCTCCGGTGACAGGCTGGCTTCCAAAAGTTGTGGATGCAGTCGACTGCGCGGCGGTTGTCGTGGTCTGGCTGGTCTGTCCATCGGCATCGAGTTTTTTGATCAATCTATCAAGCAGGCTAAACATGAGCTTCTGCATGACCGACTGAATTTGTCCGGTAAAAATTGAGTTGTCCATTATTTTTTAGGCTCCTTGCTGTTGATTGCGAAATGCCCGGGCAATATAAATATCATCCTGCGCCTGAGCTTCGATCTGAACCTGTTCAGCCAGATAAAGTTCATTGCGGTTGCGCTTCAAGATTTCCAGAGTCTCCTCAGACTGCCTGGCTTTGATCATTTCAGCCCTTTTGATTTCAATTTCTTTAACCTGTTTTTTTAACTCAATCGCTACGAGTTCAATTTGTTCACCGACTTGCAAAATATTCAGGCGCAGCAAATTCATCCTGACCAGGTCAATTTCACCGGACTGTGTCACGCTCAACTGGTCGAGAAGGCTGATTTGATATTCCTGCAATGCAGTAAACAAAGATTGTGTTTTCTGATGAGCAGCCAGCAGTTTGCCCAGTTCAATTTCCAGCAGTTCCACTTTCCCGTGCCGAAAATCCAAAACAGTTTGTAGTGAGAATTTAGGTGTCATGTGGATGCCTCAATTTAATGGATTGACGATATCTGGCTGATTTCAGTTAAAGATTGCAGGGTATCTTCGAACGAGCTCACATCAGTACGGTCTTGTTGCAGGTAGCTGGTTAGTTCAGGCATCACGAGCAGAGCCGTGTCCACCTCGGGATCAGAGCCTTTGACATAAGCGCCGATATTGACCAGGTCACGAACTTTTTCAAAGACTGCCAAATTTTTCCGCGCAAAAGACGCCAGTTGCAAGTGTCCCTTCGTTGTGATCGCAGGCATAACACGGCTGACGCTGTTCAAGACATCGATTGCCGGATAATGATTCCGCGCCGCCAGGGTTCGGCTGAGGATGATGTGTCCATCCAAAATGCCGCGCACCGCATCGCAGATCGGCTCGTTGAAATCGTCGCCTTCAACCAAAACGGTGAAGAAGCCGGTGATCGAACCCACCGCTCCCCTACCGGCACGTTCAAGAAGGCGGGGCAGCATGGCAAACACAGACGGGGTATAGCCCTTGCTGGCGGGCGGCTCACCAATTGACAAACCGATCTCACGTTGTGCCATGGCGTAACGGGTCACCGAATCCATCATAAACATCACATCCATGCCGCTGTCGCGGAAGTACTCGGCGATGGTCATGGCGACTGAGGCTGCTTTCAAACGCATCAGCGCCGGCTGGTCAGAAGTTGAGACGATGATGACTGAACGCGCCAAGCCTTCGGGACCCAGATCACGCTCCAAAAATTCACGTACTTCACGTCCGCGCTCACCGATCAGAGCAATGACCGAAATATCGCTTTTTGAATTGCGCGCAATCGCGCCAAGCAGTGAACTTTTTCCGACGCCACTACCGGCAAAGATACCCATACGCTGACCTTTGCCGCAAGTCAACATTCCATCAATGACGCGCACGCCGGTGACAAGCGGTTCTTCAATTGCAGAACGTTCCAATGGATGCGGGGGCGCTTGATTGGTGGAAACCAAATTGATATTTTTTAGCGGGCCCTTGCTGTCAATGGGTTCGCCCAACCCGTTCAAAACTCTGCCGATCAACGATCTGCCGACGGGAGCCCTGAACGCATGAGAAACTGAACGCACGGTGCTGTCTGGTTGGATGCCGTCCATACTGCCAAGCGGCATGAGCAACATGCGGTTATTCCGAAAGCCAATCGCTTCAGCCATCAAAGAAGTTTTATTGTGAGTTTGAATCTCGCAAATTTCACCGATCTGGCAGTTTAGCCCCATGATCTCAACCGTCAGTCCAACCACTTGAACAACCCGCCCGGTGACTGACAGCGGATTAAGGTTATTGATGGCTTTGCTAAAACGTGAAAGATCGGGTGTATGTGTTTCCATAATTTACTCGGCTAAGTTGCTTACTTCATCAAAGGTCTGCAAAAATGCATCAAGTTGTGTTTCCACACGTCCATCCACGGTTCCCATGTTGCCTTTTACGTAACAACCGCCGCGTATAATATTGTCAGACGGAATGATCTTCGCCTGCCCGCCTGAGACCAACAAATATTGATCTGCCCACGAAGAATCTAAAATTCTTGCATCTTTAGGGTTAAGGAAAATATTCAAACTACCCAATCCGTGTGCGCTTTCCATGATCCGGCTTAAGTTAGCCTGGAGGGCATTTTTATCCAGTTCAACGCCGTCGCCAAACATCTTTCTCGAAATTTCCTTCAACATCTCGACCAGAATTTGCTCACCTTGTGCCATGAGCGCGGTCTTCCATTTTTTCACTTCTTCAACCATGCCGTGAACTGCTTTTATTGAATTTTCAATTTCAAGTCGTGCTTCGTTTTGACCTTGCTGATAACCTTGTTTTTTCTGTTCATCAATTTCAGATTGGGCTTGCAGAATCACGTCATCAGCCTCGGCTTGAGCCGCAAGAATGATCTCCTCCGCTTGAATACGCGCGCGCTCCAAAATAATCGACGCTTCATTTTCTGGATTGAATTGTTCCAGTTGAGTAGCGCCGCCCGAAAAAAACTTAGCCATCCTAGCCTGATCTTGTTCATCAGAAGAATCTTCGGCTACCTCGATAAAGGTCCAGTCTGCCTTGCGAACCTCAGTGGTTTTTGGATTAATAACGCCGGGCTGCCACGCAGTGAAGCTTTGGTTTGTGTCTGCCGAATGTATTGCCGACGGTTGTACTTTTGCTTTATTGTTCGCGTTACTTTCGTCATTGCCAAAGACAGCAAGAACCTGTTTCTTTTGAATACCTTTTACGCCCGCCGAAAGCTCAAGTCCCAACTCAGGCGGAGTCCAAGCCTCAGCTTTTTCAAAGGCAGCATTCGGGTGAATGTTATTGAATGACTTCATCGCCGCCTCCGCCGCCAGAGATCACAATTTCGCCTGATTCTTCCAACGAACGAACCGCATCCACGATCTTGCGTTGAGATATGTAAACATTCTTGGCTAACTGAGGACCAAGAATATCAATTTCCTCTTTCAGGTTTTCGCGCGCTCTTTCCGAAAGATTGGCATACACTCTTTCTTTAAGATGTTCAGGCGCGCCCTTGAGCGCCAACGCCAGATCAGCCTTGTTGACATCGCGCAGAATACGCTGCATGGCGCGGTCATCAAGTTTGATCACGTCATCAAATGTAAACATGTTGGCGCGGATCTCTTCAACCAGTTTAGCGTTGGTTGTTTCGAGAGCTTCAAAGATGGATTTCTGCGCGCCGCGATCCACCTGATTGAGCATTTTCACCAAAAATGCCACGCCGCCAGTTGCTCGAAAATCTGCTTCATTGATCACGCTGGAAAGTTTATTCTTAAGACTTTTTTCAACTTGCTGAACCACCTGCGGAGAAACCCGATCCATGGCCGCCAGACGCAAAGTCACCTCGATCTGATTTTCCTTGGTCATGCTGGTTAGAATGTCTGCGGCAACCTTCGCTTCCAAATAGGAGAGTACCAAAGCTATGGTTTGGGGCATTTCCTCCTGGAGCAAAATTGCAACTTCGCGCGCATTGGCATTCTTGAGCATCTCAAAGGAGGATAGCTGTTGGTGGATGGAGATACGTTCCAAAATTTCTGTGCCGCGGCGCGGACCCACTGCGCGTGCCAAAAGCTGGCGGCTATATTCGATTCCGCCGCGCTGCTCGGCGCCATCTGCCAGACTTAATTCGCAGGCTTCTTTCAACGCCTCATGACGAACCGAGGGCGATACCACCCCAGCCTTGCCCAGCACCAGGAGAACCTGTTCGATCTCACCTTCGCTCAGATATTGAAGGACGCGAGATGACAGATCGACACCCAAGCCAAGTAAAAGCGCAGAGGCTTTATCGAGCCCAGAGATCATGACTTTTTGCTCTCATTCAACCAGAGTTGGATAATCTCTGCCACCGTGGCAGGATTTTCTTCCGTCAGTCTGGAAATAACACGGGAATTTTGTTCATCCTCAGATGCCGTGGCTTGGCGGTTTTTGGAGTGAACCTGCACAACCACATCTTCATTGCCAGATTTCGCGTCAGTTGATTCGCCAGATTGTTCTGCCAGCCGAGAAAGCGCAGTGGACAAATCAGCTTGTAACTTCAAAGCAGGTGCGGCATACTCATCTTGCAGCGCGGCTAATTCGCTTGCCGGCCGTAGGACAGTCTTCCATGAGTCCTTGGATGCATTGCGTAAATTGCTCATCATTCTCAGGACAAAAAATAGCAGAGCAAGCACAACCAGAGCCGCCCCAACCGCCATTCCAATTCGTAAATAGAGTTCCTGCTGCTGCTGTTTAGCCAATTCCACAGTCAGCGCATCCAGAGCTGTGCGGTCAAAGGCAAAGGATTCAACAACGATCTGGTCGCCGCGTGTTGTATCAATACCTGCGGCCACTTCAACTGCCGATTTGATGGAAGTCAACTGGGCGGCGTCACTGACGTTATCAACCATCACGGATACCGAGACGCGGTTGACTTTGCCTGGAGTAATAATTTCATGTAATTGAGTTTGACTGACTTCATAGTTTAGAACTTCTTCGCTGCGTTGATATGAGGAAGTTCCCGTGCCGGTTGTTGTGGCTACAGGAGTGGGCAAATTGGATGTAGCCCCTGGCACTCCGCCGGTCGTACCGCCATCTGTTGAACTTTCGTTAATGATCTGTGAACTACGCAGGGCAACTTCGGTTGGCGCATACGTGTTGGATGTGATTTCGCGCTGAGTCCAATCCATTTCAACAGTGGCTTGCACACTTGAGCGGTTGGGCCCGAGAATTTTATCGAGCAGGGATTGCACCCGCTTTTGCACTTCGGCTGCATAAGCCAGTTCGGCGGCGCGCTGATCGTCTTTTAAAGACTGATCCGATTCGCCATTTGTGCTAATTCCATCTGCCAGTAGATTCCCGGCACTATCCACCACAACCACGTTACCAGCGTCTAATCCTTCCACGCTGCTGGCGATCAAGTGAGTAATAGCCCGCACTTGAGCGGCATCCAACGTATGACCCGGGTTAACCTGAATGGTGACAGAAGCGGTGCTGAGCGCCTGATCGGAGGAAAGCAGAGACTTCTCAGGTGTCACCAAATGCACTCGGACGGCTTGCACAGCTTCAAGGCTGCCGATCGTCCGTTGAAGTTCGCCTTCAATCGCCCGCTGATAATTAACTTGTTGAGAAAATTCCGTCATCCCCAGCATTGAAGTTCCGCTAAATAATTCGTAGCCCACGGTGCTTGATTCGGGCAGCCCGTCACGAGCCATGAGCAAACGGGTTGTGTAGACCTGGTCGCTGGGAACCTCGATGGTGCCGCTATTTTTTAGTTGATATGAAATGCTGTTGTCATCCAACTTCTGGACGATCTGAGCGGCGTCCGTTTCACTCAACCCGGTGTAGGCAACGGCGTAACTTGGGGTGTTGGCCCAGTTAACTAATACGGGCGTCAGGATCAAGACAGCCAGGGTCAATGCCACCATGGTGATCTGTTTTCCGAGGCTTTGTTTTTTCCAGTACGATGTAAATTGTTGTTGAATGGTTGCAAACATAATTCAGGTCCCAGATAAGTTTAGACTTGCATTCTCATCACTTCGCGATAGGCCTCGATCAACTTGTCGCGGATGCCTAGCGCTACGTTGAAGTTAACATTATTTTCTTCCATGCCGATCATCACTTCATGCAAATCAACGCTTTCGCCCCGTGCCATTTTTTCAACCAGCGCATCGGAACTTAGCTGGGATTCGTTGAGCGTGTTCAGCATGGTTTCAAAAGTTTGGGTGATCTGTGTGGCAGAACCGCTTGCAACAGGCTTCTGAGTTGAGTTGATCGCAGGTATCGGCGGAATTGGATTTGAACCAATGGATTGAATTGACATGTTTACCTGCCGATCTCAAGAGCTTTCAGCGCCATACGTTTTACGGCTTCAATGGAAGCCAGGTTGGCTTCATAGGAACGAGTTGCAGAGAGCATGTTGGTCATCTCAACGACAATATCCACGTTCGGGTATGTGACGTATCCATCAGCATCTGCGTCTGGATGTGTGGGGTCATATACTCTGGGACCTGTTTCTGTATCGGTGGTGATTTCAGCCACGCGCACCCCGCCCTGCAAGCTGCTCAACCCACCCCGGCGATCCGCGACAGCCTGGGGTACAAAAGCGGTTTTTTCTTCAGGCATAAAAACAACATCCTGACGCTGGTAGGCTCCGCCCTTTTCGGTGCGAGTGGTCTGTGCGTTTGCAATATTGTTCGAGATCAGATCCAGACGTAAACGCTGGGCTGTAAGTCCGGACGAACCAATGCGGAGTGCTTCCCAAAAACTCATGATGTGCTCCTTGTTGCACTGATATTATCAAAGCCAGAGGTTTAAGGGAGTAAAAGCCATGTGAAGTTAAAATAAATTTTGTGTGAATAAAAAACAAAGCGCCCTCTTCCTTGCGGAAAGGCGCTTGCTCTTTGTTGCCCAATGGGTCATCTATTTTCAAAGCCGGGTGACGATCTGCCGGTTGATTGCTGTTGCTTCTACGCTTGCCTTCTGATAAATACAGGAAATCTAATCTATCAAGTTAAGATGTTGCCAAAGGAAGTGGAATATGCGGGGGCAGTGCTAACGCTGACGGGGATCTGCCGTGAGGCGATTTTTTGTTCGGTTGCAACCCAGGCGCCGCGAAGTTCAGTAAGGACATTGGTGGCTGAAGCATAATCACCTTTGCGGATACATTCCAGGCACCACTGGTACAAGCTAAACAGACCGCTGGAGACTTCGGGATAATCCAGATCCAAAGTGTCACGGAGCGCACTGATGGTCTTGATGGATTTACTAAAATCCTGTTGTTCGCAGGAACGGATTGCCAGATCGTAGGTCATAATTACCAAACGAAGCGGGCTGGCATTCATTACATCCTGTTTTCGATATTGATTGCTATAAGCTGCTAGGTACATGGTTACCGGTCCTCAATGAGTTTTATTTATGGATTGTTCCATGAAATCAGTTTCGGCTGACTTCCCTCAATCTTGAGCGCTGTACAATTAATTCCACATAAATTTTTGATGGATGTTTCATGCAAATTTCAAGAACGTAATAACCATCTTACAGTCTCTAAATAGCAAAGGAAATAAGATAGGATGGCAATACGATTTATGTACAGTTTCAGGCAGCCAGTTTCAATAATTCGCCAGCTTGCATTTTATAAAATTCACTGACCGGTATGGAGCGTAATACGCGATGCGAATTGCGGTCAACAATAAATGCAACAACTTCATTATCTTCATTGACACGGAAGTTGACCGAAATATTGGTTGAGCTGTCAAGCTGCTCAGGTTCGGGTTCCACCGGCTTTGACGATTTATCCTGATCAGAAGTTTCTTCTACCGGCGCCTTAACCGGTGCCTTTACCTGCGTCTTAAGAAACGCGCTGGTCACGGCGGCTAGTTGCGCATTATTGCTAATTGGATTAATTGAATTATCACTCATAGCTCACATCCTTTCTCTGCATCCTTGCAGGGGGAAGTACATTTTTTTCAAATGGGTCAAGCCTCATGCTCGACCGTCAATCTCACTGTAGAGAAGCCAGGCGCTGCCCGGTTTTAGGCTGAAGCGCTGGTAGTTCCATAAATCGAATCTAACATCTGTTGCTGGTAACCGTAGTCCGTCAGTTGGTTTTGATAGCCGAGATACTGGTTGAACAGTACTTGCTTGCGGGCCGTCAGCACCTCGTTGTATTTCGCAATGCGCTTGTCATAACTGGCGCGCTGTTGGTCTAAGGCAGCCAGCGTATTCGACGCCATCCCCGTGCTGCCTGAAAAGCGCGAAACCAGGCTGTTGATTTCGCCCAGTCCCGTATCCAACAGCGCCGTAAGATCGGTGGAGTGGTTCTTGAGCGCATCGTTGAATTTAGTGCTGTCGAAGGTTAGTTTCATATCTTTATCGAAACTGAGACCGACATCCTCCAGTCGGGTGAAACTGCCGCTGTTGGTGTAATTCCGGTTCATGCGGAAATACATGTCATTGCGGAAACTGCTTAAGGTCGCATCGCCTGATAACGCTCCACGCGTATAGGTGGTCTTCTCGCCCTCTGTTTTTGAAGTGCTGGCTAATTTTTGAGAGAGATGCGTGAATGTAGTATTGAATTTGCTCATCAAAGTAGTCATCAAGCCCGTGGCTTTATCAGAGGAAGCAGAGACACTCAATCGGGCAGTCTTCCCTTCCGCATCAGATGACAGGTTGAGTGTCACGCCGTCGATCACATCCGTCAAGTTAGTGTTGCTGGCCCGCGAAACATCCACACCATTCACTTTGAATTTGGCATTCTGAGCAACTTGCAGCGCAGCGCCAAAACCAAGAAGATTGTCACCGTCACTGAAGAGCAAACCGTGGTTTTCACCACTCTGGACACCCGTAAGCACCAACTGATTGGAAACGATGGAAGCCTTGAAGTCGCGCCCCTCAGGTTGGAGAGCTGAGTTGATCCCTGCTGCGATAGTGCGTTGGGTGTCAGATGCGCTGATATTGACAGAAGTACCCTTGGCGGTATAGAGCGGCAAAGATGTACTTCCAACAGCACCAGAGGAACTCAGGGTCAATTTCAAACCGCGCCCGCTGTCATAATCGCCATCGGTGAATGTCTGCCAGGTTGAAGTGTAACCAGAGCCGCTTGTGTTAAGAATCGACATGGCGCTGCCGTCAGCATTGACCAGGCGGAATTGGCGTTCACTGCCCGAATCACGAATCTGCACGCTGTAATTGCCCGTACCCAATTCACGCTGACCGTCTGCCACGGTTCCGAGAGCGGCGGCTGACACTGAAGTACTGGGCGAGGTAAAGTCACCCAAGGCAGCCACGCCCGTCCCGCCGAGCCAGAGGATACCGCTTTTGTTCAGCGCCACATCAGAACTGGTAGAAACCACCGAGGCCCGGCTTTCAGCCTTGGCAAGTTGGATACCAGAATTACCGGTATAACCGGAGAAGTCATAATCGGCTGAAGCTGCGCTTTCAGTGGTAGTGACGCTCAACACAGTGCTGCCGGCCGTGCCAGGAGTGACAGTGGCTTTGGCAACCAAATTCATTCCAAAGCTGGACTGGCTGCTGATCAAAGCTTGAATTGCGCTCTGCAGCGAGTCAAGATTTGATTTCACATCCGTATAAACAGCGCGCCGTATATCGATCTGATCTTTCTGAGACTGCACTTTTTTAAGCGGATTACTTTCCGACTCGATAATCGCTTTGATCGCCGTTTGGAAAGTGGGGGCCAATTTCAAGAGGGAAGAATCTATGGGTGTGATTGCCATTTTTACCTTCTTAGCCTGCTGACATTATTCGGAAGAAGCCGGCATGGAGCAGGTCAAACCATACCGTTGGAAAGCTATGTCGGGGAGGCGCCAGGCGCCTCCCCGAAAAAGTTCCGAGCTGTGATGAAGTACCAGTAAATCTTAGCGGAAGAGGCTCAGTAAGCTCTGGGGAGCCTGGTTCGCCTGCGCAAGCATTGCAATCGCTGTCTGTTGCAGGATGGTGTACTTGGAAGCGTTCATTTGTTCTTCAGCCATGTTCGCGTTCATAATTCGGCTGTAAGCGCCTTCCACGTTGACCTGGGCATTCGCAACCTGTTCTGACTTGAAGTCAAGACGAGCCATCATGGAACCAAGTGTGGATAAAGCTGAGTTGACTGCGTCCAAGTTGGTGGTCACATTGGTCATATAGGTTGAAGCTTTTGCAGCGGTGGAAACGTCCACGCTGTAATCATTTTTGACAGCCCAGTCAAACTTAGTCTGACCAGCAACAGGAGCAGCATCAAAGGTCAAGCTGATACCACGTCCCGTATTGTAGGCTGCATTCCAGTCACCGTACGCCACTGTGCTGGTCGGATTCGTCGTGCCGTTGGTACCATTCGCGTCAATGCCAACTGTTTCACCGGATCCGGTCTTCAAGTTGAACTGAACTTGATTTTTGTGGACGTAATCAAGGTTGTATGTCTTGTTCGCGCCGGCAGCAATTGCGATCATTGCGGCTTCTTTGGTAGCGAGATCATCGGTGCCAGTAACATTCAACTTTAATCCATCAGTGCCAATGGTGTTACTTGCATTCAATGCAAGGATCGTGTGCGTTTGAACTGCCCCACCATTAACTGTGTAGCTCAACACATCAGTCGTCGAGTTGTAACCAGTCACTGCAATGGCATTGGCTCCACTGGAAAGTCCCGCGGTAGTCTCAGTCGAAGCAATGAAGGTAACACCAGCATCGCCGCTAAATTGGCTGGATGTGGTAACTTTGCCAACGGTCGCGCTGGCGGCTGTGCCGAGGATTTCTGTGACATAGGAACCGGTGCTAAGCTTGCCGAGTCCGGTAAAGGGAGTAGAACCACCCACCAAGGTAGGTCCAGACGTGACACTTGCACTGTCATTGGCAACTACTGAAGAAACGCCCATGGTTGTTGGATCGAACTTGGTGAGCAACTGCCATTGTGTGTATTCGCCATCATCCACACCGGTTTGGAAGCGCTTGTCCACCGTGCCGTCCAGCAATTTGACATCGTTCCATTTGGTTTCCTCTACCATTGAGTCGATCTGGCTGGCATAAGACGAAAGCTGTGTGGCGATAGCCGCACGTTCGGTCGAGCCCAATGTGTCAGAGGCAGCCTGTTCAGCTTTGTTGCGCATCTGGATCAGGATGTCGGTCATCTTGCTCAAACCTGATTCTGCAACGGAGAGCATGTTATTTGCATCACCAATGTTACTGAAGGCCACTTTCAGACCTTCCGAGCGGGCTAACATTTTGGTGGCGATGGTCAAGCCAGCGGGGTCATCGGAAGCGCTGTTGATGCGCTTGCCGGTTGAAAGACGAGTCTGGTGCATAGCGAGCTTTTGGTTGATCGTCTGAAGAGAGTTCAAGGCGTTAAGAGCGCCGATATTACTTGCAATACGAGTTACATCTATGTTTGCCATTTCAAACCTCCATGTTTGAATTATGTTTCGAGGGGATCCTTCCCCTCTTTGAATTGAGAGAATGTGGTTGAGTTCCAGTGGTGCTATGAACTATTTTTCGGACATTGTGTTCAAAAGTAACATTAGTTTATATTTTTTGATATTCACCTCTGCCGTACTTTTTTTGTAATTATCTGTTTTTTTCTTACTAATATAGTTTCGGCAGTGAGGCTCTTTACTTGAGCTTTAGAAAGCGAATTTGCGTAAATATGGCGTTAATTTATTTGAAGAAATATAGGCGATTCAGCCTAACTTGCGATAAATATAACGCCCGCGCCATACCACCCAACTGGAAACTGATTCTGCACAAGCTGACGGCATGGGCATCCCTACCGGTTCCAGCGCTTCCGAGGCTCATGCAGAGCACCAACCTGCCTGACGAAAAGAGCATCCGTCCTTAGCAGGGCAAGCACAGTTTCGTTTTGTGGAGCCAGAGATTGGGCTTGTTCCAGCCGCTGGCGTGCCCCAACTTTATCCCCGTTACAGAGCATAACCTGAACAAGTTCAAGCAGCGTATTTACATCCCCCGGCCTACATTTAACGCCCGCTTCCCATAAACGCATAGCTCCGGCATAATCTTTCTGTTCCAGCAAATGATCGGCCAATTTCTTGACCAAATTAACGCTAATCTGATCTGGCAATTCCCCACCCAGTGTCCCAGCCAGATCCACTACAGGCACTCCTATCTTAAGCGCTTCATCCCAACGTTCTTGTCCGATCATGGCTTCGACCATAAATGCCAAAACATTCAGATCGTGAGGACCCATATCCAACAGCAGACGGCAGGTACTTTCAGCCATCAAAAAGTTTTCAACACGCAGGAAGTAATAAGCCATGCCAAACAACACCATATAACTGTTCGGAGCAATTTTCCAGGCTTGGGACAAACCCTGCCAGGCGTTGACAGGGTCTTTTAATTCCAAAAAGACTTGAGCCAGGCTTACGTAATAGTTAACCCTATTTGGAGTCACCCTTAGTTTACGCAGAAGCACAAGTTTCCTTTCTTCAAGATCACCCCTTTTTTCAGCGTCTTCAAGTTGACGGTTGGCAGTCATACAAGCAACGAACTCAGCCCGGAATATGACCTGAGCAGGCAGAGTAATATCCAAAGTCGCTGGTCTGCGCTTGCGTGCCAGAATTGCCATTTTTTCAAGCAAGCTACTGGATTCAAGATGCAGGTTTGCTTCCTCAAAAAGCCTAGCAAGATTTTCCAGCAGGGTCTTGTCTGGATAAGTCGCCAATTGGTTAACAACCTCGAAACGATTTTGCAACCACGGCGCGCTAGTATCGCCCCGCCCGCGTTGTGACTTTAGTTTGAACTCACCAGCAGAACGGCAGAAATAATGGTTAAGCTGAATTTTTTCAATGTGGTTCGGAAAGTGTTGGAAATCCACACGTAAACGACCTTCATTAACACACCAGGAATTTTCTTTGAAGGCAAATTCATGTGGAGATTCGGGAATCAGTACACGAGCAGGCTGCACAATGCTTTTCACAAAGGTATTTAAGAAATAAGTTGGGTGGGTGCGCAGGGTATACGCCGCGATCTGACCAACAGCAGGGCGTTCCTGATATCTACTGGAGCCAAAAAACAAGGAGCTGACCGCCAGTCCAGCGTATTCTTCATAGCTCTTGAGCAACTCTTTCAAATCCAGACTGGTTTTCGGAACCAGGAATTCATCAGTATCAATGAAACCCATCCAGCGGGTATTAGCGCCAAAGGTTTTCAGACAATGATCATAAGCATCCAGTTGAATAGCCTTGCCCGGGATGTCCATCACCAGCGCCCAGCCAAGATCGATGTACTCCTTGAGAGTTTCGCGCAGACCGACCTGACTTTCATTATCATAAATATAAAAGCGATCCACCCCCATCAGGATGTGATAATCCAGCCACTCGGGCAGGTAATCGTTCTCATCTTTACAAATCAGGCACAAACTCAAATAATCCATAAAACACCTTAAATAAATTTAATCTGCATTTTTTGGAACACTAAGAAGCAACCCTCACCTGTGCAAACAGTCGGAGTACTTCGCTATTTTGCGGAGCTAGCTCACGTGCCTGCGTTAATAACAAACGGGCGCGAGCTTGATCTCCATTAAAGAGCAAGGCTCTGACCAACTCAAGCAATGTTTTTATATCCCCCGGCTTACATTTGATACCAGCTTCCCATAAACGCACAGCCCCGGCATAGTCTTTCTTTTCCAACAGGTGATCGGCCATTTTCTTGACCAGGTATATGGCATTATCCTCTGGCATTTCCTCGCTCAGGCTACCAGCCAGTTCCACTACCGGCACTCCAATCTTAAGTGCTTCATCCCAACGACCCTGCCCGATCATGGCTTCTGTCATAAATCCCAAAACACTTAGATCGTAGGGACCCATCTCCAACATCAGATGGCAGGTGTTCTCGGCCATCGTATAGTTCTCGACCTTTAGAAAATAAAAAACCATGCCAAACAGTGCCATGTAGCTGTTCGGAGCGATTCGCCAGGCCTGGGTCAATACCTGCCAGGCGCTGGCAGAATCTTTTAATTCCAGAAAGACTTGTGCCAGACTCACGTAAAGGCTAATTTTATGTGGAGTTTCTTTTAATTTTACGAATAACAGACGCTTCCGTTCTTCTTGATTACCTCGTTCTTCAGCCTCTACAAGCTGACGATTGACGGTCAGCCAGGAAACAAACTCAGCCCGAAAAGTAACTTCAGCGGGCAGAGACAGTTCCAAAGGCGTCGTCCTGCGCTCATGCGCTTGGTCTGCCATTTTTTCCAACAAATTAATGGGTTCCAGGTACGGGTTTACATCCTCAAAATAACGTGTGAGATTATCAAGCACGGTTGTATCCGGATAAGTAGCCAATTGGTTGACCACTTCGAAGCGACTACGCGCCCAGGAATTACCAGCATCACCTCTCCCACGGTTTAATTTCCGTTCCAGTTCACTAACAGACCGGCAAAAATAATGATTGAGCTGGATTTTCTCGATGTGATTTGGAAAGCGCTGGAAATCGACCCGAAGAAAACTTTCATTGACACACCATGAATTTTCTTTAAAAATAAAATCATGTGGAGAGTTCGGCATCATCACCCGTGCGGGCTGCACAATACATTTCACCAGAATATTTACCGAGACCGTTGGGTGGGTGCGCAGGATATATGCCGCAATTTGCCCGGCAGCGGGACGTTGCTGATGTCCGCTGGAACCAAAAAACAAGGAACTGACCGCCAAACCACCGTACTGCTCATATTCCTTGAGCAGTTCTTTAAGATCCAAAGTGTTTTTTGGAACCAGGAACTCATCCGTATCGATAAATCCCAGCCAGAAGGTATGTGTTCCAAAGATTTGCAGGCAGTGGTCATAGGCATAAAGTTGAACAGCTTTACCCGGAAAGTCGATCACCACCACCCAACCACGCTCAATATAATCCTTGAGACTCTGGCGCAGGCTTATGCGGCTTTCATTATCATAAATATAAAAACGATCCACACCCATCAGGATGTGGTAATCCAGCCACTCTGGCAGGTAATCATTTTCATCTTTGCAGATCAGGCACAGACTCAGATAATCCACGGTCGGCCTTTTGATATATCATTTCGTTTCATAATAATAAGATCATCAATTAACGGGTTTAAATCGTATTTGGAGCTCATTGTTTTAAGAATCGCACCCAATCTTTTGCCACGGTATTCCAATCATAGTATCTGGCAACCGTCAGGTTTTGGAGAGCTTTTTTCTCGTAGTGTTCATTGTCTTTAAACATCCGGATAACCTCTATTATCCATTGATTAAGCCAACCATCGGTGATGGGCACGAGCGGATTCTGCCAGGCTATTTCGGACATTCCACCCAAGACAGTACTGACGACAACACAACCCGCCGCCATCGCCTCCATGGCTGTAATAGAGCAATTCTCAGGGAATATGCAGGGATAAGCCAACACGCGGCACTGTTGAGCCACACTCCGCAACTCAGCCTGACCCAATGACCCGTGGTATTTGACACCGGGCATGCTTTGGGCTTTTTCGTAAAGAGCGTTGAAGACAGCATCTGTTGTTCCTTCAGGATCGTAAACTTTCATCGAACTGCATATATGCAATTGAGCTTGAGGAACAGCTTGAAGAATATGCGGCCAGGCCAGCAACAATAATTCCAAACCCCGAAATGGAGTTGAAGAATAATACGCCCAAGGTTTACGCGCGGATAATCTGTCGGGATGAGGTTGGAAGCGATGCAGTGGAATCCCGTTGGTAGTCATAATGATCTTATTCAAGGGAACATTCATGGTCGAGATCCAACGTTGGGCAACATAATGAGAAAGCAGGATCACTCCGTCTAACTTGTCGTAAATTGGTTTTGCGATCTGTGGGTCTTCCAACATTTTGACAAATGGCTGATCGATATCATCGTGACACCAAAGATAGTTGCGATTCCCTGGATAAAGCCCATTATGAAACACCTCCCATACACGCAGGGAAATAAAAATATCACAGTGGTGCTGGGCAAGCTGGTTAATGTCAGTAATGATCTCTACTTTTTCTCCAAGGCGTTTTAACGCCTGTGCCAGCCTTAGTGCCGCAGTTTCACTGCCACCCAGCGGGTGGTTTTCTGGCCATTCGAGATCTTGTAATACGTTCCCGTGGGAAGATGATATAAAAATTGTGATATTCATTTTGCTCATGCTCCTAACTTGGACAAGCCGAAAAAATTACAACGAAGCTTGCAAATGTTTTAAAGGTTTCTCACCCTGGCACGACCCGCTACGGTAAGCGTGACGATTGAGTGACAAAAGATGAACCAAGCGAGACGGACTGAATTTTGAAAGTTATACATAGTTTATGTTTTGGTTAGATTCATCCGGGGGAGAGCCTGCATCCAAGTATCAGTGGCGTTGATTACTGGTTCAAAACCTGTGATATTTAGGTTAAATTCTCTTGGAGCACAGATCATGTTTGATTCGGGGTGAATATTGGACCATATATTTTCTTTATTTTGGAAGAAATTATCTGGATCATAATAAGAGGAAAAATGCCACCAGCAATTGTAGCCAAACTCGAACAGCATCTGGACCATTTCCGGAGCACCTTCTTGGGTATTGTTTTCGACAAATAGAAAGGGACGGCAATTTCGGATGGTTTTTTCGGCTCCAAGCAGTACTTTTAGTTCCATTCCTTCTGTATCGATCTTTATCAGATTGCAACGCTTCAATTCAAGGGCATCCAGCGGCAACACTTTTACCAGGTCACCAGCAGAGTGACCTTCAATGTTTAGACAGCCAAAATTCTGTGCGACAGAGGGATCGAGCACAGGAATAATTGTTTCGCCAATCCGATCACCGGCTCCCACTTGCATAGGAATCACATTCAGCAGTCCATTCAGGGCAATGTTGGCGCACAAGATTTCAAATGTGATCCGCTGCGGCTCAATAGCGAATACCATCCCGCTTGGAGTTACTTTTTTTGAAAAGAAAACACTGTGCGTGCCGATGTTGGCGCCCACGTCTATGACGACATCTCCGCTTTTTAACACTTGCCCCAAACAAGCCAGTTCGGCTTCGCACCATTCCCCATAGATGTCCATTGCGCGTCCAATAAATAGGTCATTTAAGTTGTACATAAACAGTCCATGGCGGCACTGCTTAATGGAAACATAGCCATTCATCAAGAGAGGCGGTTGGAGTTTTATTCTCGGTTGGGCAATTGATTTAGAATGATGTTTACTCACAGACTTTCCTTTTCGGACTCATCCATATTATTTGAGGTTATCACTTTTCGCAGTATAACAATCCTTGTCATTTTTAATGATAAAAATTATATAAAAACAGCACTATTTGACAACCGCATAGTATGAGAAAAAAATAACGGGAATTGATGGGAGATGAAAGTTGAAAAAGTCATTATTGATATAATCATTTTGGATGAAGGAGAAGAACATGTTTAATAACCTGTCAACTGGTTGGAAGAACACGCTTCAAATAATTTTTGTATTAGTGTTATGTGGTGCCGCCATTGCCCTCCTGAATTATATGGGCGCAGCGAAACCTACCAAAAATATCCACAGCGTTCGTTTTGAAGTGCAGGCATCCGGTGGGTTTGCTATTATTACCCTGCAAGGTGGTGATGTCATCATTTCCGAGCCGACAACATTCACGGTACCCTGGTCTAAAACGGTAAAAATAAAAAGCGGCACAGAAGTCTATCTGACAGCTGTAAACCCGACTGCAACCGGCGAATTAACCTGCACAATTACCCTGGACAAAATAAACTGGAAAACAGAAACAACCGGCGCCCCAAAAAATGGAGTGGCATGTGCGGGGATTGTTCCTTAAACTCCTACTGGAAAGTTTTTTGAAATTCGTTTTTAACCGCAGATGAACACAGATAAAATGGATTTAAAAGTGCTCGCATAGGGGCTTTATCCAAAAATCAGTGCTCATCTGTTTTTATCTGTGGTGAATATTGATTTATAAAACACTCGCTCAGGCAGATGTGCATCGCGGCTTATTCGCCTTTTTGCAAGAAGTCTACCTTCGGAACTTCAAGTTCAGGCGTCTTCAAATTAGATTGAAGTCCTTCGCGAAGGGCCAAGTGGATCGTCAGTGAGCCAATGGATGTGGTAAGCGGCACAACCAGGCGCGGAAATTCAAGCGTGGAAATTGTGGCGCCCTTGCCGATAATCAAAGAAGGCGTTGAAATATTAGATTCAAAACCCGCCTCTGCCAGTTTCATGCTGGCTTGTCCGGTGATGACATTGCCTAATTCTGCGACTCCGCTCTGGGCGAGCCGATCCAGAGAATCAAACTTCTCGCCCATTAAGACCGAAGCCAGTCCCACAGCAACTTCCTTCGACATGCTATAAAAAACCGTTCCATCCACCGCACCAACCAGAGAGATAATCACCGTCACGTCGTCGGTTTGATACGATCCATGATCCAAACGTAAATCCCCACGCTCAACCAGTTCATGCATTTCCAGGCTTAATATGTCATGAGCCGAACTAACAAAAGGATTTAGAAATTTAACATTCATTAATATCTCCGATTTTTACTGACCACGGGTGGGTTAATCAAGAAACCTTGGGAGAAAGCGGGGCTTTGATCAGTGAAATAAATTCATCAGGGTTGTGTGGCTCTCCCGGGTTCTTTGTCCTCAGAGCAAGATGTACAGTTAAGATGCCAAATTGAGTTTCCAAAGGCACTACGATCCTGGGAAAATCGAGTGTGGAAATTTCAATTCCATTACCCGTCAGAACCGTGGGGGTCGAGATATTTGATTTATAGCCAGTCTCTGAGAATCTGATTGTGGCTCGTCCACTAATTACATTGCCCAACTCAGCCATGCCACTTTGTGCAAGCGAGTTAAGTTCAGTGAACTCCTGCCCCATGATCTTTGAAACCAGATTCAAACAGGTATTTTTTTGCATCCCGTACATCACAACGCCATATACATCTCCAACCAGATTTATCAACACAGTAATATCATCTGAGGTCAGCGAAGATTTTTGCATGGATATTTCTCCGCGGGTTACATCTGTGTCTACCTCTGCCTTCAACACTTCCACCGCAGCTTGAATAAACGGGTTTAACAGTTTCGCGTCCACTTATTTTCTACCTCCAGTACAGATCAGGACAAAACCTGACAAATTTCAACCAAGAGAAATAAGTTCTTTTGCCTTGGTTAATTGTTCTGCTACTTGTTCGATCAGATAAAAGAAATCTTCCCTGTCCATGCCCAAACGCTTTAGGGCTTCCTCTTCCAATGGATAACGAAGCCCATCAACTCCAATGCCGATGCCCAGCATCATCATGGCAACATCAGCCACGTGGACTGTCGCAACCAGCAATGGATGTTTTTCTGCCGTTTGAGGTTGATGATGATGAGCGATTGCTGTTACCAGAGTTTCGGGAAGCTGCCAGCGGCGGGCTATTTCGGCTCCCAACATGGCATGATCAATGCCGAAGTTTTCCCGTTCCAACTCCAGAAAGGAATACTGATCCCACTCTGGTCGGTTCACATCAGACTCACGAAGAAGTTTCTCAAAAACGAGTTTGCCGATATCGCACAGTAAACCGGCAAAGTAAGCATCTTCGTCGATATTCAAATGCAGTTGTTTCGAAATGAGTTTTGCGCCGATGGCTGTGCCTAACGCATGCTGCCAAAGTTCACCACGCTGCAAATCATACCCAGGCAGAGGAATATGCAGGCGGTCAGAAAAGCAATACGTCATTATTAATTCCTGCATAATGTCCAGCCCTAAAACAACGATTGCCTGTTGCACAGTCGTGATCCGGTTTTCCATTCCATAATAAGCAGAGTTAGCCCAGCGAAGCACCTGGATCGTTAGAACCTGATCCATCTCGATGATGCGCGCCAAATTAGAGGCATTGGATTCGGGGGCACGGATAAGCGCAAGCGTTTTCTGCGCCGCCTGAGGGATGGGAGGAAGTTTGTCGGCTTCCTTAATAAGCTGGTCTATTGAATATTTGTTCATTTATTTATCATGCTTTCTTATAGAAAGAAATCCCAAAATTTTGAAGTCCAAATTTTGCAGCCGATGAAATGATCTCCGTCCCTCCCACAAACAACACGCCACCAGGACGTAATGCCGCACTAAACTTTGCATAAAGAACGTCTTTTGCTTCGGTTGTAAAATAAATGACAACATTACGACAAACGATCAAATCAAAACCAGTTTCAAAACGATCTGTGATTAAATTTTGCTCTTGAAAATGGATGTTTTTTTGCAAGTTTTCAACTGCGTGATAAGGCGCAGTCGGCGTGAGATATTTATGGCGTTGTGATAATGACAGGCTACGGATATCTTCCTGAGAATATGGCCCGCGCGATCTGGCTTTGAGCAATGCGCCACGGTCGAGGTCTGTCGCGAGAATGGAGTACTTTTGTGTGGGGGCTGCTTCATCCATCAGAATCGCCATTGTGTAGGCTTCCGTTCCAATAGAGCAGCCGGCGCTCCAAAGTTTCAACCCGCCAACCACCGGGTGGCTCGCCTTGGAATTTTTTATCAGGTACGGCAAAATATCCTGGCGCACAAGGTCCCAGCGGGTTGGGTCGCGAAAAAACTCTGTCACATTAATGGTCAGGTAATTTCGAAAACGCTCGAGTTCAGTTTGATCTGTGGAAAGTAATTGAAAATAATCTTTCCAGGTTTCGATATGAGTGCGAACCAGCCACGAATCAAGGCGGCGCTTCATCTGTTCATCTTTGTAATGTTCGAGATCAATATTCAGCGCACGTTTGATCGAAGTCTTAATCTGGGTATAAACAATCGCATCCATATTTTATTTTCCAATCCTGGTTGATAATAATTAGTTATTCATCATTTCTCGAATTGCAACTTCAATAGCTTTTGCAATTTGGGGTCGCGGCAAAACTGCACTGGCCGCCCCAGCCTCAACTACACTGCGGGGCATTCCCCAAACCACACAGGTCTTCTCATGCTCGGCAATTACGTATCCACCCGCGCTATGCAAAATTGATGCGCCGAGTGTTCCATCACTGCCCATCCCCGTCAGGATCACAGCAATCACATTCCTGCCAAATCGCTGGCTCAGAGAGTTAAGCGTCACATCTACAGAGGGGCGTACGCCGTGAACCGTTGGCTTCTGATTCAACGAAATCCGTTCATTTTCGTCCAGCACCATATGAAATCCGCCGGGCGCGAGCAGTACCTGCCCAACCAGAAGTTCATCGCCTGGTTCTGCTTCCTTCACTTTGAGAGGTGAAATATTATTAAGGCGCTCTGCCAATGAGTGCGTAAAACCACTTGGCATATGCTGCACGATCAAAACGGGTGACATTAAATTAGCCGGTAAAGCCGGAATAATTTCGTTTAATGCGCCCGGTCCGCCAGTAGATGAGCCGATCAAAATCACGGGGGTTATTTTTCGATAGGGGCGCACCTGTTTCTCGGGTTTGTCAGGCGTCAGCGGAACAGCCGGCAACCGTCGATGCGCCACCGCCGATTTCACTTTCGCCTTCGCCGCAGACTTGATCTTGGCGGCAATATCACCCATTTCAGTACGAATATCGAGCCGGTTATCGGGCTTGGCAATAAAATCAACTGCGCCAAGAATGAGCGCCTGAATCGTCTCGGCGGCTCCATCCTTGGTTAGGCTGCTAAACATAATGACCGGGCGCGGAAATTTTTTCATGATCTCGCGCAGGGTTGACAGCCCATCCAGATGAGGCATTTCCACATCCAATGTAATGACGTCTGGCTGCAATTGCGGGATTAAAAGAAGGGCTTCATTGCCATTGCTGGCAGTGCCGACAACCTGTAACTCAGGGTCTTCATTAAGCTGTTGGGTAATGGCGAAACGCATGAATGCAGAATCATCCACAACCATCACCCGCACCGGAGTCGGCGATTTAATATTTTCCTGGGGCAATACTTTGTCGGTCATAATCCAATTTACGCCAAAAGTTTTGTAATTGCTTTTGATACGCGCTCGTGCTCAAAGGGCTTGACGATGAAATCACGCGCGCCCGATTTGACGGCTTCGAGTACAACTGATTCCTGACCCAATGCGGTCAACATGATGACCCGTGCTTTGGAATCAAAACTGACGATTTCTTTCAGCGCTGTCAGACCATCCATTTCGGGCATGGTCACATCCATCAAAACAACATCTGGATGGATCTCTTTATAAGTGGTTACCGCCTTGGCTCCATTCTCGGCTTGAAAGACTTCGTACCCATCGGTACTGAGCATCTTAGTCAAACGTACACGCAGAAATTCTGCATCATCTACCACCAATATTTTTGCCATACAATTACTCCTCTTGAAATTTTATATATCTCGTTCTTTCTCACCGATGACCCTGACGGTCACGCGGCTATCTGCAACATAAACGTGGACAGTGCGTCCGGTATGTCCGCCCACCTCTTCAGTAGCAATCGTCATATTTAAGCGTTGAAGGGTCTTGTGGGCTGTTTCGATATTCCGTGTTCCGATATCAAAAGAGTTTGTCATTCCGGGCGAAATCAGCATATTCGCTCCTCCGACAAGGCGGACAATCAATCTGTTTTTGTTTGCCCCTTCTTTTATCATCGCCGCCAGCAAGTTCTCAATTCCGCTGTCAACATACTTGTGAGAGATGGCGTCACTGGGGATTATTCCATTCGCCGCTGTAGGAAGTACAACATGGATCAATCCAGAAATTCGAGTAAGCGGATCGATCATTGAAATGCCCAGGCATGAACCCAAGCCATATGCAACCAGAACATCCTCCGGGTTCCGGCTGATGGCGCGCTCACCCAATCCCAAGCTTATCGGATCTTTCTTCATTTTCTAAGAGTTATTCTTTATCAAATTTTGAAGTGCTTTCATATCTGGGATCACCCAGAAATTTACCTCAACACTACGAAGCCCGTCCATAAAATTTGCCTGCATCAACAATACATGTTCGCTAACGCCGCCCGCTGTGGCAATAACAACATCGAGGATCGCGCCCACCATATCCACCATCACCGCCGGAGGGCTGGGTCTAAAACTGGAGCCAGACGATTTAGCTAGGGAATTCAAGAAAAATGTGCCGCAAAGATTTCCCAATTCACCGAGAGCAGACCTTTCGAGTGACCCTAAATGCTGTGTGCTTCCCTGGGGCACTTCCATTAATAGATCGACCAATTCAAGGGTCTTTTGATAAGGCATGATCATCATGATCTGCCCAACCATATCTCCCTCAAAACGCAGGTAAATTCCAACAGCATCATCTTCCGGGCCGCCAACGATTTCGGGTATCGTCAACAAGGGAACCAATCTGAGCGTTGGATTACTGACCTCGATCTTACGACCGATCATTCCTGAAAAACCATAAGCCGCATTTTGAATACCTTCGCCGGCAATAGTTTTCAGCATTTCCAACAATTTCTCATCGAACAGCACATTTTCATTCATAATGGGTTACCACCTTTTTCTTAAATTCCAGCCAATTTGAACAAACCAAAAACATCGACAATCAACGCAACCTGTCCCTCGCTAAGAATGGCTGCACTGGAAATTCCAGGAATATCGCCAATAAATGCGCCGAGGGGTTTCACCACAACATCTTCTTCTCCGACCAAAGAGTTGACGATCAGTCCAACTCGCTGTTTGCCTGACTGAACCACCACGGCGAAAAGATATTTTCTTTGTTCATTGCTCTGCGGAATGTTGAAAATATCTGAAAGATGAATCAGGGAAAGCACTTTTTTTCGCAACATTGTGACCGGTTTTCGGTAGACATATTTGATGTCTGACTGTTCGATACGCAAAGTTTCTGTGATCATCACCAATGGAATTGCAAACGTAGCCTGGCGAACCTTGACCAATAAGGCTGGCACAATGGCAAGGGTAAGCGGCAATACGATTTGGAACTGCGAACCAAGACCAAACTGAGTCTCCACCTGTATGGATCCGTTTACACGTTGAATATTGTTATTGACGATATCGAGTCCAACGCCCCGACCAGAAATGTCGGTTACTTTCTGAGCAGTGGATAACCCTGCCATAAACATCAGGTCTATTGACTGCTCATGGGTCAAACTGGCCGCTTCTTCTGCGGAGATCAGCCCTTTTTGTACGGCACTTTTTCGAAGTTTTTCTCCGTCAATACCGCCGCCGTCATCTTCCACAGTAAGGATGATGCGCCCCTGTTCGTGGCGGGCTGTCAGGGTGATAGTGCCCCGCTCTGGTTTGCCAGCAGCGAGGCGTTCTTCGGGCGATTCAATGCCGTGATCTACAGAATTGCGAACCAGGTGAATCAGCGGGTCGTTGATCTCCTCGATCATCGAACGGTCCATTTCGGTTTCTTCGCCGTGAATGACCAGATCAATAGGCTTGCCAACTTTCTGCGACATATCGCGTACCATGCGGGGAAACTTTCCGAAGGAACTCGAAATTGGCAGCATACGGATGTGCATTACTTCTTCCTGAAGTTGATCGGTGATCTGCCCCAAATGCGTAATGGTTTCAGAAACCTGATCGTAATTACTGTTGAACCGTGTTAGACGGCTGTGGAGTTGCTTCAAATGATTTCGGTCAGTGATCAATTCACCCACCAGATTCATCAGATTATCCAAACGTTCCACATTCGCTCTGATCGTCACGTCAGAGTTGCGCCTGCCAAAAGGACTGGCGCTCCGTCTTTCGGCTGCCGAGATATTTGAAGGTGGTTTGGATGGAGTGGATGAATTGTCTTCAACTTTTTCCGAATACAGAGGCTGTTCAGATGCTATTTTTTTAGGAATAACCGAGACAGGCAATCCCTTGGACAGAACGAGCGTGTCATCAATGGAAATTTCATCAACATCAGAGATCATCATCAATGCCGCGCTAATCTTTTCAAAAGTTTGAGTTGTGATTACAACGGCTGTAAAATCACAGACAGAGGCAGAGGTCTCGATCTGCGCCTGAGTTGGGGTCATTGATTGAATGTCACCCAGGTCTTGCAATGCCATCATCAACTGAAAAGCACGCGCGGCAGAAGCTACGCTGTTGGCCTCGATTTTGGCCAGAATTCGAAAACTCCGACCGTGTAAACTTGGCGTGCTGACCTCAGTATTAATGGCTTCGATCAGGTTTTTTATTTTTTTCTTCAACAAGCCCTTGTCATCTGGCAATACCCCAGTCATATCTTCCGCGCCGCTGTTATCTGGAATTTCGGTCAAAATTTCTTTTTTTACATCTTCGGTAAAATCTTTAAGCGACAGCACAATTTCATCGACATCCAAATCGCATATTTGCAAAGTGACCAATTCATCACGAAGCAGCCGCAGATGGTCCACTGCGTCGAGGCAAATGTTGATCAGTTGTTTTGTGATCGGGATGCTGTTTTTACGAACTCCATCCAACACGGTTTCAAGCGCATGGGTAAGGTTCGTCATCCGCTGATGCCCGATCATGCCAGACATGCCTTTGATGGTGTGGGCGGAGCGAAATACAGTCTGTAAAAGTTCAGAGTCAGAAGCTTCCCGCTCCAGGCGGATTAAAATATCATCCAACACTTGCAAGTGTTCATCCGCTTCAGCAAGAAAAATTGGCAACTCTTCTTCACTAATATCAAAAATGATTTCCATAGACGGGTCCAATATCCTTTGGGTCTCTTGATAACAAAAGATAGCACATAACCACATCTTACACAGTAAATCATCCGTAAAGAGAAACCAAAAATTGG
>CAMCQT010000044.1 GCA_945877125.1 Candidatus Brevifilum fermentans | reverse complement strand
AGAAGATGGGATATGTTTAGCCAGATCAAAAATACAAAGACGCATGTGCCAACAAATGAACAGGTGGCGTACAGTTCTGTGTTGTGACGAAAGATGATCGGCACGCGGTTGCAGAGCAGGTCGCGCAGCACACCACCGAAGACGCCCGTCACCACGCCCATCAGCACCGCCACGATGGGCGAGAGTTCAAGTTGCAGTGTGAAAGTTGCGCCGAGAATGCTGAACAAGCCAAGACCAATTGCATCCACAACAATGAACAGCCTGTTGGAGAGACGGTCAAGACGGTAATAGGATAGCGTGCCAGCGATAAAGGCGGCAATGGTTAGCCCAGGGTCGAGCACCCAAAAAACGGGGGTACGCCCAAGCAGCAGGTCGCGGATGGTGCCGCCGCCGAAGGCAGTCGCAAGCGCAATGGTGGTCGCACCGACAATGTCCATCTCATTTTTGCGCGCTTCAAGTGCGCCCGAAATGGCAGATGCGATTACGGCGATGTAGGTGAGAATTAACAAAATGTTTTCCATTGATGGTTTCGGAGTTCAAAAGTTCTACTTTTGAATTGCGGAAGTAGAACTTCCGCACTCCTTGTTAGTCTGGGTAAACTTTCCAGCCCAACTCATCCAGTTGCGATGTGTCAAACTGTTCATTCGGCACGTTGATCGAAACCGTCGAACCTTCAGCCAGCAACTCGTCGGTCTCCGCGTCGTAAATGCCCGCCCATGCTTCAGCAAGATTGCGCTTGGTTTTGCCCGCCTTGCCCACGATCTTCAACGTTTTGCCAATGGGGACATTTTTGCGATACTTCACTTCGAGTTTTCCTGTGAACATAAAACGCGGGTTGAGCGGATCACTGCCCATCTGCGCGCGCCCCGAAACTTCGTCAATGATCGCCGCAACGATGCCGCCGTGCAAAACGCCAGGGTAGCCCTGAAAATGCTCGGGCGCGATGTACTGGGTTTCGACGACGCCAGGCTCGGTTTCGTAAATATGCAGATGCAACCCAACTGGATTTTCCAACCCGCAGATAAAACAATGACGTGAATTTGGTTGTTTGATTTTGGACATGCGCGGATTATACTCTGGACATGACCTCGGAAATTTTCATCACTCGCATCATCCCCAGCCCTGGCTTGGTTCTGCTCAAGGAGTATTTTCCACACTTTGAGCTTTGGACGCCCGACCTGCCGCCCTTCAACTTTTAGCTCAATTCTTCGTACATGAATCAAATAGGTGAACATCATGCGCGATACCCCTCTCCCGACTCCACAAGCAAACCTCGTTGACCTGCGGCAAGTGGTCAAAACATATCGCAGTTCAGCAGGCACTTTCACCGCGCTCAAAGGCGTAGACTTGCGTGTCGAGTCAGGCGCGTTTGTTTCGATCATCGGCAAATCGGGCAGCGGTAAATCCACGTTGATTAACGTCATCACGGGCATTGACCGACCCACTTCGGGCGAGGTCGTCATTGACGGTACGGCGGTTCAAAATCTCAACGAGGAGCAAATCGCCATCTGGCGCGGACGTTCGGTGGGGGTAATCTTTCAGTTTTTTCAACTCCTGCCCACGCTGACTTGTGTCGAAAACATCCTGCTTGCCATGGATTATGGCGGTCACTATTCCCGAAGTGAACGTCCGCAGCAGGCTATGAATCTACTTGAACGGGTTGGCATGGTTGACCATGCCCATCGCCTGCCGAGTTCACTTTCAGGCGGACAGCAACAATGCGTGGCAATTGCCCGCGCGCTGGCAAATAACCCCGTCCTGCTCACTGCCGACGAGCCAACCGGAAATCTCGATTCGAAATCCACTGAGATGGTTTTTCATCTGTTTGAAACTCTCGCGGATTCGGGCAAGACCATCCTGATGGTCACGCACGACAACGAACTTGCCGAACGCGCCCAGCGCACGATCCGGCTGGTGGATGGGAGGATTCAAGATGAATTCGTCAACCGCTAATCCGTTGATCGAACTGCGCGCGGTGGTCAAAGTTTATAACAGCCTTGCGGGTTCTGTCACCGCGTTGAATGAGATCAACTTGAAAATAGCTCAAGGTGAATTTTTGGTCGTCACCGGAAGATCGGGCAGCGGAAAAACCACGCTGGTCAACGTCATCACCGGACTGGACCGCGCCACCTCTGGCGAAATCTGGATTGATGGTGCGCCGCTTCATCGTTTTGGTTCCGAAAAAGCCGCGAAGTTACGCGGTAAAACAATGGGCGTGGTCTTTCAATCCTTTGAACTTTTGCCGACCCTGACCGTTCTGCAAAATGTGATGCTGCCAATGGATTTTGCGCGGCGATTCTCCGCGTGGGAACAGCGCAAGCGTGCGCTGAATTTGCTCGAACAAGTGGACATTGCCGAGCACGCGAAAAAACTTCCTGCGGCATTATCTGGTGGACAGCAGCAGCGGCTGGCAATTGCGCGCGCCATGGCAAATGACCCCGCCATCCTCGTCGCTGATGAACCCACCGGCAGCCTGGACTCAGCTACCGCGACGGCGGTTATTGATATTTTCGAGGGACTCGTCCAACAGGGCAGAACCGTGTTCATGGTCACGCACGATAAAGACATTGCCAAACGCGGCTCGCGGACGATCACGTTATCTGATGGCGAAATTGTGCAGGCGAAGGAAAATATCCATGCTTAAAGCTCGCTGGTATAAAGTCATCAACGATCTGTTTGGGAACAAGACGCGCACGCTTTTGATCGTGCTGTCCATGTCTGTTGGCTTGTTTGCGCTGGGAATTATTCTCAGCGCGCGCACGATCCTGTCCGAAGGATTGGCGGAAAGTTTCGCGGCCATCAACCCCTCCAGCGGAACGATGCGGACGGCTGAACTGTTCGACGAAAACTTCCTTGAGTCCGTCCGCTCGATGGAGGATGTTCAGGACGCGGATGCGCGCAGGCAAATCTCAGCCCGCGTGCAGACAACTTTAGGCGAATGGAAGAACATTACGATCTTTGTCGTCGCAGATTACGATGACATCCGCGTCAACAAGGTCTCGTCCCAGAGTGGAGCCTGGCCCCCGCCCGAACGTGAGATTCTGATCGAGCGCGCGGCGCTTTCCGTCATCGATGCACAGATTGGCGATGTGCTTCTGGTCAGGTTTCCGAACGATGTCGAGCGAAGGGTTCGAATCGCAGGGTCAGCCTATGACCCTGCACAGCTTCCCGCGCAACTTGACGGCACGCCTTACGGATACATCACATTCGATACCTTGGAATGGTTTGGCGAACCTTACGGCTTCAACGAATTGCACGTGTTGGCAACCAACCCCAAAGACAAGTTTTGGGCGCAGCAGGTGGTCAATCGCGTGAAGGATAAAACCGAAAAGTCAGGTTACACGATTCCACTAAGCATGACCGCCGAGCCGGGACAACTTCCGATGAATGATGTGTTGCAGGGTATCCTCCTGTTGATGGGATTGCTCGGCGTATTGTCCTTGTTCCTGAGCATCTTCCTCGTGATCAATACCGTGTCTGCCTTGCTCACCCAGCAAAAACGTCAGATCGGCGTGATGAAAGCCGTTGGTGGAAGCACGCTCCAAATTTTAGGAATGTATTTGGTGATGGTGTTGGCCTACGGGGCGCTGGCGTTGTTGATCGCCATTCCGCTTGGCGTGGTTGGAGCGCGCGAACTTAGCAGTGCGTTGGCGGTTTTCTTCAACTTCGATATTTATTCAACCGAAATCCAGTCGCAGACATTTATAATTCAAGTCGCAATCGGGTTGATTCTGCCCGTGCTGGCATCCCTTATTCCGTTCATTTCCAGTTTGCGCATGAGCGCGGCGGAAGCGATGAGCGTTTACAACACAAGCAAGGGGCGCTTCGGCAAAAACTGGATCGACCAGTTGATCTCTGGCGCAAATTTGTGGTTCATGCGGAATCTCTCCATCCGCTCGATTTTGTTGTCGGTGCGGAATACCTTCCGCAACAAGGGCAGGCTGACCCTGACGCTGATCACGCTTACGTTGGGTTCAGCTACCTTTATCAGCGTGTTTAATGTCCGCGCTTCCTTATCAAGCACCGTCGAAGATATGATCAAGTGGTTCAACTGCGACGTGATGCTGACCCTCGACCGTACCTACCGCGCAGATAAGGTTCAACACGAGGCGATGAACGTTCCAGGCGTGACCCAAACCGATGTCTGGATTCAAATGCCCACGCGGCTTGTCCGCAGCGACGACAGCGAGAGCGGGATGATCTACATGTTCGCGCCCACCATCCATGCTGAAAGTTTGATCGTCTCCCCGACCATTGCAGAGGGCAGATGGCTTGAGCCAGACGACGATAATGCGGCGGTTGTCCCGTCTGCCTTTTTGCAGGATGAACCCGAACTTCATCTTGGCGGTGAAATGGTTCTAAAAATCGACGGCAAGGAGCGCACCTTCAAAATCGTTGGGACGTACGTGGGCATGGCTTTTCTGCCGCTGGTTTACACAAACTACGAGTACATCACTCAAGTGACCAATCGCGTCGGTGAGGCAGACGCGCTGATGGTCAAGATGGATCGTCACGATCCCGCCTATGTGGATGTCACAACCCGCGCGCTGGAAGATCACTTCGAGCGGATGGGCGTGCGGGTCAGCATGGTTTCCACCATCAACAATGAGCGCACCGAAGCGGAAGCGTCTTTCGACGCAATCGTCGCCCTGTTGCTGGTGATGGCGATTCTATTAGCTTTGGTCGGCGGCTTGGGCTTGATGGGGACAATGAGCATCAACGTATTGGAACGCACGCGTGAGATCGGCGTCCTGCGCGCCATCGGCGCATCGAATCGCAGCGTCGCATTGGTCTTCATCCGCGAGGGAATTGTCATTGGTCTGATGAGCTGGCTGATGGGCGCGCTGGTTGCCATCCCCATGAGCCAGGGACTCAATCAGGCGCTTGGGCAGGCGGTGATGGGGGTGCCATTAACCTATTCCTATTCGATGCCAGGTCTTTGGCTTTGGCTGGTCGTTGTCATCTGCTTGAGTGTTCTGGCTAGTTTTATCCCTGCCCGCACAGCTTCTCGTTTAACTGTCCGTGAGGTGCTGGCGTACGAATAAGGCGGGTAAAATCACTTACTCGACCTCTTGCAAAAGTCCAAACGCCTAACCTCTGAGGCACTAAGGGAGCGTAAATTATTAACTTCCCACATGTCTTTGCGAGGAGGGCGCTCTTCCCGACGAAGCAATCTCTGTATCCTGGAGAGGATTGCTTCAGGCTGCGAAAACATGCGGAACAAAAGCGCCCTCGCAACGACATCATCCATTGGCGAGTGAGGGAACTTATATTTTTACGAATCCTAAGACACCGAGAAAACCAATTAAAAACTCCGTATCTTCAGTGGTTCAATATGGTTTTTTAGAAGCACCCCCTTCAACTTGTGCAAGAGGTCTACTCAAAATTTTTCATTGGCTTTTTTTTGGAGAAGAATGTTTGAAAAACTACAAACCACCTACAACCAGTTCCCGCGCACGTATTGGGTTGTAGTAGGCACGCATTTCATTGATGTCATCGGGAACACGTTACTTAATCCATTTTTCGCTTTGTACGTCACACAAAAATTCAACGTCGGCATGACCCAGGCAGGAATTATCCTTGCCACCAATTCAGTGGCAGGAATAATCGGCGGTACCATCGGCGGCGCAATGGCTGACCGCTACGGGCGGCGCGGCATCATCCTCTTTGGACTTGTGGTCAGCGCATTAAGCGGACTGACCCTCGGCTTTGTAAATAAATTTTATTTATTCTACGGACTATCCGTTTTTGTGGGATTAATGGGAAGCGCCGCGCAGCCTGCACATCAAGCCATGATCGCCGATATTCTGCCCGCAGACAAGCGCGCCGAGGGGTTTGGAATCATGCGCGTGGTCAATAATTTTGCGTGGATCATCGGTCCCACCATCGGTGGATTTCTTGCTTCGTATAATTTTCTTTACCTATTTTTGAGTGACGCGGTAATCAGCATTATTACGGCGCTGCTTGTTTTTCGTCTGCTGCCAGAGACCAAACCTCAGCCAAAAGAGAAAGCGGAAACCGAATCCCTCACACAGACCTTGCGCGGATATACCCAGGTCTTTTCTGACCGTCCATTTTTGGCTTTTATCTTTGCTTCGATCTTGATGATTTTGGTTTACCAGCAGATGTACAGTTCGCTGTCCGTTTTTCTGCGCGATGTTCATCATGTTGACCCGCAATTTTATGGGCTGATTATGTCGTCTAGTGCGGTGACGGTGGTTATCTTTCAGTTTTCAGTGTCGCGCATCATCAAACGCTATCCCCCGTTTTTGATGATGGCAACCGCGACATTTTTCTACATGATCGGTTTCACGATGTACGGATTTGTGGCGACCATTCCGCTTTTTATCGTGGCGATGGTCATTATCACAATCGGAGAGATGGTCGGCATGCCGACGAGCAATTCTCTCGCCGCATCCTTTGCCCCCGAAGATAAACGCGCCCGCTACATGGCGGTCTTCGGCTTCACCTGGGCAGTCCCATCCATGATCGGTCCGTGGGCGGCGGGGCTGATCTTTGACAATTACAACCCCAATTACGTCTGGTACATCGGCGGCGTGTTGTGCGTGATCGCCATTTTTGCGTTTTACTTCCTGCATGTCCGGCTTGGATCAAAACCCAGGTTTCAGCCAGCAAAAACTGAATAAATTCAATCCTCAACCACAAAGGGTCACAAAGATACACAAAGGGGTTTTCCTTCGTGACCCTTTGTTCCCTTTGTGGTTAAAAAGAACGTTTTTTTATTTCTCTCCCCAGTGAATCGCAATCGTCCCAAACATTAGCCGCTGAAAATTCACATTTTTGAAGCCCGCCTTCGTCATGCGCGCCGCCATATCTTCGGCGGTGACAAAGTTCTCGGTGGTGTCGGGCAGGTAGTTGTAGGCTTCGCGTGCGCCTGTCAATAATCCCCCGAGGGTGGGGATGATGAAGTGCATGTGAATCCAGATAAACGGCGAGAGGATATTCTTCTTTGGGCGGGTCGTGTCGAGGATGACAATCCGTCCGCCATTTTTCAGCACGCGGAATTGTTCCTCGATTCCCTTTTGCAGGTCGATCACATTCCGCATCAGAAAGCCGGAGATGACCGCGTCAAAAGATGAGTTATTGAAAGGCAGGCGCAGTGCATCTGCGGTGGAGAAGTTGAGCGGGCTGGTCTTTTGTCCCACGCGCATCATTTCGAGCGTGAAATCTGCGGCGGTCACTTTGGCTTGCGGAAACTGCATCAGCGCCTCCCGTGCCAAATCGCCGGTACCCGTTCCCAGATCAAGCAGCGAAGCGTCGTTCGTCAACTTCGCCAAGCGAATGACCTGCTTCCGCCAGCGCACATCCTGAAATCCAGTCATTAATCGATTCATTAAATCGTAGCGTTTTGCGATCTGCGTGAACATATTTTGGACGTATGTCGCGCGTTCCTGTCCTGTGAGTTGTGTCATGATTCATCCTTATAATTCTCCTCCCCCAAATCCCTGTTCTTGGAATTTGGGGGAGGTTGGGAGGGGGCTAATTCGCGCAATTATAAGTTATACTGCGCCGAATTATGTCATTGCGAGGGCGTACTTCCCGAAGCAATCTCCCCGCTAAAATATAAGATTGCTTCGTCGGGAAAAGAAAATGCCCTCCTCGCAATGACATCCTCTTGAGGATTGCCTGCTTTATTATGGAGATATTATTTTGACAAAAGAAAATTTACAAGCCTGGGGATTAGCCATCCGCCCGCGGACTTTGCCTGCCGCCGCAGCTGGGGTGGTGATGGGCAGTGCGCTCGCGTGGCGTGACGGATTTTTCCGCCTCGACGCGGCGCTGGCGTGTTTGTTCGCCGCCCTGCTTTTGCAGATCGGCAGCAACCTTGCCAACGATGTTTTTGATTTCGAGCGCGGCACCGATACCCCCGAACGCCTCGGACCCACGCGCGTGACTCAGGCGGGCATGTTGACTCCATCGCAGGTCAAGTTTGGGATGGGCGTTGTCTTCACTGTCGCCGCCTTGCTGGGATTGTATCTCGCGTGGCTGGGTGGTTGGCCGATTATCTTAATCGGCGTCGCCGCGATTATTTCCGCCATCGCCTACACTGGCGGACCGTTTCCGCTGGGCTATCATGGACTTGGCGACATCTTCGTTTTTATCTTTTTTGGGCTTGCCGCCGTCGCGGGGACTTACTATGTGCAAGCTGGTTCCGTCTCCGCCGCCGCATGGTGGATGACGATTCCGCCTGGCTTAATCATCACCGCTATTTTAGTCGTCAACAATTTGCGCGACCTCGAAAATGACCGCAAAGGCGGCAAGCATACGCTGGCGGTCGTTTTTGGCGAAACGTTTACCAAAGCCGAATACCTGCTGTGCATGGCGGCTGCGTATCTCGTCCTGCCGCTCGCCGCGTGGATGGGAATTGTCTCGTGGTTTTCCCTGCTCGCCTGGGCATCCTTGCCGATTGCCTTGCGTGCCGCCCGCACAGTTTTCACGCAAAAGGGACGTCCGCTCAACGCCGCGCTGGCTGGGACAGGTCAAACCGCGTTTGTGTTCAGTCTGTTATTTTGGATTGGGATCGCGTTGGGATAGTTTGCCCACCGTCAACCGTCCATCGTCCACGGTCTAAGAAACAAACTTCCATTTACACAGCCGCCTCTCCGCCCAATCCACGGCGTAATACATACCAAGTCCCAGCAGGCTCATGGCGATCACGCCCGCGTACATGGCAGGATAATTAAACAGCGTACTGCCGTTGTAATAAATATAATATCCAAGCCCATATTTTGTGGCGAACAACTCGGTGATGTACAGCACTGCCACCGCCGTGCCAATCGATTGACGCAGCGCAGTCAAAATTGCGGGCAGGCTGGCGGGTAAATAAATAAAGCGGAACAACGCCCTGCGTCCCGCGCCGAGACTTTGCAGGCTTTGAATCAACTGCGGGGGAAGTCCAGCCGCCTGGTCGCGTACCAGCACCACGATTTGAAAAAACAAAATCAGGAAGATGAGCGTGATTTTTGCAACATCTCCGATTCCCAAAAATAATAAGACCACCGGCACGAACACAACTTTAGGAATTGGATACAGCAAATAAATAATGGGGGAGAAGATTCTGTCGAGCCGTTTCGACCCGCCAATTGCCAACCCCACTGGAGCCGCTAACAACACAGACAGTGCCATGCCTGCCGTCACGCGCCACAGGCTGTAGAGAAAGTGGGTCACAAGCCCGTTATCCAGTTCATCCACAAAGACGACGAACACAGCCCACGGCGCAGGCAAAATGTCGCGGTTGACCAACATGGCAGCAATCTGCCACGCAACAGCCAACCCGATGATGGAAAATAGAACGCCTCGCTTATTCACTTCTCATTTCTCACTTTTTACTTCTCACTCTTTTCATTTCTCATTTCCTTCCACAACAGATCGCACAACTCGCGGTATTCCTGGCTGTTGCGATAACTCGCCTGTCCCACATGCGGATTTTCAAAAACGCGCGGCGACGAATCCAACAGCAGGATTTTGCTTCCCAGTGCAATTGCTTCTTCGATGGCGTGAGTCACGATGACCAAAGTCAAATTTTGTTCCTTGCACAGAGACAGCGTCAAGTTTTGTAAGTCTTCGCGGGTGATGGCATCCAGCGAGGAAAACGGTTCATCCATCAAAAGCAAGTCAGGAGATAATGCCAGCGTGCGCGCGATTGCCGTCCGCTGACGTTGCCCGCCTGAGATTTGCGATGGATATTTATCCGCAACTTCACTTAACCCAAGCTTGGTCAGCCAATACTCGGAGTTTTTTTCAGGCTGAAAGTTTTTGGGCGTGTGCTTGCCATCTTCCCCGTAAAACTCGCGGACTTGCAATCCCAGCCCCGCATTCTCGCGGACAGTTGCCCAGGGCAGCAAGCCGTAATCTTGCAAGATCAATCCACTGCGCGGGCGCGGACGTGTCAGCCGTTCGCCATCTATTTCGATGTCGCCCGATGTCGGGAAGCGCAACCCAGCCAGCAGGTAGAGCAGGGTCGTTTTTCCGCATCCAGACGAGCCGAGGATTGCCCACGTCTCTCCGCGTTGAACTATCCAGTTGAAATTCTGAAAGATGAGTGCGGTATGCGGGTAGCCAAACGAGAGGGACTTGATGTTAATCATGTTTAATTCCGTAGGGGCGGAGCATTGCTCCGCCCCTACAAATATTGGAATTACGGCAGCAGCCCCGCGTTGACCGAATCCGCGTAGGAGACATCCACCGTCAACATACCTTTTTCCTTCGCCCAAGCCAGCGCGTCGTTCCATTCCGCTTCGGTGGGCACGCCCGCAGTGGGGAAGGGCGGAACTTTATAAGTAGCCAGCAAGGGCGGCGGCACAAGTTTTTGGTCACTCAAAACGCTGGTATATTTTGCCGCGTCCGCGTTGACCAAGGCAGTCGCTTCTTCAATCGCCGCCAGAAAACCTTTGACCGCTTCGGGGTTCGCGTCGATCACTTCCTTGCGGAACGAAATCACGCTGAAACCGTATTCAGGATGTTTCGAGTCATCCAGCACGATGATCGCGCCTTGTTGAACAGCCAACGCGCCCAGCGGATCGGGCAGCACGCCCGCGTTCAATTCGCCCGAGGCGAGTAACGCCATTCGGTCGGGGATTTTCGGCACGGCGATGGTTTTGATTTCATCGCTTGTCAGTCCCTCAGCCTGCAAAAGCCGCTCTGTCACGTACTCGATCACAGTTCCCTGCGACACGCCAATCTCAACACCCCTCAAACCTTGCGCGTCGGTAATTCCGCTCTTGCCAGATGCAATGATAAAAAAGTGACCTGCGTTTTCAGTGGGGCGCAAGGCATAGCGCACGGCTTGCATTTGGATCGTGTCTTTGTTGAACATCATATCCGAAAGCGTCTCGTTGACCGCACCATCCGCCTGGCTGGCGGCGAGCAGTTGGTCACGCTCTGGCGCAGAGGCGACAGTCACAAACTCCACATTGACTCCGTGTTTGGCAAACAAGCCTTCCTGCTGTGCGACATACATCGGAAGTGTGTCGATGATAGGCAGGACTGCGATTTTCAACGTGGCGGGTTTTGCGGGTGCTCCGCAGGCGCTGAGAATTAATCCCAACGCAGGAATAAGCATAAACATCGAACGATACAAACGCATGAAAAAAACTCCTTTGTTTTTAGATGTCATTGCGAGGGCGTTCTTGTTCTTTGCCCGAAGCAATCTCCCCTTTGCCAGAGATTGCTTCGTCGCGGAGAACACGCTCCTCGCAATGACATATACTTTTCACTTTTTACTTTTCACTTTCTTTCCCAATTGACCGCAACAAAAATATTTTCAGCGCAGGCAGTGATTCTTCCAACGGCGGCGTGCCTGTGTAAATCCACTGGATCACAATTTCATTTAATGCGCCGACCCATGCCCGCGCTGTGATCTCCGCGTGCAATGGCGGGATGCTCCCGTCCGCCGCAGCCCGCTCCAGCCGTGATTGGATAATCAGCGTTAGGCGGTTGTTGATGGCGCGACGGCGTTCCTCGAATACGGCGCCCAATCCCACGGCTTGCACCAGCGCAATCTTTGCCAGTCCGCGATATTGGGTGAACAAGCCGAGGCTGGCGCGCAGAGCCGAGTCCATTTGCTGAATTCCGTGTGACTCTTTTTCCATCGCTTGAGTGATTTTGGATTCGAGCAAGTCGGCAAAGGTGTCGCTCAACGCAAGGAAAATATCCTGTTTGCTGGGGAAATAAAAATAGAACGAACCTTTGGACGTGCTGGATTCGCTCACGATGTCGTCCACTTTGGTATCGTGGTAGCCCTTCGTGGCGAACACTTTCACAGCGGCTTCCAAAATTCGGGTACGAGTTTCTTGCGTGGGGTCGGGGTTTTGCGTGGACATAGAGTTTGTAGACCGACTGGTCAGTCTAGTCGGCGGGCGCAAGAATATCACAACAAAAAATCCGCGTCAAGGAGACGCGGATTTTTGAGATATGGGAATGCGGACTTTAGTCCGCAACGCAAAGCAGACTAAAGTCTGCGCTCCGTTAATTCTGTGCAAACGTATCGATCAGCAATTTGAAATTCCCGCCGACGGGATACAAGATCGGGCAGGTGCATCCGCGCTTGGTGTATTCTGCGACTTTGGCGCGGGCTTCTGCGGGTGTGCCAGAGGCTGTGATCTTGTGAACCAATTCGTCAGGGACGAAATGCTTGGCTTTGTTGATCTGTTCCTTTGTGGCAGGCCATCCCAAGGTGGCTTGGATGTTGTTGATGACTTCCTGCGAAACGTTCGAAGCCTTGGCGATGTGCGGCTGTTGGGCAAGGTACTGGCAAAGCAGTTCTTTGGTGTACTCAATCGCTTTGTCGTGATCTTCATCCACCGAGCAGACAATCAACTGCGGGCGGTCAATGTCTTCGATCTTGCGTCCCGCTTTCTCGGCGCCTTTGGTAAGCAGTTCAAGAGCGCGGTCGTTGTATTCGGGGGCGACGCAGTAATTCATCACGCAGCCGTCAGCGATTTCGCCGGTCATTTCCATCATCAAATCGCCGGTCGCGCCGATCATGATCGGCACATTGCGCGGTTCGCGGCGACCATGCACCACGTCCAGTTCGATGCCGTCTACGTGGTGGAATTCACCGTGGAAGGTAACGCGTTCCATATTCAACAGGCGGCGCATCACTTCGACAGTTTCGCGCATGGCAAGCAAGGGCTTGCGGCGGTCAATACCTACGTTCTTGGCTAGCGGATCCCACCATGCGCCAATTCCACAGATGACGCGGTTGGGGGCGAGGTCGTCCAGGGTTAGGAATGTTGCGGCAAGCAAACCGATGTTGCGTGTCCAGTTGTTGATCACGCCAGAGCCGACCTTGATCTTATTCGTCACTGCCGCGTAAGCCGCCATGGGTACGATTGCATCGCGCACCAAACGGCTTTCAGCCTGCCAAACAGCTTCAAAACCTTTTTCTTCTGCGTATTTTGCATAATCCATTCCATCACGCAGGTCGTGCGAATCTTGCAGATATAGGGCAACACGTTCGGTCATAGTTTTCTCCTTGAAAATAAAAATTTATTAAATGATGTTCGGACCTTCTTCTCGTCCTTCATCATTCAGCCTTCATCATTGATTAAGTTTTTAGCGCTTCCAATTTTCTTATCATTTCCAAGTCTTCGGGTAGGTCCAAATCCAGACCAAGAGAGGGTAACTCTACAATTTCCAATCTTGCGCCAGATTTTATGGCGCGGTCACAATGTCTTTGGAATGAGCCTTCGCCGAAATCATATTCAATTTGTCCCGAGGGAACCATCAGCAGGGCGTTTGTCCCTTTGCCGTGTCTGTCGGGTGCGATCACAACCACGGGTGGTTTTGCTGCGCGGTCAATTAATGCCAGCACATCATCATGGGTCAGCAGCGGCAGGTCTGCGGGCAGTACTAAAATTCCGCGTATCGAATGGACTTGTGCCATCACAGTGGCGCGCGCCAGCGCAGTATTCAAATGCGGCTGACCATCTTCCTGCACAGTTCTTGCGCCGTGGTTGCGCGCAATGGTCAGGGCTTGCGGGTCACGGCTGACCACCAATACTTGATCCAACTCTTTCAAGGTGGAAAGCACCTTGAGCGTGTGTTCTAACAATTCCTGATTTAATGCAGTTCTTTCATCTTCAGTTAACGTTCCAGCGAGACGCGACTTTCCTCGTCGCAAAGGTTTTACCGGGACAATTGCCCAAAGTGTCATGTTTATAAACTCCCAATAAAGTGGAGTACATCCACTGCCAATCGTGCGCGGTCAGCAGATGAGTTCATCAGTGTGTCTGTCGCCAATATTTTACCCCGAAATTTGTCTGACAACTGCTCGTCTTTGATATCCAATACAAATCCGGTCAACAAATCACGGTAATGTTCCGCGACAGCCAGCGCCGAAGGCTCAATTCCTAGTTCGGCGTACATCTTGGCGGCGGGTCCCTTCACGGTCTTTCCGCCGATGATGGGCGAGATCGCAATGATGGGTTTTCTCCTCTCCTCGTGGGAGAGGGGGGCAGGGGTGAGGGAAAGAACGCGCAAAATCGGATCAATGCTGACCCACGGATTGGATGGGCAAATGACGATTGCGTCCGCTGATTCAATCGCTTCGCGCGCCCCGCTAGCTGGTTCAGCGACTTCGACACCGTCAAACCGAAAGCCTTTGACTCTCGGCTCACAGTGTCTGTGGACAAAATATTCCTGAAAAGCCAACTCACCTTCGTCTGTGTCCACAATGGTTCGCACAGGTGAATCGGTCATTGGCAAAACGGTCTGCTTAATTCCCCATGCTTTGCAAAAATCTTTTGTGATCTGTGAAAGCGATTGTCCTTCTTTTAGCCTTCTTGTTCTTTCAATGTGCGTGCCGAAATCCTGGTCACCAAGCCGAAACCAATTTGGTCCGCCAAGTTTTTCGATGTTCGAGATTGTGTTCCAGGTTTCGTTCACACGTCCCCAGCCTGTTTCTGAATTTGCGAGTCCGGCGAGGGTGTAGCAAACTGTGTCCAGATCGGGGCAGATGGTTAACCCCAGATGTTCAAAGTCATCGCCAGTATTGACGATGACGGTCAGGTCTTCAGGTGAGAGGATTTGGGCTAGTCCGTGCGCCAGTTTCGCGCCGCCGACTCCGCCCGCGAGGGCTACTATTTTCATGGTTGGGTTTGAACGTTTAAACGTTTGAAGGTTTAAATGTTTTGACGATTTCCTTAATGGATTTTCTTTCTTTTACTTGGGGAATTTCGGCAGGATAGCCGAAAAAGTACATGGCTTGCGGTTCCCAGGTTTCGGGTAATTCCAGAGTTGTGCGGGTTGCTTCCTGTGCGTACAGCGGCCAACAGATCCAATTTCCGCCTAATCCTTCGGCGTGCGCGGCGAGCAAAAGTTGCATCCCCGCCAACGCCGTGGATTGGATGCCCATGACCGCTTCTTCGGGCGTGTCAGCGCGGACATCGGTTTTGTCGCGGCAAAGGATGACGACGACAGGTGCTTCGTTTATGCGGCGCTGGGATGTGGTCACACGTTTTTCGATACTTGATTTATCTGCGCCTTCGGCTTGCATATCCGCTTGCATTTTGGAGGTGAGGACTTCCCCAAGCCGCGTTTTGACAGATGAATTATTTATGACGGCAAATCTCCAGGGTTGGAGGTTGTGTGCGGACGGGGCGAATGTGGCAGTGTGGAGAATGCTCTCGATCACCGAATCAGGCACAGGGTCGGGCTTGAAGCGGCGGACCGAGCGTCGAGTCCGCAGGAAGGTTTGTAAATCCTCTTTAGTGGGCATCAACTTTGAGTGGTTTAATTTTATAGGTAACGCGTTGTTCTTCGGGTTGTCTGAAAGGGTATTTATCTTTGCCCAAATATTTGAAAGCCAGTGCGTCAATTTGATCGTCTGCGCCTTCGGTGGTGATCTCGATTACCTCGCCCTGGAGTTGGAGGTAACGATAAGGGTCTGCGGGGTCGGCGATGCACAGGGCAACGTTGGCGCGGGCGCGCATGTTTTTATCTTTGATGCGTCCTGCCGCGGAGTTGATGAGAATATGTTCGCCGTCGGTGTTGAACCAGACAGGGGTAACTTGTGGGGCGCCGTCATTCATGAGTGTAGCGAGATAGACGAAGGCTTTCTTTTCGTCGGCGAGCAGGTCTTGCAACTTTTCGGGAATTTGTATCATCTTAACCTTTGATGCAAAAACACATGGGATGGACATCTTTAATAGTTTGATTTCTGGTAACTACTCAGTTGTCATTGCGAGCCGCCGCTTTTGCACTTTGGCGGCGAAGCAATCTCAGCGCCGTTGAGAGCAGATTGCTTCGGGCAAGAACAAGAACGCCCTCGCAATGACACTGGCTAAGTAGTTAATTGATTTTTGCATTAAGTTCAGTTTATCAAACACGCATAAGATTACCGTTAGTTTTGCCATACAACTACTTAACGATTTGCCTACCGAAACATATCTTGATTCTTTGGGCGGATTAATTCCTTGAGCGTGCCTTCGCCCAGCGGATAGGGGAAGCCGCGCACATGCACGGCGGGGATGCCTTCGGCGGCTTGCCCCATCATCAGCGAGGCGGCGGCGGCGAGTTCGTCGGCTATTCCGACGACTGTGATTTGAAGTGTGTAGCCAAACAGGTCTTTCCAGCCGCGCTCATCCATCAGCGCGGGGATTCCGCTCAAGCCGATGCAAATGCCGACTGTGCCATTTCTCCAGGCGCGTCCATGTGAGTCGATAATCATCACGCCGATATTGACGCCGGTTTTTTGTTTGATCTGTTCACGAATATTCCGCGCAGATTGGTCCGGGTCTTCGGGCAGTAATAATACATATTCTTCTTTTTCGTTTCCGCCGCCGCTGACGTTTGAATGGTCTATGCCGGCGTTGGCGCAGACGAAGCCGAGTTTGTGTTCAACGATGATCGTTCCCACGCGTATGCGTAAAACTTCGTTGCTTTCCTGAAGCATGAGTTCCACAACACGCGCGTCTTTTTTTGATTCTTCTGCAAGTTCCCGCGCGCGGGCAGAAGGGGTGATGGTGGCAATATTGACCATGCGTCCTTCGGCTTTGCTGACGATCTTTTGCGCGATGACAAGAATGTCGTCATTGTGCAATTCGACGTTTGTTTCCTGCAAGGATTTAAGTAGAATATCCGCCAAGTTGTCATCTTGGCGGATAAGGGGGATGTTTTTAAGTGGGGTGAGTGAAAGAGGCATACGTTAAACGTTGAGCATGATACGTTTAACGTGAAACGCCAGTGATCTTGATGCCAGCATGGGTCGATCCATATTTTTTATTGATGCCGATCAAGATGCTTGTCATACCTTCGACAACGACAGAGTTTTCAATGGGGCCGGCATCCCAGCCGCGTAGACCTGCGGCTTCAACCAATCGGATCGTTTCGGCGCGGGCTTCCTTGCTTGTGCCTGTGACGAGCACGTCACATTCCACGTCCGAGTTATCGAGCAGATGGTCATACCCAATATTTTGGAACGCGGCGCAAACCTGCACATCCTCACCGACGATCTGTTTGGCTTCCTGAGCGGCAGAACCAGCGGCAGGCATTTGAACCGTGGAGACTTTAGGCGGCACGAGCGGAACCGTCACATCCACAAGGATTTTGCCTTTGAGTTCCTCTTTGATTGATTCCAATGTGTCGCGATGCGCGGCATACGGAACGGTCAACACGGCGATATTCGCTTCGCGCGCCGCTTCGAGATTGGTCAGCCCTTCGACAGAGCCTGCGTCCCCGAGCATTTCCTTAATCTCACTTGCAGCCGCGACAGCTTTTTCAACACTGCGCGAACCGATCAACACACGGTAGCCCGCGCGTGCCCAACGAAATGCAAGTCCCTTGCCTTCTTTGCCAGTTCCGCCAAGTACAGCGACGGTTAATAAAAGATTCGAGTCGGTCATTTAATCTCCAGAAATGTGTGTGTTTTTGATGTTTTTGTGGTGTCTGAAGTTCCTAATGTTTATAAGGTTTTAAAACCTCAGGAACTTCGACTACCTCAGATACTTTATAAACCTTACCCCATCGCCTTCGCCACTTCTTCTTCGTAGCGTTTCCAAATGCGCGGGGCGATTTCCCGGGCGCGAGCGGCGATTTCTGCTTCGTTGAGGGTCAGCAGTTCGCGGTCTTTCATCAAGACTTTGCCTGCCGCAATGGTGGTCGTGACCATGCTTTGCTGAAAGCCGAAGATGATGTGCCAGGGCAGATTGCCAGCGGTCATGGGCGTGTAGGGATGGTAATCGACGAAAATCAAGTCGGCGAATGCGCCGGGGACGATCTGTCCAATGGGGGCGGCGGGGAAGAATTGATTGGCAAGCGCGGCGTTGTTGTAGATCGCCATTTGCGTCACGTCGTATCCACCCATGCGGCGCGGGTCGCGGTGATGGGATTTGTGCAAAAGATAAACGGTCTTCCACTCTTCCCACATGGCGTTGGAGAAACCATCATTTCCCAAACAGACTTTAACTCCCATGCGCATCATGGATTCAACAGGAGTGACGCCCACGCCGTTATTCATATTGGAGCGCGGCTGGTGCGAGAGCCATGTGCCGGTCTCTTTGAGGATTTCTATTTCACGCGCATCAAAATGGATGCCGTGCGCGGTGATTGTCTTGGGTCCGAGGATTTCATGTTTTTGCAGACGGTCAATCACGCGCATTCCGCTTTTGCTCAGGCTGTCATATTCATCTGATTCATGCTCAGCCGTGTGGACATGAAAACCTGTCCCTTCGGGGACTGCGGCGCGACAAGCTTCCAAGGTGATGCCCGAAAGCGTCAGACTGGCGTGCAGTCCAAAAGTCCCGGCTAGCCGCGGATGCGGGTCGGCGGCTAATCGTTTTAGGAAGCGCACGTTTTCGTTAATCCCCGCGTTGGCTTTATCGCTGCCATCGCGGTCTGTCACTTCGTAGCACAGCACGCCGCGCAATCCGCTTTTGTCCACGGCATCGGCAATCAGGTCGAGCGAGCCGTCAATTGAGTTTGGCGAAGCGTGATGATCGATCAGGGTGGTGGTGCCGTGCTTGATCGCATCCACCAGGCAGGAGAGCGCCGAGAAGCGGACTGCTTCCGCATCGAGCGAACGGTCAAGCGGCCACCACAACTTTTGCAGAATCTCAGGGAAATCTTTTGGCGCCGGCCCCGGAATTGCCATGCCGCGCGCAAATGCACTATAAAAATGAGTGTGCGCGCAAATATTTCCCGGCATAACGTATTGGCCGCGCGCATCCATCGTTTTCGCTTTTGGATATTTCGCGGTCAGAGATTTGGTGGTGCCGATCTCTTTGATGCGATCACTTTCGATATAGATCGCGTAGTTTTCGAGAATCCGATTTTCAGATTCCCAGGTGATGATGTTTGCGTTTGTTATGAGCATAGTTAACCGTATCCATATTGATTGGGATGGGGGAGCTTTATGCCAGATGTGCCAAGTTCCCAGAGAATATTATATGCGCCTTCGCGCAGTTCCGGGTCATCTTTGTACATGGCTTCATAAAGCTGTTTAATTACGCCTTCATTCGGCGTGAATTTCAGATAAGGCAGGGCGGCAAGACGTGTATCTGAGTCATCGCTTTTGAGCGCAAGCAGAAGAATATCAGTGGCAGGCACTCCGGGGGATATGCCAACACCTTGCTTGCCGGCAAACTCTATCAGCCACGGCGATTCTGATGGGGCTTTCAATTTGTGGGGGGCGCGTGAGCCGGCGCTGGTCTTTGAATCCAGTACTTCGGTCGCGGCGTTGCGGACAACCCATTGGTCGTCTTCGATCTGTATTTTCTTCAAGGTTTCCACTGCCCAGGGTTCGTTGACGCGACCCAATCCGTAAGCGACTGCGCGGCGCAGAAGAATGTCGTTGATGGTGATGCCGTCACGCAGCATGGCATGACCTTCAGCCGGGTCATTTGCCAGCGCTTCTGCCGCCGCCCGGCGGATATTTTCATCACCGTTGAGCAGCGTGTGCGCCACGGTTTCAAGCGCCTCGTTTGTGCCAATGGCTACCAACGCCATGCACGCCGCGCGCCGAACAGACTGACTGGGAGCATCCAAGGCGCTTTCCAATATTTGAACGGCTTTGGGATCGCGCATGGCGCCGGAGCCCAGCACAGACAGTTGAACAAGCTCAAATGCCAGGGTTGTTGAAAATTGGCGGAAGAGAGCCATCACACTTGGATCATTGCTGACCACAAAGGCGGCCATAGCTTGTCCGCGCAGGCTGAGCGGGATGCCTTCCGTTTGCAGGATGGCGGCCAATGCTCCAAATAGTTTTCCACGCCAGGGCGCGTTTCTGGGTGCATCACGCAGCCAATGTGCCGCCGCAAAGAGCGGACGATGCATTGGCAGGCGCGAAAACTCCAACAAAGATTGTACGAGTTTGGTGGCATCTCCGTGAGCGGCAAAGTAGCGCAACGCAGCATATTTTCCTGACCAATCTGGTTGGTTCAAGATGGTTTCTTCTGCGTTGAAATTCACCAACGCGCGGCCTGCCAAATACCCGGCAAAAACGGGATGTGCAAAACGCATTTTGTTATTCGGATAAGCGATCAATAATCCGCTGGATGCCATCTTGCCGAGCAAGCCTGAGGTGGGAGTGGCGACAACTTTTTCAGATTTCTTTCCCTTTTGGGCTTTTGTTTCTTTTGGCGTTTCTTCTGCGGGCTGTTCGGTTGTTTCGCCTTCCACTTTTTCTTCGACAACTTCAAAAGATTTGACCCATGCGCGCGCTATGCGTGGATCAAAAACAGGCTGTACGTTGACGATTACCTGCATTGCCAATGTTTCCAATGCGGCAAGCGGAGTATTGGCTGGGGCAATGCGGCGGATGTGTGTTGCGATGGCTTCCAATACGTGCGGGCCTAGGCTGTCGCCGGCGTAGGCGCCCCAGGCTTTGAGAGTCAACTCAAAGGGAGATAAATTTGCATTGTCGGCACTCAGCCAAACGTTAAGTAAGATCGGGTCTACTTGTTCAGGTCCAGTCTGTGCCCAGGCTTCCATCGCAACGGTTTGAGACCACAACTCGCCCCAGCGTTCGATGAATTTTTCATTTTCCCGCGCAGACCAGGTCATTAAGGTCAGCGGCGTAAAACCAAGCGCGATCAGTCCGCCTAAATATTCCGGCGCGCCGGTGGTAACGATGCGCGTCTTGGGATAATTCTGCATGATGATCTTGAAATAGTCTGTGACCCCTTGCTGGTTTTCCGGTGCGATCTCGTCAAAGCCGTCAATGAGCAGGAGGGCTTCTCCGTTCTTGAATGTGGTTTGGATAAAACCCGGAAGGCGTCCGAGGTCGAAGATGGGCGCGTGTTCAGATGCGGCTTCGATGAGCGGGGCGAGCGCATCTTTGGGGTCTGCGATGGGAAGTTTTAGATTTGCGACATGAAAGAAAAATGGGATTGTGTCTTTGAGGGCTTCCAGTTTTTCGCTTCGATTCGCGGCGAGAGTTGCGAGGTGCGCAAGGGCGACGGTTTTGCCGATGCCGGGTTGCCCGATGATAACGATGTTGGTGTTGCCAGATAATGCCTGTGGAAGTGTTAAGGTTTGGGCGTGGTACGCGGCGGCGATCTCTGGCCAGGCGGGCAGGTAGGGGAGTGTTTGTGAAATAACGTCTTCAAATTTCAGCGGGATGCCCGGCTCAACGACTTGCGGGGGTGCGATCAGCAAAGGTTCCTGAATGATCTCGTCCAGTGCGAAGAGCGGCGCGGCGAGGTGCATTCCTTGTGCGCGGCGTAATGTGATGCGGCGATGATTTTCTTCGAGGGAATTTGTTTTCCGCGCCTGTGAAACCTCGCGCTGTTCTTTTATACCGGCGAGCATTTCATCCCACATGGGGCGTGCCCGCGCAACCAGCCACCAGAAAATAGAGGCGGCGATAAAACCAACGAAGAAGGAGGATGGGTCAATTGCGAATCTGAACATGGGCGTGTTTAGTTTGCGTACAAAATTCTTCCGCAAGACGGGCAGTGCGCCAGTTGTTTTTGCGAACGCGCGTTTTGTTGCAGGGCTATTGTAATGCTGGCTCCGCATGAACCGCACGAGTTGTCGCTGACTTCAGCGATTGCCACTCCTTTTTTGTGTTGGCGGAGATTCTCGTAGATGTAAAGCAGGGCGCTATCAATGGGAGCAAGGGTCGCCTCGCGTTCTTCAGCAAGCTGTTCGAGTTTGACTCCCCACGCAGATTGATCTTCGATCAATTTTTTGTGTTCGCTTCCAAGGCGCGCCTGGATTAATTCCAGTTTTGTTTTTGCGTTTTGCAGGGTGTTGTCGGCCTCTTCAGCTTGGATCATGGCTTCAAGTTCGCGTTCTTCCAGTGTGGAAAGATGCTTTTTGAGTGAAGCGATGTCTTTTTGCAAGTCCTGTAATTCTTTTGGACTTTGTACTTTGCCGCCATATAAACTGGATTCGGCTTGTTCTATTTTTATTTTCAGGGCTTCCGCTTCAGCTTCTGTATTTTTTAGATCGTGGTGGGCGCGGTGATGATCAGATTGGACGGTTTTCAGTTGTTTGAGCGATTCTTGTAATTCGGCATCGTTCTCAAGTGTTTGGCGGATGTTGTCCAATTGCGAACGGGCATGGTCAATTTGACGATCTACTTGTTGCAGTCGGTGAAGTCCCAGCGAGGCGCTCATAAGTTGATTATATACGAAGTGCGAAAAAAAGACCCGTTTTCATTCCGTCATTGTCATTGCGAGGGCGTTCTTGTTCCTGCCCGAAGCAATCTCCGCGCAGTGTGTGAGATTGCTTCGGCGAAAGAACATCGCCTCGCAATGACAACTATTTTTATTCTACAGAAACATTGAAATAGTTATAGATGGCTTTTGTCAAATTGCCAATGAGCGGATTGGTGATGTCCCAAATGTTGGTGACGGGGTGATAGGTATAAATGGAGAGGACGAAGTTTCCGCCGGGGGTGTACACGATGCCCGCGTCACTTGTGTCGCGGACAATACCGTCAGATGCGGGGACGTACCCGTGTTTATGCGGCACGAGTGTGCCATCTGGCACGCCGCCCTGAATCAGCGAGCCGAGTTTATCCTGTGCCATGAAGTCGATCAGCAATTGACAGGTAGCCGGGCTGACTTTATCTGGAAATGCCGCAATGAGTGCGCCGCCGCTATTCTTGGAGCATTGATAAAGGTCTGCGAGGAGTGCGCCCATTTCAGACGGGGTCGTTTGAGAATAGGGGTCTGGGTCGCTGGAGATGTCTGTGCGCGAGTTGCCGGGCGTGACTGGGCGGGGTGAAAGCGGAGGCGAGCCGAGCGCGAAGAATCCGTTTAGGAAAGTGTTGTTCAAGCCGATCGCTTTCATATCCTGGGTGACGATCAACGGGCCGATGGCGGCGTTAATTTTTTCCAATACCAGGTCTGTTGCAAAGTTATCTGATTTGCCCAGCACACGCGAGATGATATCGGTTGTTGCGGCATCCAGATTGCTTCCATAGTTGATCAGGTAGGATGCAACGATGGCTACTTTGATGGTGCTGGACGCGCTGAAGGCAATATCTGGGTCTACGCTGATTTCCTGTTTGTTATTAATTGCAAAATGGATTTCCTGCCCTGTTTGCAAGTCTGCCATGTAAAGTCCGATCAAGCCGTCGAAATCGGAGACAGTCACAATTTGTTTAAGTAAGATCGAGAGTGTGTCAATTGTGGGTCTTGCGGCGGTACTGCGGGTGAAGGTCAGCGCAACCGAGCGGTTTGTCGGCGAGCGGAGCGCATCGCTGATGAGCAGGACGGCGCGGTCAATATCCAGGGTCTGTCCGGGTTCCCCGGCCAGGAATGAGGTACTGCCTGGGACGGGCACCGCAGGCGCAGGCGGGAGATCGTAGCGTGAGGCAATCTCATTTTGAAGGTATGCGCGCAGGCGTTCATCTGAAATTTTGGCGCTTAATGGAATGGTCGTTTCGGGCGGAGTGCGATTCCAGAGGTAGTCCCAAAATCCGCCCCAGAAGGAAGTTCCCGTGCGGGTTAGGTCGGCGGCGGCAAGCATGGTTTCAACATCAGGTTGAAATCCAATTACGGCTGGATCAATATGAATGACTGCATTGTTGTATTGTATTTCAATGGGAGAGGTATAAACTTCGAGCAATCTTTGCGATGCTTCGGCGGGAGTCAAACCGCTGACAGGTACGCCGGCAATGTTCATGCTGGCAGGGTAGTTGTTGCGCTGGCGGCTGTAGCTGATTAAGGAAACGATACTGAGTACGAGCGCGGCAGTCAGGAAAAGGATGGATACCGCCCGAAGGATAATGTTGGTGTTGCGATTTCTCATGTGGACTCCAAAGTAATGACAAAAGTCAGGCAAAAAGTATAACACGCCTAAATAGAGTGTGTGCTAGAATGTACTTGCTTGCTGACGGGTATTCTTCAGCATTTTGCAGAATTTCTTTCAGCCTGAAAAGTTTTTTATCTCTTTAGAATTTAAGGATGGAAAATGCTCCGCTCTTTTCTAATCTACTTATCCAAAGCTGCCTGGGCGCAAAATCTGGTGACCAATTGGAGTTTCGCCTGGCGCACCGCATCCCGTTTTATAGCGGGCACGAAACTGACTGATGCCATACGGGTTGTCAGGGAATTAAATGCAAAGGGGATTAACGTTACGCTTGACCACCTCGGCGAACACACAAATACCCCCGAAGAATCGCAGCAGGCAACCGATGATATTTTTGCGACACTCGACGCCCTCGGTGCAGATTCCACTACCCGTGGCAACGTCTCCATCAAGTTGACGCAGATCGGTCTCAGCCTCGACGAAAAGCTGTGTGCTCAAAACCTGGAGAGAATCCTCGCCCGGGCAAAGCAGAACAACACCTTCGTCCGCGTGGATATTGAAGACACTCCCTTCACAGACAAAACAATAAATATATATTACCTCATGCGCGAAAAAGGTTATACCAATGTGGGTATGGCTGTGCAGTCTTATCTCTACCGCGCCGAAGCAGACACGCGTCGACTGGTTCAGGATAAGACAACCATCCGTCTGGTGAAAGGTGCATATCAGGAACCGGCTGACAAAGCCTTCCCCAGCAAAGCGGATGTGGATGCAAACTACGACCTGCTAACCAAAATTTTGATCGATGCCTCACTTGCTCACCAAACCAAATTATCAAAAGACGGGCGTTTCCCTGCCATCCCAGCCATTGGCTCACATGATGAAAAACGGATTGCCTTCGCAAAACAATACGCTGAAAAAGTAGGGCTTCCCAAGGACGGGCTGGAATTCCAAATGCTTTATGGAATTCGGCGCGACTTGCAGGAACAACTTGTAAAAGAAGGCTATCCTGTGCGCGTGTATGTTCCCTTTGGCACACATTGGTATCCATACTTCATGCGCCGCCTCGCGGAGCGCCCTGCGAATATCTGGTTCTTTATCACCAATTTCTTCAAGGGATAATTGACGAACAAAAAAAGAACTCGGAGGTCTATCAGACCTCCGAGTTCTTTTTTTGTTTAATCGCCATCTTTATCGAATGCCGCTGTTGAGCATCATCATGGCGGCAAAAACAATGACGCAAATGATGATTAAGAACATAATTCCAAGGACTGCAATTTGCCAAATATCCAGACCAAGGATTTTTGTTTTTTTTGTACTTCGGGGCAGGTCTGCTGCATCCGGTTGAATCGACATTCTGCGCAGGGAATATGTTTTTCGGTCATGAATATGGATTTCGGGAATTCTCATAACTTTGGTTGCAACCGAGACCCAATCCTTTTGTAGATGGGGAATCATTCCGCTGTCAACGACCAGCACATCTGCATCGCGGCACCCAGCCGCCAGGGCAGAAGGATGTCCTTCGAACATCCACACATTTTGCCCGACATAAGCGAACCCGAGGAGAAATCCAAAGAAAGGAATTTTTTCGGCAAGTTCACGCATACTTGCGGTTTCTTTTTCCTGAAACTCATTGTAGGCAATGACGGCGACATTTGCCCCTTTGCCCTGTTTAAAGGACTGCGCCATTTCGGTTACTTTTTCTTGTGACATTGAGCCTGGGGGTGGGCACGGAATTACCAAAAATTTCCGCTCTGGGGTTACGATGACAACGTGACGCCCCCCATTAAAATCCTGCTCTGAGGCTTTTCTTCTTGCTTCGGCAAATAAATCTTCAATGCCTATCATCTGGTGGACTTTGGGCATTCGGGCGTATGGGTTCTGTGCTTCCTGATTTTGAGTTTGTGTTTGCTTAAACATAATACTCTCCAATTTATTTACTAGACCTCTTGCAAAAGTCTTAAGAACCTAACCCCCGTCGCCTACGGCGCCACCCCCTTCCCTATAAGGGAAGGGGGATAGGTCGGAATGAAATCCGAACTTATGCAAGAGTTCTACTGATTCGCCACTGGAATTTTACTTCAAGATATTAATAATTATTGGTTGCAGTCAACAGTTTTCGTTTACAATCTTACCTATGAACAAACCCCTTGCTCTGGTCACCGGCAGCGCACACAGACTTGGTAAAGCCTTCGCGTTGACTCTTGCGCACATGGGCTATGACCTGCTCTTGCAATATCACTCCGCCGAAGAACAGGCGCAAAAAACAAAAATCGAACTCGAATCTCTCGGCGTGAAAGTTCATCTTGTCAAAGCTGATTTGACAGACCCCGACCAAATTCAAAAATTATTTTCTGAACTAGATTTCATCCTTCATCCTTCATCCTTCATCCTTAAATTGCTCGTCAACTCCGCCGCCATCATGCCCGTCGGTAATCCGCGCGAACTTGAATTAAAGGATTGGGATTCTGCGCTTGACCTCAACTTGCGCGCGCCGTTTCTGCTCGCACAGCAAGCCGCCAAACGCATGACCGCTGGCGGGCTGATCGTCAACATCACCGACGTTGGCGCACAAAAAGCGTGGAGCCGTTATCCTTCGTATTCGGTCAGCAAGGCGGGCTTGGAATCACTCACCAAATTGCTTGCCCGCGCGCTCGCGCCGAGCATTCGAGTCAACGCCATTGCGCCGGGGCTTGTGCTTCCATCAGATGTGGTCACAAAAGACCAATGGAATAAACTTATCGAAAAACTCCCACTCAAACGCGCCGCTACTCTTGACGAAATTACGTACACTCTGCAATTTCTCATCCACAACGAGTATATTACTGGGCAGACCATCGTTGTGGATGGCGGCTATTCTTTATTATAAAGATGATGAAACACTGACCACTGATTACTGATAACCAATGACTTCTCTCAAAAAGCTTCTCCCTGACCTCCTCATCTCCCTTGCACTCGTTGCGGCTGTTATCTTTTACGCAACACGCTACATTGATTTCAGCATCCCGCCGTTTGAAGATGCCGCCATGCTCATGCGTTACGCCCAGCATCTTGCAGAGGGTCACGGCATTGTTTGGAATGTCGGTGAGCACCCGGTAGATGGCGCAACAGATTTTCTCTTCATGGTCGCATCTGCCGCTTTAATTAAACTTGGTTTGACCGTTGGGCAGGCGGTTCGCGGCATTGGCTTTGCCTCGCATTTACTCACCGTGCTAATCGTCTACTGGACAAATCGCCGCGTCAACCATGCGAACATTCCCTTTTCTCTTTTAAGCGGATTATATCTAGCCGTTGGGACTGGACTCTCCTACGTCTCGGCCTACTTTGGGACGCCGTTCTTCGCCCTCGCCGCCGCATCCACCTGGACTTTGGGGCTGATTCTGATTCAAAAAGAGAATCCACGCTTTGGGTTGATTCTCGCCTTCGCCCTCAGTGGACTCGTCACAGGGCTGATTCGCCCTGAGGGAGTCATCCTTGCTTCATTGATGTTGCTCGCCATCATCGTCATGCGAATGACTGATGATAATAATAGTCCCCTCTCCCTCTGGGAGAGGGTTAGGGTGAGGGGAATTGTTCCAATCATCGTCACTTTTGGCGCGGTCTTTCTTTTGTTGGGCGGCGCATATTTTCTGTGGCGTTGGAATTACTTCGGCTATCCATTACCTAATCCGTTCTATAAAAAAGGCGATAGCGGCTTACATTGGGATTCGTACAATAATTCGCTGTTGAATTTATTGCGCTTGTGTCTGCCGATGGCTGTTGCCTTCATCCTTGGCTTTCGTTCACGCGAAACCACCAGGCAGACGATTGCCTATCTCATTCCGATTCTCGGATTTGCGGCGGCGTTCATTTTGATTTCAGATGAGATGAATTATGGCGCGCGCTTTCAGTACGCACTTTTGCCAATCGCGCTCATGTCGTGGACTCCGCTGGTGCGTGGATTAAGCTTCTCGAAGCCGAATCAACTGTCAGCTAGAGAAAGAGGCGTGTACTTCATCGCGTTGATGGGTTTGTCTGCGGGTCTCATCTATTATTCGTGGTACCAAAATTGTTTTCTCACATCCTATCAACAGACTTGCGCGCGCCCGTATGAAAGTGATGGGCGCTACGACATGGGCAAACTGCTGGCGGAGTATCGCGGCAAGGGCTATGTGATCGCGACCACCGAGGCGGGCTTGCTTCCATATTATTCGGGCTGGGATGCGATTGATACGTGGGGGCTGAACGACCAGTTCATCGCGCACAACGGAAGTTTGACCGCGGAATATCTTGACCGATACAAGCCGCAGATTATCATGTTCCATGATTATTATTCGCCGCTGGTCCCGCCCAAGTTGACCGAAGCCAATCTGGCGCAAAGATGGTTCAGCATGACGATTACGATGAAGGAATACGCCGAGGCGAATGGGTATGTGCTAGCGGCGGTTTTTGGTGACAGCCCGTATGACACGCATTATTATTACGTGCGGACAGATTTTGCTGACAGCAAACATTTGATCGAACAGATTTCGACGATGAAAAAATATCACTGGCCGACAACGGGAAAGAAGTCTATTAATTATGCGATTTATTCAGAGCCGTAAAAGAAGTAAAAAGTAAAAGGTAAGAAGTAAATACGAAATACGCAACATGAATTTATAAGCCAACTTTATCAAGGAGTACTAGTATGTCCGAAATCTTTGAACTTACCGAAAAACTAAAAACCGAAGGCGAAAAATTTGTAGGTATTTTTTCTGCTCTGACAGATGACCAGTGGCAGGCGGAGGTTTACACCGAAGGCACAACCTGGACCATCCGCAATGTGCTTTCGCACTTCGTCACCTCTGAGCGCGGATTGGTGAAACTGTTCGAGCAAATTCATCAAGGTGGCAGCGGCGCCGCAAACGATTTTTCGATTGACCGTTACAACGAGTCTCAACAGGCGAAGACCAAAGATTTATCGGTGACCGAGTTGCTCGAGAAATATAAATCCACTCGCGCAGAGACAGTTGCATGGGTTTTAGGTTTGAAAGAAACCGACCTTGAGATCATAGGTCGTCATCCATTCCTTGAAATAACCACCCTGCGCGAAATGATAAAGATGCTATATTTGCATAACCAAATCCATTACCGTGATTTGAAGAAAGCATTGAAGTAATAAGTTGAAAAGTAGTAAATTGAGAAGTAAAAAGTAAGAAGTAAAAAGTAAATACGAAACACGCACCAAGCCACACGTTTTCATCCTTCATCCTTCATAATTCATCCTTTCCCCTTTCCCCCCATGACCCTTCCTCCCTTCAAACTCGAACGATACTTTGCCAAATACGAATTCAACACTGAATTCCTGCTGTGTTCTTCGGACTGTGAAGCCATGTCTATTGCAGACTTGCTTGCTTTTGAATCTGGCGCCGCTGAGAAATTCCAAAACACCTGGCTGGGCTACACCGAATCGCAGGGCAGTCCTGTTTTGCGTAAAGAGGTCTGCAATCTTTACACGACTATGCAGCCAGAAAATATCCTTGTCCACACCGGCGCGGGCGAGGCGATCTATCTTTTTATGCACGCCATGTTGAAGGAAAATGACCATGTCATTGTGCATACGCCGCATTATCAGTCGTTGAGTCAGGTTGCAAAAGGGATCGGCTGTCAGGTCAGCCCGTGGATTGCGCGGGAAGAAAACGGCTGGGTGCTCGATCTGGACGAACTCCGTCACCTCATGCGCCCGACCACGAAGGCGGTCATCATCAACACGCCGCACAACCCCACCGGCTACCTCATGTCTCGCGCGGATTTTGACAAATTAAACAAATTTGTGCAGCAGGAAAAACTACTGCTTTTCTCCGACGAAGTCTATCGCGAATCAGAGTTTGACCCGTCCACTCGTCTGCCCGCCGCCTGTGATTATGGCGAACATGCCGTTTCGCTGGGCGTCACCTCAAAAACCTATGGACTTGCCGGTTTGCGAATCGGCTGGATCGCCACGAAGAATAAAAAAGTCTACGAGAACATGGCGGCGCTCAAAGACTACACCACCATCTGCAACTCCGCGCCGAGTGAATTTCTTGCGGAAGTTGCCATGCGGAATCGTCAGCAACTGATTGACCGCAACCTTGGCATCATCCAAAGCAACGTTGCCATTGTCGATAAACTTTTTACTTCTCACTCCTCACTTTTCACTTGGACACGTCCACAGGCTGGTTCAATGGGATTCCCAAAACTGCTGAAGGGCGACATCGAAGAATTTTGCGATGACCTTGTCAGAAAGGCTGGCGTTTTACTTCTCCCCGGCACGATGTATGATGATTCAAGAAATCATTTTAGATTGGGACTTGGAAGGAAAAATCTTCCACAAGCCGTGGAAAGATTGGAAGAATATCTTTCAAAAACGAGATAATTGCCTGCACAAACCAGTGTGCTAAAATAGTTAATGAAGTAAGGAGATACCCATGCTGGAAACTACTCTTAATGTCCGTGTTCCAAATAGTCTGCTGAATTTGGGTTTAACCCAGGAGGAAATTCAGCGTCGTATTTCAGAGTGGCTGGTTTTTTCGCTTTTCTCTGAAGGGAAAATTTCATCGGGCAAAGCGGGCAAATTACTTGGTATATCGCGCTTGGAATTTATTAAACTGCTTCAAACCCGCGGAATTGCTTTTATAAACTTCACCGAAACTGAACTGAACGAAGAGCTGGAAGCAGTTAAGAAACTTGCTCCAAAACGTAAAAAATGATCGTTGTCTCAGATACAACTCCATTGATCGGACTTGCTTCCATTGGCAGGCTGAATATTTTGCAGAAGCTGTTTGGCGAAGTTTACATTCCGCAGGCGGTTTACGATGAAACGGTCATACACGGACATGCGGAAGGAAGCGCAAAACAGGATGTTGACACCGCAGATTGGATTCATGTAGCACATGTTCAAGATCGTCTTGCAGTAAATATCCTGCTTGACGAAATGGATTTAGGAGAAGTTGAAACAATTGTGCTGGCAGGGGAAATGGAAGCAGATTGGGTTTTGATGGACGAAAAGAAGGGGCGGCGCAAATTATCGCAACTTGATATTCCAAAAATTGGAACCATCGGCATTTTACTCAAAGCCAAACAGATCGGTCTTATCCCAAACTTGAAACATGAAATTGAAGGTTTGCAAAAAATTGGCTTTTCCATTTCTCAAATGGTGGTTGACGAAGTTTTGAAGATAGCGGGAGAGTAATTTTTTTCGGCTTTTACTTTTTACGATACTGATTGGTAATAACTACCCGATTTTTTTTCATCCTTCATAATTCATCCTTCATCCTTAATTTTTACCCATGCTCAAACTCACCCGTCCCCTGCATCTCCTCCTCGCCGCGTTGACTTACACCCTCGGCGCGAGCATCCCGGCCTATCTTGGCAAACCCTTTCAACCTCTGCCATTTTCGCTTGGGCTTGCAGGTGTCCTCCTCGCGCAATTGAGCATGTCCCTGCTTGCCGAAGTTTTTCGTCCGCACAATGAGTCGCTGGTTGAAGGCGAAACCCCGCAACAAAAAGAAACCCTCCGCAACAACGCGCTTTATATTTCCATTGCCGCGCTTTCATCCACAGCCTTCATCATCTATCTTCTTTACATCGATCAAATTCTTGTTCTGCCCTCTGTCATCCTTTATCTTTCATCCTTCATCCTTGTCCTTGCCTACGCCCTCCCGCCCATCCGCCTGCTTGACCGCGGATTTGGCGAACTGACTCTCGCCGCGCATATCGCCTATATCATTCCGTCCATCGGCTTTCTTTTGCAAGCCAAAGAAAATCATCGACTGCTTGCCGTCATTATCATTCCGCTGACCGCGCTTGCTCTTGCCTATTTTTTGGTCATCAACTTTACAACTTTTCCAACCGACCAAAAATATGAGCGTGGCACACTTTTGCGCCGCCTCACCTGGGAACGCGCCGTGCCTTTGCATCACAGCCTGATCGTCTTTGCCTATGTCATTTTTGCCATCGCGCCCTCGCTTGGTTTTTCCATTCTCTGGCCCGCCTTCCTCACGCTGCCCTTCGCGCTTCTTCAAGTCATCCTCGTCCGTAACATTTCACTCGGCGCAAGACCCAACTGGACCTTGCTCACCGCCACCGCCCTCGCTGTTTTTGGGCTGACGACCTACTTCCTCACCCTCACCTTCTGGCTTCGCTAGACCTTTGACCTTCGACTTTTGACCCTAAACTCATGCCTGAATTTTTGACTCTCCTCCCGCCCGACCAAGCCCGCGATGAATTATTCTCGCATCTTCCCACGCTGATAATTGATTCTGAATCTATCGGTATTGTCTACGCTTTGAGTCGAATCACCGCCGCCGACACATTCGCTCCGCACCCGCTGCCTGATTTCCCCCGTACCACTGTAGACGGATACGCTGTGCGTGCCAGAGACACCTTCGGCGCAAGTGACTCGCTCCCCGCCTACCTAACCTTGATCGGCGAAGTGCCAATGGGCGACACGCCATCTTTTGAATTGGGCGCGGGTCAATGTGCCTTAATCCACACCGGCGGAATGCTGCCCAACGGCGCCGATGCGGCGGTGATGGTGGAATATACCCAACAGACCTCCGAGGTCTACGGAGACCTCGGAGGTCTTTCACGCGAAATCGAAATCTTCAAATCCGTTGCCGATGGCGAGAACGTCATCCGCATTGGCGAAGACGTGGCACAGGGACAATTGGTTTTACCCAAAGGCACGCAACTCCGCCCCGCAGAAATTGGCGGATTAATGGCGCTGGGACTTACCTCCATTCAGGTCGCGAAGAAACCGCGCGTCGGGTTGATCTCCACTGGTGACGAGGTGATTGACCCAAGCCAAACGCCGCGCCCGGGACAAGTGCGCGATATTAACTCGTACACACTCGGCGCGCTCGTCGAAAAAAGCGGAGGCGCAGCCATCCGCTATGGGATTTTTAGCGACCAGTTTCAGGTGTTGAAAGACGCGGCGGCGCAGGCGCTATCCGAATGTGACATGCTCATCATCACCGCCGGTTCATCCGCATCGACCCGAGATATGACCGCCGACGTCATCCGCACGTTGGGCGAACCTGGCGTGCTGGTTCATGGCATCAACACCCGCCCGGGCAAGCCGACTATTTTGGGCGTGTGCAATGGCAAAGCTGTCATCGGTTTGCCCGGCAACCCCGTCAGCGCATTGGTCAACGGATATTTATTTGTTGTGCCGGTTATCGAAAAATTGCTGGGTGCATTGCCAAAACCAAAAGCCACTGTGCAGGCGGTATTGAACGTTAACCTTCCATCGCAAGCTGGCAGAGACGATTGGTGGCCCGTCAAACTATCCCCCTCTCCCGCTTCTGGGAGAGGGGCTAGGGGAGAGGGACTTTCCGCCGTTCCCATCTTCGGAAAATCAAATTTAATATTCACCCTCGCCGCCGCTGATGGTTTGCTGCGAATTCATCCCGATGCAACTGGTCTGAGCGCGGGTGAAATTGTGGAAGTTCTCTTAATATAGAAAGGATGTCCCATGGCTATTCAGAGAAAAGAATCGCGCAAGAAGTTGATGGCGTTTACGCCTGTGTATGAATTGCTCCATAAAACTTTGCTCGGCTATGTCGGTGATTTAACCCCGCAAGGTGTGATGGTGATTGGCGAAAAGCCGGTCGAGGTTGGCAGGCATCTCACGCTTGGGATTGAGTTTCCTGAAAGGCTGGTCGAAGTTCATGCTGAGCGTGTTACCATTTCTGCGCGCACAGCATGGTGCCGGCAGGATGACAGCCCGCAGTATTTTAATATCGGCTTTGAATTCATCGACATTTCACCTGAGAACGCCAGAATCATTGAGGCGCTTTTGGAACGGTATCAGTTCCGCACCGTTACAAACATCTCGGATTTGAAATCCTGATTAAGTTAGACAGATCTGCTTTGAGGCATGAGATATTTGTGCTCATGTCTTTGTAATTATTTAATCTCCTGCCTGCTATATAATTCAGCATTCAATTTTTTAGGATTAGCCCATGAGTTTTGAGTATTCCCCTTATATTTTGCCTCTTATTGGTGCCGCATTTATTTCCGTGGTGGTTGCGGTATATGCCTGGATGCGCCGTTCCGCCAACGGTGCGTTGTGGTTGTTTGTGCTTTCACTCTTT
>CAMCQT010000043.1 GCA_945877125.1 Candidatus Brevifilum fermentans | reverse complement strand
GTCCCATCCGGGTTGTTTCTGTGTAGTCATCCCCCGGACCATTTGAAACATCATCAATCGAAAGCATGATTTCAGAATCCGAAGACCATCCACGTGCAATAATCTCTGGTCTGCTCGTAGTAACTTCGATGTTAGAATAATATTCTTGCGCCAATACAGGCTCAGGCATTCCAAAAAGTGAAAAAGCAAAAACAAATATTAATATCAGATTGAAAATCTTATGAGTATTCATTGTTCCCTCCCGGAACATACATTGGACTTAAAACAAATAACCGGCCAGAAAGGCCGGTTTCGCTATTAGCTCCCTGATAACCCATGAGCGTCCAAGTTAGGTCATCAGATCATTGCCGCCAAATACCTGTGCAACGATCAAACATCATGGCTAAATTGTCATTCAAAAAAGTGGCTTACCAATAATTTCCACAACCCCATAATAGCAAAAACATAGACTGAATACAATAGGGACATGCCATTTCTCACTTGACCCTCACCCCTCGCGGGTCTACAATTCAACTGTCTGACAATCCCAAAATTCAACTCTCACAAGGAGATTCACAATGTCCGATTTTCTATTTCGTGGCGACTTAGCCAAACTTGACCCTGACGTTTTCGAGCTGACTCAACTGGAAGCGGAGCGGCAAGCCCGCAAGCTGATTCTCATCCCCAGCGAATCCACTGCGCCGATGGCTGTGCGCGAGACGCTGGCTTCCGCTTTCCAAAATATTTACGCCGAAGGCTACCCCGATGAAGAGTCGCGTTGGATGACCGAAGAAGAAATTCTCGACCACCCGGCGCGACTTGCTCATTATCGCCGCAACGGCGACCCGCGCTATTACAAAGGCGTGGAATATTCCGACACAGTCGAAGCGCTCGCCCGCCGACGCGCCGCCGAAGCCTTCGCCGCCAACGGTTTCACTGCTGACCAAATCTTCGTCAACGTGCAGGCGCTCTCCGGCGGACCCGCCAACAACGCGGTCTATCAAGCCTTGCTGACTCTCGGCGACACCGTGATGGGACTCAACTTGCTCCACGGCGGACATCTTTCACACGGCTCGTCGGTTAATCGCTCAGGCAAGTGGTTCAAGGCAGTGCATTACACAGTTGACCAAAACGAAAAACTTGACTACGAAGCCATCCGCGCGCTGGCTTTGGAGAACAAGCCCAAGCTGTTGATCGCGGGCTATTCATCGTATTCATGGGTTCCCGATTGGAAGAAATTCCGTGAGATCGCAGACGAGGTCGGCGCATATTTCCTCGCGGATATTTCCCACATCGGCGGGCTGGTTGCGGCGGGCGTTGTTCCTTCGCCAATGGGTATCGCGCACGTCATCATGTCTACCACTCACAAGTCGCTCGACGGTCCACGCGGCGCAGTCTTGATGACCACCGATGCGGCGATTGCCAAGAAGATCGACAAAGCCGTCTTCCCCGGTGAGCAAGGCGGACCGCACGTTCAAGTATTTGCGGGACTGGCGCTGGCTTTCAAACTGGCGCAGACCAAACAGTTCAAGCAGTTGCAGGCGCAAACCATCAAGAATGCCGCGGCAATGGCTGACCAATTCACCAAGCGCGGATTCCGCGTGCCGTTCGGCGGCACCAATTGTCACATGGTCAATGTAGATGTGACGTCGGTGGTCGGCGAAGACGGCACGAAACTCAGCGGCGATCAAGCCGCGCGTATTTTGGATATTGTCGGCGTGGTGGTCAATCGCAACACGATCCCCGGCGACAAAAACTCAGCCGACCCATCGGGCATCCGCTTGGGTACGCCGTGGCTCACTCAGCGCGGATTCAACGAGAAGACCACGCGTCAACTCGTTGACGTGATGGCCGATGTGCTCGAAGCCTGTGCGCCGCATTCAGTGGACACCGTGAAGAAAGGCAAACAACGCCGCGCCAAACTTGATTTTGCAACATTGAACGCCGCCAAGTTGAAGGTTCGCAAACTGGCGCAATCTGCGGGCATTGATTTCAAATATAAGAAGAGCGGATACCCGCACTTCTATTACATTGACGACAAAGCCACATCGGGCGTGTATGAGCTGAGCGGACAGCGTGTAAGACAACTGCTTGATTACGCGGTGTCTTCCGATCTCTCTGTCTTGAAGAAGGGCAAGACCCAGATCACATCGATCTCCATGCCGAAGGGCGTTATCAGCGGGACGTTGAAGAACGTGGATAACACCACCTATCAACTGGCAGTCCCTGTCAAGAATGCATCCGCGGTGGCTACGTGGCTGCGCGATCTTTCAGATGGCTACACATCCTTTAACTTGGACGGCAAGAAAGATTTCAGCGCGAAGCGAATGCCGGGCGCGTTTGTGGTGAGTGAAGTCAAAGCCAAACTCACGGCAACCGTTCCCCCGCTCAAAGGCGGAGTCAAACCCTGGTTCATTGGAGTCAGCCCCAAGGCGAAGGGCGAAGCGCTGCCGCCTTTTGTCTGGGCAGAATCCGAAGGTGAGTTGAAAAAGACCGCCTTGAATCAAACCCACCGAGATTTGGGCGGCAGAATGGTTCCCTTCGCAGGTTGGGAAATGCCGGTGCAATACACGGGAATTTTTGAGGAGCATCTTGCCACGCGCAACGCGGCGGGCTTGTTCGATGTGAGCCACATGGGCGTATACGATGTGCGCGGCGCGGATGCGGCTTCGTTCCTCGATACGGTCTGCGGCAACGACTGCGGCGGGCTGCAACCCGGCGAGTCGTTGTATTCGCACTTCCTCACCCCCGACGCCGACGTGATCGACGACACGCTCATCTATCGCCGCGGCTGGGATAATTATCTGGTGGTCGTCAACGCCTCGAACGATGACAAAGACCGCACATGGCTCGAAAGTGTGCGCGACGGGAAAGTGATGATCGACAGCGGGCGACCGTGGGCGCGGACATTCGGCTATCAGGCGGATATCCGCAACCTGCGCGACCCGAAAGCTGGTTCTGCCATGCGGGTGGATATTGCCCTGCAAGGACCGAAGAGCCGCGACATCCTGCTCGCCATGGGCGTGGATGATGCCGCGCGCGCGCGCATCATGAAGTTGAAGCGCACCGAGTTATGCGATGCCGTAGTTGGCGGCTTTGACCTGATCGTCTCGCGCACCGGCTACACCGGCGAGAAGATGGCGTTTGAATTATTCGTCCACCCCGAACGCGCCGTGGATTTCTGGAACGCGGTCATGAAAGCGGGCGAACCGTTCGGCGTCAAGCCCATCGGCTTGGGCGCGCGTGACTCGCTCCGCACCGAAGCAGGCTTGCCGTTGTACGGTCACGAAATGGGACTCGGCTCTGGGGTTTCGATACGCCCCGAAGAGCACGGGGCTACTCAACCCCCAATGCGCGACCTCGGCGTAGCAGAAGGCGGATTTGGCTCCTACGTCAAACCGTACAAGCCGTGGTTCATTGGTCGTGACGCTTACGTGGCACGCGAAAAAGAACGCAAGGGTGCGGTCATCCGTTTCACCTTCGACGATCAGCGCGTCCGCATGGCACACAACGGCGACCCCGTGGACAATGCCAACGGCGAGCGCATTGGCTTCGTCACCTCCTGCGCCATTGATGGACAGAGATTCATCACAGGTCAAGCCTATTTGGATAAGGCGTACGCCGCACTAGGCACGCCGATTTTGATACACCAAGGCGGCGTGATGGATCGTCCCGCGACAAGTGCGAAGGTGGTGTCGAGGTTTGCGAAGTTGTAAGGGATAAGTGATAGGGACGACCCGAGGGTGTGGCGGGTCGTCCAATCTATCTTAAACAGTGATTGTTTTGTTAGAATGTATATAATTTCTGTATTCGAGGATTATTATGAATAGTTTTAAAGCCGCTGCGTTTATTGGCTTGTTAGGAATTTTAATCTTAGTTAGCGGGTATATATCTCAGCACGGTCTAGTGCTGGATTATATTATTTCTGATTTTTACGCAAATTTCGGGGAGGGTTTTTTAGGTATTGGGATAACTGTGTTGGTTATTGACTACTTGAATATGCGTCGCGACGAAGTAGATCTTAAGAAACAATTAATTAGAGATTTTGGTAGCACAAATAATATGTTTGCTCAAAGGGCAATTCGCGAATTAAGAGCAAATGGCAAAGGTAAAGGAGGGTGGCTTACAGATGGTACGCTTCATGGCGCAATTTTATTAGGTGCAGATTTGACTGAGTGCTCATTAGAGTCATCTTCTCTTTGTGATGTCGATTTAACAGGCGCAGTTTTATCACGTGCTTTTTTAGCAGATGCCAAGTTGAAGAACGCAAAACTGCGATTTGCTAATCTTACAGAAGCGAACTTAGAAGATGCTAAGTTGACAGGAGCCGATCTTTCTGGAGCATGTTTAAGAGGATCTATTATTTGTGGGGCTGATTTAAGCGATGCTGATTTAAGCGATGCGATATTAGATAATATCAAATTTGACAACAAGACTATTTGGCCAGAAAACTTCACTTTGCCATGAAACAACCGAGAGGTATTAGTATGACTTCAACAGAAGATATCAGAAAAGAAATTGTCAACAACGAACGTCGTTTAAGACAGTTGCTATCTCAAGACAACTCTGCAGATTTTCCTAAAATAGCTGAAATACGATCAAATCTTGTGTCTTTGAAGTTTGATTTAATACAATTGGAAAAGAATGTAGGGCTAATAAAAAAAGAAAACGCTAACAATTCAGAAATAGCGACGCGGGTTGATGCGTTGACTAACAGAATAAATACGATTACTCATGATGTGTTAAGTAGCCGATACTCCGAAAAATACTCGCCTGCTTGCTATTTTGAAAGGCCAATTTTAGCTGAATATTTTAATGAGTTTTTAACAAGTAGTAAAACAGTTATGGTTTTAACTGGAAAAGCTGGGTTTGGGAAAAGCGTTTTTGTTTGCAACTTGGCAGATGTCCCCCCTGATAACCTTCATGTTTTATTGCAAGACTCTACTCAGTTGAAAATCGAAAACGAGAGTATAGACACCTATTTAGGGAAAATGTTAAATTATGATGGCGGGGTTTTGGAGTATTTAGGTGGCATTCTTTCTGTAAAAAACAACCGATCTTTTTTAATAGTTTTTGATTCAATTAATGAGCATACAAAGCGAGAAGCGTTAGTCTCGAAGTTAGCGGAGTTTGTTAATAAAATTGAAGATCCTCGGATAAAAGTATTATTAACTTGCAGAATTCCGCTTTGGAATACGATTAAACGCTTTTTTAATGTCCCTATAGATCGTGTGTATCATGTGGCTGGTCCTGATAGTTATGTGGAAGTTGATTCGTTCACAAAAGAAGAAACAGAGCTATTCTATAATAACTATAAAGATGCGTACAATCTGAGAACTAATTACACGGAACTGTCAGAACAAGTTAAGTATTTTATTGCTAATCCCTTGTTTCTAAAAATGGCTGCTGAAGTGTATGGCGGAAACCAACAGGAGATTCCAAAGGCATTGGCATTAAGAGATGTCTTTTCAGAATATATTCTTGGTTGCCTTGGTGAGCAAGGCTATGAAAGTACAGAATTTGGAATTCTCCAGAGAATTATCGAAATAATGTATGAAAAAGCAAAAAAAGAACTTGAACTTGGAATATTGAAGCAGGATAGCAAAATCGGTCAATATATAATTCCTAATTGCGATACGCCTTTTTTAAATTTAGTAGATGATGGATTATTAAGTCAGAAAGATGAGAAAAGTATCATTCGTACAGTCCAAAAAATCTACGTTACATATGAGAGGGTTTTTGAATACTTATTAGCAGAATTTGTTATTGGCGAAGTTACATTAGAGAAAATATTAGAAAATCTTGATCTTGCAAGAACCAAGTCATTCATTCAGCTCAGAGGAGCACTTGAGTTGGCACTTAGTTTTTCAATATTACATAACCAAATAGATGCAAGCATTTTGATTGAATTAGCGAAAGTTAACAGACCTGATAGCCGTCAATACTTGATTGATGTAATTCAAACAATATGCGATAGTGGTTATTATAAGCTAGCAGAATCCATTGTCGTTAGAATTAGTGAAGACAAATCGCTTGAAGCAAAAATTCTTGCTGCACAAGCAGCCTACCAAGTTGGGCTAGAAAAAAGGTTGGTTTTATTGTCGTTATCTAATGATGAACAATTAAGTCAGATATCCACTCTTTTCTTGTATGAAAGATGGAATCGTTATCGCAAGACAAGGGATATGGAAAAAGCGTATCAAATATTTGAAGAACTGCGTTCAATGATAAATATCATTCATCCGCAAAAAAGCGTAAAAGTCTTTCATGTTCTTGCGTCAATGACTGGCTACATGTTTGTCCATGTTATTGATGATAGAAAATCCGTTTATCCGCTTCTTGATTTCTACAAAGACTTGCTTTATAAAGTACCAGGTTCAAGGCTGTTATCAAGTCAAGGACAATTAGGGCTTTTATCTCGTGCAACTGATGTTGTGGTGGAGGCGCTTGCAATTTCATGGGCTAGGATAATCAGCCTGGAACAAGACATAAGCGACATACTCCAGGATTCGCCCTCAATAAGAGCATTATTTGATATTGGAGAATTAACTGCTCAGGAAAGTTTGTTAAATTATAAAAATGAATTAATTACGCTGTTAACTTGGAAGAAATTTTTAGTTTCGTATTTTGCAGGAAGTTTAATTACCCACCAGACATACTTCAACTTCGATCAACACTTAGCGTTCTTTGGAGACATTCTTCTCTCTGATCAACTGGAAATCGTACATAAAATGACAGTTTTACGAGCTTTTACCGTTGGACTAATTGCTCGAGTATTACATGAAAAAGATATTCCAGACGGCGTTGAGAATGATGTCTTTGATCATTTAATATCCATGTGGGGTGATGTACAAAATGAGGAAATTGATTTCGGTGCAGAAAAAAAATCTGTCTCATCAAGTTCGTATTTATCTAGTCCGATATATATATGGAAAGCAACTTTATTTTCTTTGCTTTATCTAGAGGCTTTGTTGCAAAGAAAGTCAGGTAATATTGCAGGTTCAAATTTTATAAAAAAATTCATGAATTATTCGGCTTTTACGGATTCGTATGCGGTCAATGTAATGATTGAATCTTTAGAGAAGATTGCCTATCAGGGGTTTGTTGAGTTTGCTGTACTTTCAATAACTAGCAAAGACTTTCGGGTGTATTGGGAAGAAGACAGTACCGAGTCTGTTGTAAAGTCTTTGTCAAACTGTAGAGGGCTTTATCAGAAAGAGGTTGACGGTATATTGAAAGATCAAGAGGATCTTAGAAGCGTTTGGGAAGCAGTAAGGTCAAATAATAATTTTCCAAGAGAGGCTTATTTTCGAGATGTAAGTAATTATCTATGGGGACAGGTCTTTATTGCAATAGATATGAATGTTGAGAAAGCGGCGGGCGTCTTGTTTTTGGAGTTGGCGGACTCCAAGACTGTAAAGGAATGTATGAGAAGAATGATGAAGGCAACATTAGATATTTTAGCAGAACCTGTAAGATTAAATATCTTGCATTATCAATGGGCTTTAATTCACGACAAAGAAATGAAAAGATTCGAGAAATTTGAATTTCCTGATGATATACAAACAACTCGCCCAGAATTACACGCTCGTTACAAAGAAGTTATTGAGCGAATAGTGAATAAATATGGGCTGGGTATGTTGCATAAAGTAATATAAAGAATAAGGCTTTTATACACTAAGGAGAAAATATGAATCTAGTTCTTTGGGCTTTTATCTCAATTTTGATTGTTTACTTATTGACAGTTCTTGTCGTTGGCCGTCAGCTAATGTATAACGATGTTTTACCAAAAAAAATTCCAAACGGCAAAGAACAATTAAAAGGGTACGATTATACTGATGTTGAGTTTAAGGGGTTTGATGGGGTGACCCTTAGAGGTTGGTTCATTAAAAGTCCAAACAACCCATTAAATAAAACAGTTTTTCTTCTACACGGATGGAGAAGAAGTAGGTCTAGGTATATATCTCAAATTAAGTTTTTCGTTGACTCTGGCTTTCATGTGTTTACTTATGATCAAAGATCTCACGGTGCTAGTGATCCTGGTCTGGTAACTTATGGCCCTGATGAAGCCAAAGATTTATTAGAGGCTATAAAATATGCAGAAAATTACGAATATTTTAATAGGAAAAAAATTGTAGCGGTGGGTTTTTCTCTTGGCGCAAGTGCAATAGTTTATGCTGCAGTAAATCAGATATTTAAGGCCGTAGCAATAGAAGGAATTTTTTCCTCCTCTTATGATGTGGGATTTGAAATATTGGCTCAAAAATTTGGTAGTATTATTGCCCGTCTTATCGGCGATGGGGTATTTACTTTTGGTTCTCTTATTTGGTCGCTTGGCAAGTTTTGGCATTCTTCCCCTATAGACTATATTGGTAAGGTTTCACCTACACCAATAATGGTAATTAGAGGCGACAGTGATGAGCGAGTTCCATCGGAAAGTATAAGAAGATTTTCGGAAAAAATAAAAGAGCCAAAAGAGTTTTGGGTGCATGGTGGACGACATACAACAGCATATAACCAATATCCAGAAGAATACAAAAAAAGGGTTGTTGGATTTTTAAACAAATATCTAGATGAAAAATGACTAATGATGTACTGCCTTATAACCAAGAAGGCAGTGCATTTTATAAATAATAACGAGTGCATCTTTTAGCGAAACCGTTCATATATGGCAAAAAGAACAAAGAAAAGTAAATGGGAGGGAGAAGACTACTTCTGCCTTCGGTAGCCCCAACAAATCCGACATGGGGATTTATTTATGAATAGTCACCCTCTCCCCAATTGTGACTTTTTTCGCAGTGACGACTTTCCCCTCTCCCAAATGGGAGAGGGCATTTTGTTTCTGTCCCATTTTCCCATCCAATCCTTAGCGGCGTACCTATTGTGACACACTGTCGTTTGAAGAATATAGAAAAGGATTAAGCCATGAACAAAAAACACATCGGAAGTAACTTTGACGATTTCCTGAAAGAGGAAAATCTTTACGAACAGGTACAAGCCGTCGCCATTAAGCGCATGATTGCCTATCAAATTGCGGAAGAAATGAAGAAAAAGAATCTGACCAAAACCGAAATGGCAAGCCGCATGAAAACCAGCCGCGCCGCACTGGAACGTCTGCTCGACCCTGAAAACGCTTCAATTACTTTGATCACACTGGAACGCGCCGCATCCGCTTTGGGGAAGAAGTTGACTGTTCAGTTGGCATGACGCTCAATCTCATTGAATGATGAAACCATGCCATCTCCATTGGGAGATGGCATTTTATTTCTATAATATGAACGTTTTGTTTGGAAAGAGTCTTGGCGTCTCCCCCTTGGGGTAGACAGGAGAGGGGTAAAATAACAAGCGCAACCATCCACTTATCAAACTGACAAACTGGAGTTCGCCATGCTTGAATATGTCAATCTCGATCTGGCTTTGCCGCAAGAGGAATACAAAAAACGATTAAGACCGTTACAGCAACGCATGTATGAATTGGAACACGCAGTCTTCGACGCCAAAGTTCCAGTCATCATTGTGTTCGAGGGCTGGGCAGCCACGGGTAAGGGACGGCTGATCAGCTTACTCGCCGAGCGCCTCGACCCGCGCGGATTCCGCGTCGTCCCGATCACGCTGCCGCGCACGGCTGAATTGCGCTATCCGTGGATGTGGCGCTTCTGGCTCAAGATCCCAGCCCGCGGGCAAGTGGTCGCGTTCGACACATCCTGGTATCGCAGGGTCTTGATCGATCGCTTGAACAAGACGATCAACAAGGATGAGTTGCGCGCCGCGTATCAAGACATCGCCGAATTTGAAGAGATGCTGACCGCAGATGGGACGGTCATCCTAAAATTCTGGCTGCACATTGGCGAAGCGGATCAGACAAAACGCATCAAGAAATTGCGCAAGGATAAATTATCCGCCTGGCAGGTGGGCGAGGAAGATGAGCTGCAAAACAAACGCTATGAAAAATATGCAGGCTTTGTCGAAGATATGATCGCGCGGACTGATTCGCCTCATGCCCCCTGGACGATCGTCGAAGGAACCGATCGATATTACATGCGCGTCAAGGTCTTCGAAACGATCATCGCTGCGCTCGAAGCGCGCCTGGGGTTACCCGCATCCACGGGAGCAAAAGCCAAACGTCCGCGCGTAACAAAGGAAATGAAAGGAGCCGTCAATGCTTGAGCGTCTTGATCTTACGTTGGCAACTGAGCGTGATGAATACGATAATCAACTCAAGGCATTACAGGCTGAATTGCATGAACTCGCTTTTCAAGTCTATGCCCAAAAGCGACCCGTGGTCATAGTCTTTGAAGGCATGGATGCCTCGGGCAAGGGCGGCACGATCAAGCGCCTGACCGAACGCATCGATCCGCGCGGCTACGTGGTCTGGCCCATCTCAGCGCCATCCGGCGAAGAAAAAGAGCGGCATTACCTCTATCGTTTTTGGCGGCGCCTGCCCGAGCAGGGACAAATCTCGATCTTTGATCGCTCATGGTACGGGCGCGTATTGGTCGAACGCCTGGAAGGATTCTGCACCGAAGCGGATTGGCGCCGCGCCTATAGCGAGATCAACCAGTTCGAGCGTCAACTCACCGACTTTGGCACAATTGTCTTTAAATTCTGGATGCACATCAGCAAGCAGGAACAACTGCGCCGCTTCCGCGAACGCACGCGCACCAATTACAAAACATGGAAGATCACCGATGAAGATTGGCGCAATCGCGGCAAATGGGAGGATTACATTACCGCCGCGGAAGAAATGCTCTTGAAGACCAGCACCCCCGATTCTCCCTGGACACTGGTCGAAGCCAACGATAAATATTTTGCGCGCATCAAATCCCTGCGCACGGTTACAGAGAAATTACGGCGAGAGTTGAAGTAAAAAAGTCATGGAACGCGGAACATGGACGAATTCAACAAATAGACCTCTTGCATAAGTAAATGATGAACAACAGTCGGTCTTTTTTGAACCACTGAGTCACAAAGGCACTGAGAAAAAACATTAAAAACTCCGTGACTCAGTGCCTCCGTGGTGAAAGTTTTAAGACTTTCGCAAGAGGTCTAATAAATAGAAGTTACGCGCCAAATACAATTTTACGAAGCACCCTGTTGGCTCCCAAGCGGGAGAAAGCAGGGTGCTTCGTAATCGTCCTATACCCGTCCTATACCCATCCTATACTGACCACTTCCGCCTTGCGCCAGGCAGAAACAAGCGCGAAGCGTAATTCACAAACGGGGGTTATCTATTAAAACTAAACTTTAGAGGTAGGTAAACATGAAAATTATTGGTTATCTGACAGTGTTGGGCGGTCTGTTCATTCTTGCACTTGCCATCGGCTTTATCTTTCAAATCCCCGCAGCGATCAGCATTTGGCCCTGGCCAGACGGGCCGCTTTCACACCTGTTCATCGGCTCCATTCTAGCCGCCGTCAGCGTAGCCGCACTCTGGATCGGCGGAACAGGCGAATTCGGCGCACTTCCCGCCGGCTCGCTGAACATCCTTGTCATCGCAGTCTCCACCTCCATTTACTTTTTTCAACTTGCCTCACAGGAAGGTCGCCAAAATATGATGCTCTTTGGAATCATATCTTTGTTCATGGCGATTGTAAGCGGCGCGGCTTTTCTATGGAGCCGGCGAATTCCTCTTAGCGCATCTTCTCCGACCCCTGGGCTGGTGAGAGCGTCCTTTGGCATTTTCCTAGCCGCATTGATCCTCGCCAGCGGCGCACTGATCTTCAAAATCCCCGTCTTCCCCTGGGCATTGAACCGCGACTCATCCGTCATCTTTGGCTGTATCTTCCTTGGCGATGCCTTCTACTTTTTGTACGGACTTTTATATCCGCGCTGGAAAAACGCCTTCGGACAACTGCTCAGCTTCCTGGCGTACGACCTTGTTCTTATTCCCCCATTCCTATTGCTTTTCAAAACAGTTCAGCCAGAATACATGCTCAATCTGGTTGTGTATGTGGGCGTGCTCATCTACAGCGGCACAGTTGCGGTCTATTATCTATTCATCAATCCTCAAACCCGTTTTGGCTCATAAATTAAGCGGAGTAATTATCAATATCAATCGCACCTGCAAAGGTAACCAGTCGGGAAAATGATGTGGTTCGGTAAATAATTAACGCAAAATGGGCGGGAGTAACTCTCGTCCATTTTTTGCTTTTTGAAATCTGTATTCCCTAAAACTCCGTCTTCATAAAACGCTCATAACTTCTCAACAAGTTGTATACTCTGATGTGGTATTCTAGGGTAAAGGCACGTCATGAGCACAAAAGGTTTTGCACACAAACTTCGTTCTTTCCTGCAAGCTCACAATCATCTGGTTGTGACTGGCTTGTTATTAATTTTTCTGGTGAGCGCCTGCGGAGAAGCCACACCCACCCCCGCCGCAGAATCCATCGTTGACGAAATTCAAATTGCTGTTGTCGCAACGATCAACGCGAGAGAGACCGCATTCGCCGCATCCACGGCGACCGCATCACCGACGCCCACGCCATCTTTCACAGTCACACCACCTCCCACCTCCACTTCCCATACCTATTGGGATCACTCAACCAATTATGGTTGTTACGACTCGGAATATATTAAAGATATGAATATTCCAGACGGGATGGTTATGGCTCCCGGAAAATCATTCACCAAAACATGGAAGTTTGAAAACACAGGCAATTGCACTTGGGACTCAGATCTCTTGATCGTCTTTGTGGACGGTGATGACCTAGACGGCTCGGACGAAGAAATTGGAAAAACCGTCAAGGTAAATAAAAGGGGTGACGTATCTGTGTACCTGACAGCCCCGAACCATAAAGGCGATTACGCCGGATACTGGTCACTAGCCGATGAACATGGACATATTTTTGGCGAATGGGTCTATGTTGAGATCGTCGTTTCAACTACTGCCACCAAAACGCCGACACCCACACCCACAGCCACATCCACTTCAACGTTGACGCCCACCCCTACGGGAAGTCCGGTTGCGACTGATACACCAACTCCGACGCCTTCGTCAACTGATGACCCTATCAGCACCGATACATCCACCCCGACAGAAACTCCCACCCTGGCGCCCATAGTGCCTCCCACTGTTTAGAATTGAGCAAAAAAACAAAATTGAGTCTGCACTAGCATTATCCGCAGTCCGTAGTACAATGAAATCTGGTCGTCAGAAGGTAAATTGCCTATACGCGGGGGATATGGATCATCGTTTGTAAGCAACACTACGATACCTTTTATGAATCCTAATATCGAAAAGACGCTGCTTTGAAGAAGCGCGTTCAATTATTATTTAAGAGATATGAAAGGGAAACATCGTGAATAAAACGATATTCGAAGGCAAATGGTCGGTGATCCGCACACTGATTACCGACAAGTGGAGTCTGATGGTTGAGTACGACCTGAATAAAGTGGATAAGGCAGAGGTGAAGTTTGATAAGTTCGTCACCATGCTGCAAGTCAAGTACGGGTATACCCGTCAGGAAGCCAGAGAGAAAATTGGCGTACTCTGGGCAGAATACGAAGCCAGCAATAAAATTAAATCATAAAAATAAGGAGCAATACAATTGGATACAACAGCAGCAGTTAAGGTCAAAGCCAAGCGCCCCTCCAAAGGGATGGCAAAACATAATCGTCTGGTAAAGCAGGAAGCCCGCAGAACCAGCGTTCCTGGAAGCGTAGTTTTAAAGAAAAAGAAAGTCGCAGTACCCGCAGCGAAATAATAAATACAGACAAAATCGGAACCTTGTGTTCCGATTTTTGATTTAAGGTACAAATGCTGTTTTGTAAGAATTCACCCGCATTGTCTGTCTAGTTCACTGTTTACTATTCATACCTCAAAGGAAAAACAATGGACTTCAAACTAACCATCTTCTCTGATTACATATGACCGTGGTGCTATGTCGGCCAGGGTGTGGTCGACCAACTGAAAGCTGAATATCAAGTGGATGTGGAGTGGCGCCCTTATTATTTGCGCCCCGATACTCCGCCCGAGGGCATGGATCTGCCCGAATACATTATCAAGGCTCGAGCCAGTGGAGCGGATGAACGCCTGCAAAATATGGCAAAACTGCACGGCATGGGCTTCAACTCTCCAGACCGAATTTACAACACACGCATCGCACACGAAGCCACCGAATATGCCCGCGAACACGGCAAGGCGCTTGAGTTCCATCACGTGGTCTTTCGCAAAGTCTACGGCGAGGGATTAGACATCAGCCAATGGGTTATCCTACGCGCCGCCGCCGAGGAAGTTGGCTTGGACGCTGCTGACATGCAAACTGTTGTGGATGGCGGCAAATACACCGCCGAGGTGGCAGATCAAGTTCGGAATGCACAGGAAATCGGCGTGACGGGCGTGCCTACTTATGTCATCAACGACCGCTACGCGATTGTCGGCGCGCAACCGTATGAAGCATTCAAAAATGCGCTGGCGCAGATCATGAAGAAAAGCAGTTAAAAGTTTTCTACCGTACAAATGTCATTGCGAGGCGGTTTTTGCCGAAGCAATCTCCTATTTTATAAAAATTTCAATTCAAAAGGGGATTGCCGCGCCGCCCAAGAGCAAGATCGGCGGCTCGCAACGACATGAATTTACTCAATGTACGGTAGAAAAGTTAAAAGTAAACGGGACAAGCTTTTTAGGGCTTGTCCCGTTTTTTTGATTCGTGACTTTATAGGTATTGGGGGAAAAAGAGCATCCAGGCTTATATAATTATCTGTGTGTCTTCTTACATTCAAGCACTTCGGTAACGGCATTTTCGAGGACGCGATCAACCACTATGGAGGCAGTGGTGGGCTCGGCGGTTTCCCGTCCGGTCATGAAGGCTTTCACCCCTTCAATTACCCAGTTGGTTGCCAGGTCGGGGGAAATCTTTTCGGTGTTAACGATCAGGTCGAAGGCTTGGATCGAACCCCAGGGCACTTTGTAAAATTCCTCTACAAAAGCCAGCCGCACTTTATCCTTGCTTTTCACGAGCAGTTCCGCTTCGTCAAAAGTGAGTTTCTGCTGTTCCATCACGCGTGCCACGCGAACAGAAAAGGGAGCCTGAACTCGCACATTAAAAACATCGGCAAAGCCCCGTAAGACTTCAAAGCCGCTGCGCCCGAGGATCACGACACCGCCATGCTGGGCTAAAGCCTGAATCACCTGATTGAGCATGGTTACCATGACTTCGCGCTGGTTCCCGCGCTCCAAGTCGAATCTTTCCCAAAAGGTGGGCAGGGATTTATATTCCTTATCAAATTGCACATACCCATATTGAGAAAGTATATTGCCGATAAATTTTAGGTCTACATAATGGTAACCCAGGGTTTGGGCTACCTGCTGGGCAATGATGTGACCATCACTGCCATAATCTCTGGAAACGGTTATTACGGACATTGTTACAACTCCTTATTGTGTAAAACTTATTGCTGTTAATAGCGTGGAATTATTGCATGGACTCCATTTTTTTTCAATAACCCAAAAGGGTAATTAAAAGCCTGCAATCATCACCGCTGAAAAAACCGAATTTGGATGCCGATTACAAGTATACAACCAAAGTTGCAGCACAAGTTCGCGCAGACTCTGGAAATTGGACAACCGATGATTATTGGGATTTATTTTTTAACGCAAAGATACACGGACGCAGAATTAAAATTTAGCAAAATCTGCGCCTCTGCGGTTCAAAATTTATTTCATATAGCAACTCATCTGTGCGACTGATTGCATTTAAGCGCATCGGAAACGGCGTCTGCCAAAATACGATCCACCTCGATCGAGGTAGTGGTGGGTTTACCAATTTCCATGTTGCTCACAAAGATATTCGCTGCATCAATCACCCAAGTCGCTGCCAGATCGGGAAAAACCTTGCCCGTGTTGACAACCAGATCAAAGGATTGGACTGCGCCCCACGGCACCCGGTAAAACTCCTCGACAAATGCCAGCCGTACTTTATCATTTTGCTTCACGAGCAAATCCGCTTCGTCGAATGTGATATTCTGCTGATCCATGATACGCCCAACACGGATAGAAAAGGGGGCTTGAATCCGCACATGGAAGACATCGGCAAAGCCGCTTAAGACTTCAAATCCGCTGCGCCCGAGGATGACAACGTTACCATGATGAGCCACCGCTTGAATCACCCGATTAAGCATGGTGACCATCACGTCCCGCTGCTTTTCGCGCTGTGCGTCAAACCTCTCCCAAAACGTGGGCAGGGATTTGTACTCCCTGTCGAATTCCACATATCCGTATTGGCCGAGTATGACGCCGATAAATTTTTGATCTACAAAATGGTAGCCCAGGGTTTGGGCAACCTTCTGGGCAATGGCATCGCCCTCACTGCCAAATTCTCTGGAAATGGTTATCACAGACATGGTCGCGCCTCCTTTCCTTAATCACAGAGTGACGGGGCTTTCAATAAAATTATTGCACGCGCGTAAACCTTTTACAAGAAGCCAAAAATGGAATAATTTAGGGAATTGAGGGTCAGCGGCACACGGTTTAGTGAGCGCAAATCCCTTGTCCGCAAGGAAAAACCCGCTGCGTAGAATAAAACCAAGACCTCCGAAGTCTTAAAGACTTCGGAGGTCTGCGCGAGAAAAAAGGCAGGGCAGGCTTCACAGCTTACCCCGCCTTTATTTTACAAAAGCAGCACTTGAAACCAAGATTGGGAGGTTGTATATTAGATACAAAGGCAAACATTTAGTTGGTCCGGATCCTTTGCATCCACAGTGAGGATTTATGAGCATTAAAGCAAATGTTTATGATTTTTTCGCTTATACAATACCTGGCGGGTTTATTCTTCTTACAACGCTATATGCTTTAACTATTTTTGGCGTTCTACAAATTGACTTTTTTTCGCTTGCTCCCTCTACTGCACAGATCATAATTATTATTGGATTGTCTTATATCCTTGGTTTGCTTTTCGAGCCAATTGCCAGATTATGGTACCGCTTATTCAAGCCAAAAGGCTATGCCGAATTAGCACTTTTAGAATTCAAAAAAAGTCATCCATTAATTCATGTGAATTTTGAGGCGTCAGATTGGAATATTTTGTTCGCATACCTTAAGCGCCAAAATCTAGACATCGCCTCTGATATTGAGCGGGTAAATGCCAGTAGTGTAATGCTTAGAAATATTAGTTTTGGGTTTATGGTTCTGGCGGTCGCTGAACTCGTTAATTTCTATATGTTATTTTTGCCGCTGCATTTATTTTTTAGCATTGTATTGCTCGCTTTTTCCATTATTGCCGGCAAGGAAAGTGACAAATTTGCGCAGTGGTTTTTTCTTGCCATATTTGAAAATATTGCATCTCAAGCCCTGCAAATATCCGACCTGGTGAAATGCGCACAAGAGGCATAGAAAATAAAGGGCAATCAAAAAGAGTATTCAGCTTGGTAAAAAGGCAGGTGACAGTCATTTTCAATATGTCGTTGCAAGCAGTCCTATCGCAACGACATTATTCTTTTTGTACTTCCACCGCCACTTCAATGATTCGATCCAGTCGAAAAGAGCGTTCGGCGTTGCGGGTGTGGCAGAAGGCTTTCAGGTAGATGTAATCTGCCAGTCCCAGCACTTCTTTGGGGGAGATCCAGCGTTCTGAAATTTCGCCGCCTTTATCCATATATTTGATGAACAGGCGTTTGCCGCTGTTGATGGCTTCGCTCAGTTCGGTGGGCAGGTATGCGCCTTCCTGCGGCCAGGCGGGCGAGCTGTAGATGCCGATGTAATCTTCGAGCGGTTTGCCGTTAGGCTTGAGCGTGTCCATCATGGCAAAGAAAAGATTTTTCGCGGTCAGCGCATCTGCCTGGGCGCGGGAGGTTGGCAGGTTCTTTGAGATGTGGAAAGCATCTGCCAAATATTGCAGGCTGTAGGATTCCATGTCAAAATTGTCACGCGCCATGAGCAGGGTGTCGATCAAATTTGGATACTCTGCCGTGCGCCCCAATTTGCGATATTCATTGTCGAGGAATTGCAGGTCAAATTGCGCATTATGGCAGACGATGATCGCATCTTTTAACACCGCCTCAAGCTGATCGGTCACTTCGGCAAAGCGCGGCGAAGCGGATAGTTTTTCTTCGTCGAGTTTGTTGACGTGAAAAGCCGCAGGCGAAACCTCATGCTCGGGGTTGAGGATCAGGTCAAGGGTGGTTTTGATGCGTTTTCCTTCCGTCAAAACAACGGCTATTTGACAAATCCGATCTCCGAACCAGGGAGAAAGCCCCGTGGTTTCAATATCCAAAAAAGCGAAGCGTGCGTTTGAGATGTCAATCATGGCGCTATCTTACCATGTCATTTCATGTCATTGCGAGGGCGTTCTTGTTCTTTGCCCGAAGCAATCTCATGTTGATGGGGAGATTGCTTCGCAAAGACCGCTCGCAATGACATAATTTGTAGTATATTTTCCCCCTCAAAGGAAAAGAATTCATGGCATTGATTAGTTTGGAAAATGTGAGCCTCGGCTTTGGCGGACCGCGGCTTTTTGACGGCATCAACTTGCAGATCGAGCAGGGCGAATGGCTGGGTTTGCTGGGGCGCAACGGCATGGGCAAATCCACTTTGCTCAAGCTGGTCAACGGCGATATTAATCCGCAGGACGGAAGTGTTTCTCGTCAGCAAAATTTGCGCACCGCGTATTTGCCGCAGGAAGTTCCCGCGGGCGTGGTCGGCAAGGTTTTCGACATCGTGGCGGGCGGGCTGGATGTGCCGCACATCCACGACGAGCATCACTGGCAGGGACAGCTTCAAGTGGAGCAGGTCATCTCGCGCATGCAGTTGGATACGGATGCGCGCTTCGAGACCCTTTCGGCGGGGATGAAACGCCGCGTCATGCTCGCCCGAGGCTTGGTACGCGACCCTGAGCTTTTGCTGCTCGATGAGCCGACCAATCACCTCGACATCGCTTCGATAGATTGGCTCGAAGGCTTTCTCAAACGCTGGGGCGGCACGCTGCTTTTCGTGACGCATGATCGTGTCTTTCTGCAGAAACTCACCACCCGCATCGTTGAGTTGGATCGCGGACGTCTCTTTGATTGGAATTGCAGTTACACCACCTTCCTCGAACGCAAGGAAGCCATGCTCACCGCCGAAGCGGAGCAAAATGTACTCTTCGATAAAAAGCTGGCGCAGGAAGAAGTTTGGATTCGCAAAGGAATTGAAGCGCGACGCACGCGCAACGAAGGACGCGTGCGCGCGCTCAAACGTCTGCGAGAAGAACGGGCTGTGCGGCGTGAACGACCTGGCAAGGTACGCATGCAAGTTCAAACCGAAAAACGCTCGGGCAAATTGGTGATCGAAGCCGAGAATGTCAATTACGCGTTTGGAGATAAATCCATTGTCAGTGATTTCACGACCACAATTCAGCGCGGCGACAAGGTGGGCATTATTGGTCCGAATGGCTCTGGCAAAACCACGCTGTTGCGTTTGCTGTTGGGTGAGTTGACTCCGCAAAGCGGCACGGTGGAATACGGCACGAATTTGGAGATTGCATATTTTGATCAACTGCGCGCGCAACTGGATGACAGCAAATCGGTGCTGGATAACGTGGGGCAGGGCAGTGACAACGTGACTATTAATAGAAGGTCGCGCAACCTGAATGTGTATCTCGAAGATTTTCTTTTCTCGAAAGACCGAGTCAATGCGCCGATCAGCGCGCTTTCTGGCGGCGAGCGGAATCGTCTGCTGTTGGCGCGTCTGTTTGCCCAGCCCGCAAATCTACTGGTGATGGATGAGCCGACAAATGACTTGGATGTTGAGACACTTGAAATCCTCGAAGACCTTTTGCTCGAATATGATGGCACGCTTCTATTAGTCAGCCATGACCGTGCGTTCTTGAACAACATCGTGACCAGTACCCTGGCGATGGACGGCACGGGTCAGGTCACCGAGACTGTCGGCGGCTATGATGATTGGCTGCGGCAGAATGAATCAGCGAAGCCGGAACCCAAAGCACGCAAAGCAATTATCAGCGAAGCCCAGCCCGTTTCTGAATCCACAGCCAAAAAATTAAGTTACAAAGAACAGCGCGCGCTTGAATCCCAAAAGAAGGAATTGGCTGAACTTCCGCAGCGGATTGAAAAACTCGAAACCGATGTTCACGCGCTGGCAGCGGCGATGGCGGCGCCGTCGTTCTATCAACAAGATAGCGCCGAGATCACGCGGGTGGTCAATCAATTGAAGGAAATGCAGGACGAGTTGACGCAGGCGTATCACAGGTGGGAAGAGTTGGAGAAAAATGAATTTCTAAAGTAGGTCACGCTTGGAGTGTGACTGTCACGTTGTAAACGTGACCTACTTGAAAAGAAAAGTCCCGCAGGCATTTTGTGCCTGCGGGACTTTTGATTCGTGTGATTGAAAATCTACTTCGCAATACCTAGGTAACTTTCCATCACGCGTTTATCATGGAGCAGTTCCTGTCCTGTGCCTTCCATGTTGATGGTACCAGTTTTCAGCACGTAGGCGCGCTGGCAAACGGAGAGCGCAATCGAGGCGTTCTGTTCCACCAGCAGGATGGTGAGTCCCATCTCTTTGTTCAGGCGGACGATGGTTTCAAACATCAGGTTGATGACGATGGGCGCAAGTCCCAGCGACGGCTCATCGAGCATCAGCATTTTGGGCTTGGACATAAGCGCACGTCCCACGGCAAGCATTTGCTGTTCGCCGCCGGAGAGAGTTCCGCCGCGCTGGTTTATGCGCTCCTTGAGACGTGGGAAGAGTGTGAAGACCTCCTCCATGGTGGCTTCGATCTCGTGGCGGTCATTGCGGGTGTAGGCTCCAGCCATCAGATTTTCGCGCACAGAAAGCGGGGAGAAAATCCGCCGCCCCTCAGGTGAAAGGGTGATGCCATCCTTGATGACATCGTGTGCTTCCTTCTTGAGCGGCTGACCCTGAAACATGATCTTTCCCGATGTGAAGGATTTGACTGCCACGATGGTCTTCATCAGCGTGGACTTGCCCGCCCCATTTGCGCCAATGACCGAAACGATCTCGCCCTCGTTCACGTGCAGGCTGACCTGGTTGAGAGCACAAATGCCGCCGTAGTAAACGGACAGGTCTTGAATATCCAGCATGGGCATTTTTTCAGTCATTTTTTGGTTCTCCCAGGTAGGCGCGAATCACGTCGGGGTTGCTCTGAATTTCGGTGGGGGTTCCCACTGCTAGCATGGAGCCGAGGTTTAGCACATAGATGCGGGAGTCGCGGCACAAGTCCATGACCACGTTCATGTGATGCTCGATCATGATCATTGTGTAGTGCATGGTGGTGTGAATCTCACGGATGAGTTTGATCAGGTCGTTGCACTCGTCGTCGTTCATGCCCGCGGCGGGTTCGTCCAAAAGTAAAAGTTCGGGATTGGTCGCCATGGCGCGTGCCATTTCCAGCCGACGCTGCAAGCCGTAGGGCAGGCTGGATGCGCGGGCGTGGGAATGTTCCTTCAAGTTGACCATCTCCAGCAGTTCCATAGCTTTCTTGCGAGTATCAACTTCAATTCTGCGGGCGCGCGGCGTGCGGATAAAGGCTTCGGCAAGCGAGTATTGCGGCGCACTGTGAAAGCCCAGTTCCACGTTCTCGTAGGCGGTCATTTGGGGAAACAGGCGGATGTTCTGGAATGTGCGGCTGATTCCCAATTGACAAATACGGTCGGGGGATTTCCCAAGGATGTTTTTTCCCTTGAAGTTAATCTCACCTGCGGTGGGTTTAATGGCGTTGGTGATGAGGTTGAAAATGGTAGTCTTGCCGGCGCCGTTGGGTCCGATCAAGCCGACGAATTCACCCGGCTCGAGCTGAATGGAGACATTGTTGACAGCCCGCACGCCGCCGAAATCAACTGTGAGATTTTTTACGTTGAGGATTTCTGAACTCATGGCGGCTACCCTTCCTGCGATGTCTGTCCGCGGCGGAAAATCTTATTCCACCAGATGCGCACAAAGTAGAAATTCATTTCCACGTATCCCAGCAAGCCCTGCGGACGGAAGATCATCACGATCACAAACAGGAAGCCGTAGATGATCAAACGCCATTCAGCAAAACTTCGCAACAATTCGGGGAAAACCACCAGAATGAATCCTGTGATGACGGGTCCAATCAGCGATTGGATGCCGCCGAAGACCACCGCCGCCAGCAGGTCGGACGATTTTGTGATGGTGAAGAAGGACGGGGTTAGATAGGCAAAATAGAAAGCCATCAGTCCGCCCGCCACGCCCGCATAAAAGGCGCTGACGAACAAGGCAATCATTTTGGTCTTCAACAGATTTACACCCATCATCTGCGCTGCCACTTCGTCCTGGCTGATGGCAATGCAATTCTTGCCATATTGCGAGGTCACGAACATGTGGGCAAAGAACAGTGCCAGAATGACCGCAACGACCACCACGAATACATTGGTTGGACTTGGAAGACTCATGTAACCAAATACGCCGCCAAGTTTGACCAGCAGGGGACCAATGGGTTTGAACAACATGGCAATGCCGCTTTCGGCGGTATTAATGCTTTCGCCCATACTCCTGGTGTTGTTTAACAGCAGGCGGGTCGCTTCGGAAAATCCCAGCGTGGCAACCGCAAAATAGTCGCCGCGCAACTCACTGCGAAAAGCGGGGTATCCGATGATGAAACTGCACAGCCCGGCGAAGGTTCCGCCCAACAGAAGCGCAATGGGAAAGGGAACGCCAAGTTCCTTGACGAAAATGGCGCTCATATAGCCGCCCAACGCCATAAAACCGGCGTGTCCGATGGTGAACAAGCCTGTGTACCCGGTCAGGATTGCCACGCCCAATGCGGCAATAATGTTGATGCCGCCGAGGATGATAATTGTGTTGATATAACCCATGTCTCGCCATCCTCTCTATAATTTTTCGCCGCTGCTCTTGCCCATTAACCCATTGGGGAAAAACAACAGGATAATGATCAGGAACAGGAAGGAGAACAGGTCGCGATAGGTGGAAGAGATGTAGCCCGAAACCATGGTTTCGAGGATACCCAGAATCATACTTCCTAAAATCGCGGCTGGCAGGCTGCCAAGTCCGCCCACGATACTGGCGATCATGGCTTTGATAGTGACGATACCCATCATCGGGAAGACGGCGTACTTAATACCGTAAAAGACTCCTGCCACCGAAGAAAGCACGCCGGTAACAGCAAAGACGACGATAGCTACCGCGTTGTTGTTGATGCCCATCAGGGAGGCGGTCATAATGTCGATGCTGCTGGCGCGAATTCCAAGTCCCCATTTGGTGCGATAGAGGAAGACCCACAGCAGCGCCAAAACCCCAAAGGAAATGCCGCCCGCCATCAGGTCCATGCGCCCGATGGAAACTCCTTTAATGAAGATGGGTTGGAGGGTATCAATCGGAAATTTACGAAAGACGCCGCCGTAGATCAAGTTGATGATGTTGACGGTTGCCAGATTCACGCCCATGGCGGAGATCATCATGAACAGGCGCGGCGCTTTGCGGGCGCGCAGGGGGCTGTACGCCAGCTTTTCGGTACCCACCGAGAGAATAACAGTGAGAATAATTGAAAAGAGCGCGGCAAGCCAGAACGGCATAAAGAGAGAGGTGATCCCCGTAAATGCCATGAAGGCGCCAAATGCCATAAAGCCGTCAAATGCCCAGTTGGTGAAGTTGTACACGCTGTACACCAGCGCATAGCCCACCGCCAACAGGGAGTAGATTGCGCCAATTGAAATGCCGCTCACCAGTTGTTGGATGAATAATTCCATAAGATGATTCCCTTTCCAAAATGAAAAGGGGTGTTTGCGGCGTTTGCAAACACCCCTGGTGAAAATCTCTAGCTTTTACTTGGGTTGGAAGGTTTCAGTCAATACCCACTGGCTGTCTTTGATGGTCATGATCAGCAATGGTTTGTTATGCGGATTGTGCGTGTCGGGTTCCATGGTGACTTTGCTGGTGAATAACTGTACGTCGGTCATGGTCTCCAGCGCGTCGCGAACAGCGGTGGGGGTGACATCACCCTTCTTGGCGGCTTCGCCGATGGCGTATTCAATTGCCATCAGGGCATCCAGACCATAGTAAGTATAGATGTTTGCCTGTGTACCGTGTTTTGCTTCGAACGCCTTGTTGAATTCGGCAAAATCAGGAGAGTCAGTGGTGACACCTGTGGTCACGATTGCGCCTTCGAGTTGCGGTCCTGCCATTTCAAGCAGCTCGGGAACGAACACGCCATCCCCACCCATTATCTGGACTTTCAATCCTAGTGCTTCAGCCTGCTGAGCAGCCAGACCAATATCCTTGAATGTATAGGCATCAACCACGAGCAGATCGGCGCCGGCATCCTTGATCTTTGCAAGCTGGGCGCGGAATTCTGCGTCACCCTGGGTGTAGCCTTCTTCTGCGACAATTTCGCCGCCGAGTTCAATAAAGTGATCTTTGAAGAACTGGTGCAGACCGACGGTGTAAGGTGAAGCAATGTCGGTCAGGAAGGCAGCCTTGCGCAAGCCAAGTTTATTGTAGGCGAAATCAGCTTGTGCGAAGCCCTGGTATGGGTCGATGAAGCAGACGCGGAACATGTAGGGGTGCAGGGTGCCGTCTTCCGAAACAGTGACGTTGACGTTGGAAGCCGTTGTGGCGACCATCGGCACTTTGGCGGCGTCAGCAATATCGGCGAGAGGAATGCCAGCAGACGACCAGGAGGGACCAATGATGGCAACAGCCTTGTCCTGATCCACCAAACGTTTGGCAACTGTCACGGCATCGGGGACTTCCGAGCGGGTATCATAGACGACCAGTTCAATTTTGTAGCCGCTAATTCCGCCTTTGGCATTGATTTCATCAACATAATCCTGCATGGCAGGCACTGAAGCTGCTCCAACGTAGGCGTCTACGCCGGTCTGCTCAGTGATGTACCCGATCTTGAGTACTTTCTCTTGAGAACCACAACCTGACAGGCTGGAAATGAGCAAAACGCCTATCAATAACAAACCCCACCACTTACGGAACAACTGTACATTCTTATTCATATTTCTTTTTCTCCTTTGTGTTGTATTGGACAAAAATCTAACAAGAATCACAAACGCTGAAAATACTTTTCAGCATAATGCCATACAGTGGATTGATTTGTTTTTAATTTTGACAAGAACAATTATCCAAACAATCTTTTCTTGCAATTGTTTTGCTCCATATTATTTTTATAAATTTCCAGTTCAAACATCCCTTATATTTCAGATTGTACAAGTGTTTGAAGTGCTTGTCAATCATTCACGTTCTATTAAATAAAATATCGCTGAAAACCGAGTTTTTATTTGCTTGTGGTCAAAATATGTGACAATTTTGATTTTATATTTCATGCGCCCTAAACGAACTTCGATATTATTCCAGCGATAAACTTCCACGCTCCGCCTAGGGACTAAACCCTGAGTTGTTACTATCCATTTGGCTTTTTCTTTGATCCCAGCCAAACCCCGGCCGGGTAAAAACTATCAGCAGGTGTACCAGCCCTCCCACAGCCTCAAGCGGGTTGATATCGCCTTGATTAAAACGCAATAGATTCCAATCAGAAAATAAATTCTAATCCTACTCTCATTTTGTGACAAATGTCACCCGATAATTCGCACAAATTAACTTTCCTTTAATCTTTATCTGCGCTAAAATATAATACCTAGCATATTTAGATAAATTTACCTAAATTGTCGTAAATTATCCAGGAGGTGCAACTAAAAAAAGACAATAATGGACATTAAACGTCGCTCAAAACTTTAATAAGGAGAATGTAAGAAATGACACTCAAAAAATTACTTGTACTAGTTGGTCTGCTGATCGTAACGGCTGTTGTATTAGCCGCTTGCGCCACCGCCACCCCAGCCCCAGTTGTGCCTACCGAAGTTCCCGCTACGGTAGCTCCCACAGCAGTTCCCACAGTAGACCCAGCCGAAGCGATCAAGCCCATTTTCGCTGCTTCTGGTCATGCTGATGCCGCCGCAGAAGCCTTCGTCCATTGGGACGGAGAGACTCCTGCTGAAATCCCGACCAGTTGTGCGAAATGCCACAGCGAAACCGGTTTTGTAGATTTCGTTACTGACGGCAAAGTAGACGCCGCTGTTGCGGCCCCTGGTCAGGCTTTTACCTGCGCCATGTGCCACAATGATGCCGCTGATGCATTGACCTCAGTCACATTCCCTTCCGGTGCAGTCATCGAGAACCTCGGCCCAGAGGCTCGTTGTATGACCTGTCACCAGGGACGTGAATCCAAAGTAAGCCTCGATGCAAAACTCGCAAAATTCGGCGAGAACCTTGACCCCGATGTTGCGCCCGCTCCTTATAAGGATGACGCTGGCAAGGATGTCTCTCTTGGCTTTAGCAATGTCCATTACTTCGCTGCCGGCGGCACGCTCTACGGCTCTCAGGTAAAAATGGGCTATGAATATGAAGGCAAGTCCTACGATATGAAGCACCAGCATGTTGGCGGCTTCGACACTTGTCTCGGTTGCCACGACTCGCACAGCCTCGAAGTTAAGGTTGAAGCTTGCGCCGAATGTCATGACGGCGTCGTATCTGTTGACGACCTCAAGAATGTTCGTGAACCTTCCTCTGCCCAGGACTATGATGGTGATGGCGATGTGACCGAAGGCGTTGCCTTCGAAATTCAAGGTTTACAGGAAACTCTGTTAGCCTCGATGCAAGCCTATGCCTTGGAAGTTAACGGCGCGGAAATCAAATACGATGCAGTCACCTACCCCTACTTTATGGGCGCTGACGGCAAGGCTTATCCAAATTGGACTCCCCGTTTGTTGAAAGCTGCTTATAACTACCAGGTTTCCATCAAGGATCCAGGCGCTTTTGCTCATGGTGGCAAGTACATCATCGAATTGCTTGTGGATTCCATCGAAGATGTGAATGCCAGCGAAAAATTGACCACCAAGTTCGATGCGACCACCCTTGTTCGTCAAGACACTGGTCACTTTGATGGTTCTTCAGAAGCTTTCCGCCATTGGGATATGAACGATGACGGCACCCCTTCCTACGTTGTCGAAGCCGCCTGCGCCAAGTGTCACAGTGGTACGGGCCTGCCCATACTCCTCGCTGGCGAGACAATTCCTGAAGAAGGCGTTCCTGCTGGCAACGGTTTAATGTGTTTGACCTGCCATGATGGCGCGAACTTCCCCGCTCTCATCGCTGGCAAAGATGTGACCATGCCCTCCGGCAAGGTTGTGAGCTTTGGCGAAGGCGCCGCTTCCAATCTGTGCATCGAATGTCATCAGGGTCGCGCTTCCAAGGTGACCGTGGATGATAAGATTGCCTTGTTCCCCGGCGCTGCTGACGCACCCGATACAGTCGTTGCTGCAATCAAAGATGCCAACGACAAAGATGTCAAATTCAGCTTCATCAATGCCCATTATCTTGGCATTGCCGCTGTCTGGTTTGGTACCGACGCGCAAGGCTTCTATGAATACGAAGGCAAGACCTACGTGGGCACCAACACGCACGCTGAAGTAGACGGCAAAGCCGGCTGCGTTGGATGTCACGATGTGCACACGGGCACTCCCAAGGAAGAAACCTGCGTGGCTTGTCATGGTGAAGTTGCAGTTGACGATATCCGCGGCATGAGCTCCACCGCTGATTACAACGGTAACGGCGACGTAACCGAAGGCATCCGCACTGAGTACCGCTCCTTACGCGATGTCCTTTATGTTGAAATTCAGAAGTATGCCAAGACCACAGCCGGTACTGGCATTACCTACAATCCTGATGTTTACCCATACTGGTTCGTTGACGCCAATGGCGACGACAAAGCCGATGAAGTAGACGGCAAGACCACGGCTTACTCCACTTGGACGCCTCGCTTGCTCAAGGCTGCCTTTAACTTCAACTTCGTCCGTAAGAATCCGGGCGCTGGTGTTCATGGCGGCAAGTACATCATCCAGGTCATGTACGATAGCATTGAAGACCTCGGTGGCGATGTGACCAAGTTCACTCGTCCGTAACCCATAACAGGGTCATGTTAAACAAAAAGATGGCAGGCCGCAAGGCTTGTCATCTTTTTTGATTCAGACTCGCAGATCACCCTGAGGAATGTGATCTGCGAGTCCACAAGGTCTGCGCTTACCAAGTTAACAATGCTTCGGCGGTAAAGAACGACCCTTGGCATGGGCACAAAAAACCTGAGGCGGCAGCTTAAGCTGTTTATTGGAAAAACCAGCCCAAGGCGTATCGGAACGAGTGAGTTATCCTTTAAATCAACATAAAAGCCCCAAAGGAGTAGTCTTCATCCTTCGGGGCTTTTATGTGTCAATTCTGATTTATTTTTTTAGTGATGCTCTTTCATGGATTGGAATGGCAGGTAACGCGCCGCGAGGCTGAACATCAATAGCCAGTAGCAGAGGACAAGAGTGGCAACGGAGAATTCGACCCAGGTTGGAGTGTAGGAATTGAGAATAACGCCTGGTGTGAATGGATCGTAGGTGATCGAGGCAACCAGTCCGGCAAAGTTGTAGTTCCAGCGTGTGAGGACAGCCGCAATGATCGGAATAACCGCCGCAGCCATCAGGTAGCGGAAGTTGACCTTTTGGGCTGACAACAGGATAGAGCCTGCAATGATGGGCAGAATCGCCTGTCCCAGCCAGAACGTGAGTGTGTAAGGTGAGATGGTATCCAGCACCTCGGTTTGCAAGGCAATCACCCTGTTGAAGCTATAGTAATTGGTCACAGCCCAATCCCAAACGCGGAGGTAGGTGAGCAGCAACGTAACGCCGCCTGCAATGCGGGCAACATCCCGCAGAGCCCCATCGCTAACCTGACCGGGACGCATGACGCGGAAAACAAAGACACTCGCAAGGAAAAGCAGAGAAATACCGCCGCTCATGGCTGAAAACACAAATTGCACCGGCGCGCTTTGATTGAACCAAATACCGCGCCCTGCCAGCACCGAGTAGGTGGCTCCAAGGGACGCTTGGTGTAAAAGGGAAAGCGTAAGCCCAGCCACAGCCAGTATTGGACCGGCTGTGTGGAACCAATGCGCCACTTTATGCGCGAACTTCATCAGTCCGCCGAGGATCGGGAAACGGGTGAGCCACGGGTGCATATGGAAGATGGGATGTTCAAGCACAATCGGCAGAACTTCCGCGATTAGCACGCTCAGATACAGCACCACGCACATGGTCACTTCCCACAAGAGCGAGTGAGGCTGCCAGAAAACAATCGGATGCCAGAAACGCAACGGCTGACCAAGATCAAATAGCAGCACCATGCCTGCCGTTGAGTAACCGAGAAAACCCAACAAAACAGCCAATTTGCCGATCACATCAAAACGTTTGATACGCAAGATGTAAACAACCACACCAAAGACAAAGGCGCTCCCGCCCATGGCAATGGCAGAAAGGTCTACAGAAATCCACAGACCCCAGGGAATGGCATTAGATAAACCGGTTACTTGCAAACCGTCGCGCAGGACAGTAAAAGCGCCGACCAACCCAAAGAGGATGCCAACAATTAATAGGCTGATCCAATAGGGAAAGACGATGATCGAGCGTTTACCAATCTGAATGGTTGGGCAATGAATATCGGAAAGCATGGGTTACCTCCCCACATTCTGAATAAACGGCGCTTGCGACTCAGCAACAGGCGAGACATAATATACACGCGGTTCTGTGCTTAGCTCTTCGCGCAGGCGCAGAGTGACACTTGCTTCAACTTGTGCCGTTGAAATGGGACTGGTGGCATCGGTCAGGTCGCCAAAGACACGCGCGCCAGTTGGGCAGGCGACGACACAGGCAGGGGTTGCCAAAAGGTCCACGCCGGGCACAAGTCCATTTTCCAGTCCAAAGTCAATACGATGTGAGCAGAAGTGGCATTTTTCCACCACGCCGCGCGGACGGTTTTCCACTTCCTGTGTTCCAAAAGTGGGGGCTTTGGGACTGGTCCCGATCGGGTCGCGCCAGTTGAAAACGCGCGCGCCATACGGGCAAGCCACCTGACAATATCGGCAGCCAATACAGCGGGTGTAATCCATCGCCACAATGCCATCAGGGCGATAGTAGGTCGCTCCCACCGGGCAAACGTGTACACAGGGGGCTTCCTCGCACTGCATACATGGGCGGGATAGAAAGAACTCCTCGCCAGATTGCGTAGTTTCGGTGGTCACCACGTTATAAAGCATGTCGTCAGCCAGATTGTTGACAGCCTGACAGGCATAAGTGCAGTAATTACAGCCGATGCACTTGTTAATGTCTATCAACATACCCCATTTGGGACCGCTCCCCTCTTGCCCTTCGGATTTATTACGCACAGCCAATGAACTCAGGCTAAAAAACTGTGCCAGTCCAGCGGCTCCCAGCAACGCGCCGCCAACTTTCAGCAGGTCACGGCGGGCAATCTTCTGTTCTCCCTCTGCAAGAGGAGTTTCATTTTTTTCGTTCATTCAGACCTCCAGGGGACTGGCACAAAGCCAGCCCAGCATCAATTTCTAAAGTTATTTTTCCGGGGTCGGGGTACCAGGATCTTTTCCGAAGATAACCCAGGCGCCAAAGCCGCCAATTAACAAACCGGCAATCAATAACAACCAGGATGGGAGATTTATGCCGCCTTTTTCAGGAGTCGCTTCGACGTTTTCCTCTGCGACAGGGGCTGACGCTGGTTCCGCCGTTGCTTCTGCCGCCGCCTCAGCGGGTTCCGTTGCGACAGGTTCTATCGCCACCCCGGCAACAATCAACTGATTGGCTTCGTGGATGTCAGAATGGCAGGATTCGCAGGAAGCAATTGTGGCTTTGAAACTATGCCCGCTATCTTCGCCTAAATGACAGTTTTCGCAGGTCAAGCCAGCCGCAGCATGTGTCGAATCATGCGACGCCTCAAATTGTCCTTTGTGGCAGTTGGCGCAGATCAATTGGTTATCATCGAGTACTTTTTGCTGTTGTGAATGTGGCTCGTGGCAGGAAGTACAACCAAGGTTGATCTCTCCGTGACGGCTGGATTTCCATTCCGCGGCTTTATCTGCGTGACAAGTTTCGCAAGTCAATGCCTGGCTCTTCACCGAATAGGGCAACTCTGGGTGAGATCCTTCGCCGCCTGTCAGTCCATGGCAGCTTTCGCAATCAATCGGCACAGAGCCATGCTTGCTAACGGTCCACAGTTTAAATTGATCTTCGTGACAGGATTTACAGGTGTCAGCAGCTTGTCCGGGCGCTGTTGCTTTGGCATTTTGGCTTGGGCTAAGAGCCAGAAACGCAAATAGTGCAATGACAATTGCAGACACTAAAAACACAAGACCATTCTTGAATTCAGGGTGCTTTTTGCTCATATTACATTCTCCGAGTATTAAGGGTTTCTTACACATGTTTAAGGTTACTTCAATTTGCACGACAGGCAAAGTGCAACCTGTCATTATCAAATCAACTGAATGTCATCCGAATTATGACAATAGCGCATAAAATTCATCCTGCTATTTCAATTCTTACGGATTAAGTATCACGCTTCCTTATACATACAAAGCCGACTCAATTGTTTAATGGGTACGCAAAGGTCTTCCACTGATACTTCCTGTTTACCATGAGCGCATATCATTTTTTCTTCGTGACCTTTGCATACTTTGTGTTTAGAAAATAAATTCAAAATTTTTACGTCCCAGAGCTTTCTCAAAACAAATTGACTTGTTTGTATTTTGCGGCAAAACTTCAACGCCAATTACGCAAACAAGGCGAAAAACTCGAATTTTTATTTTTTCACGTTATTCGCTCTTTTCACCGAATTTGCTCTAAGGTTTTTCAACCTTGAGAAAATCATATTTTACGCCCGCTGTTTGCCGCTAAAATACGGCAAGTTTGGATTATACTAACCAATCTACATCTACACACTCGTGTTTCAGCCAGTGTGACACGCTAAACACGAAAAAAATTGACCCAATAAAATTTGATCTGAAATAGAGCACGAAAAATAAATTGCTTTGGCAGGAATATACAACCAAGCACTATTAATACTGCTATCTCTGGAGGTATCTATGAAAAAGCTGTTGGAACGAATTGGGAAGTTTTTTGTGCCGGAGCCCGGGTCGTCACGCTGGACTTACATATTGCCGTATTTGGCACTGACTATTCTTTTTATTATTATCTTTGCAGGTGGAAACTATGGATGGGAACGCACCAATTCCACAGAATTCTGCGGAACCGCCTGCCATACCATGCCGCCCCAAGGCGTGACACACGCGAATTCGCCGCACGCAAATGTCACCTGTGAAGAATGTCATGTGGGACGTGCTTCATTTGTTGACCAACTCATGCGTAAATCACAGGCACTGCATGAAATTTACTATATGACCTTTTCACTTTATGAATATCCGATCCGCGCCAACGCCTTGCGCCCAGCCCGTGACACCTGTGAAAAATGTCATCAGCCAGAGACTTTCTCCGATGACAGCCTGCGTACCATCAAGCACTTCGCCAACGACACTGACAATACAGTATCCACGACCCGCATCATTTTGAAGACAGGCGGCGGCGATAAAAACCAGGGACTTGGCAAAGGCATCCACTGGCATATTATGAACAAGGTTGAGTACTATTCCACAGATCCTTTAAGCCAGGAAATTCCCTACGTGCGCGCCTACAATGACGATGGCACGTACACAGAATACACTGATGTTGAGTCTGGCTTTGACCCAGCCACTGTGGATGAAAGCAAACTCACAGAAGTAAGCTGTACGACCTGTCATAATCGTGTGTCTCACAATTTTAAATACCCCTCCGACTCAGTTGACGATTCCATGTCGCGCGGTGTAATTGACCCAGCCATTCCATCCATTCGCCAGAAATCTGTAGATGTGCTGACTGTCGAATACGAAACTCGCGATGATGCCATCAAAGCCATCACGGCTCTTGAAGAAGATTACAAGAGTAATTTTTCTGATTACTATGGACAAAACAGCGAGAAAGTCCAAAAGGCAGTGACTGAACTTCAAGCCATCTACGACCGCACAGTTTTCCACGATCAAAAAGTTGATTCATCAACACATCCCAACAACCTCGGGCACATCAATTCACCCGGCTGTTTTCGTTGTCATGACGGCAAACATCTCGATGCAGAAAATAAGGCTGTGCGCCTTGAATGCAACCTCTGCCATTCCATCCCAGTTGTTTCCAGCGCAAAGGATTTGGTAGCGAAGATTGAAATCAACAGCGGCGGAGTTGAACCTGACACGCATCTCAACCCCAATTGGATCAACTTGCACAACAAATCCATGGATCAGACCTGCGCGCAATGCCACACCACCGAGGGCGCAGGCGGCACAAGCAATACATCTTTCTGCTCAAACAGCGCCTGTCACGGGAGCGTGTTCACCTACGCTGGGTTTGACGCTCCAGCCTTGCGCGAAATATTGAAGGACCAAATCCCCACGCCCACTCCGGCTCCAGCTAAACCAGCAACCTCATCATCCGCCCCAGTCAGCTACGACTCAAATATCGGCGCACTCTTTACGACAAAATGCGGAGCCTGCCATGGCGCAGCTGCTTCTGGCGGATTAAATATCACGACCTATGCCGACCTGATGAAGGGTGGCAAAGACGGGGCAGTAGTGGCGCCGAATGATTCGGCAAATAGTTTACTGGTAAAAGCACAGAGTGAAAAACACTTCTTCAATCTAACGCCTGAAGAACTGGACTTGGTCAAACAATGGATTGATGCGGGAGCGCCAGAGAAATAAAGAACAAGTAATAGAGCAAAAAAGAGTCGTTCCAACTTTGGAACGACTCTTTTTTATACTTCCCCCAATCTGGTCGAGCCTGTCAATCATGGTAAACTGACTTTATGTTCCACTGTTTAATCTTTCCCAACATCCTTGAACACTTGGAGTATCCATGACTTTATCATTTAAATTCGGTACAGTGGGTTCACCCTCCGGCACGCCAAAGAAACTAGGCGGATCAGTTGGCGCGATTGAATTCAGCAAATCCATTGGGTTGGACACACTGGAACTGGGTTGGGTGCAATCAGTGCGTGTGACCGAAGCAACTTGCGCCGCAATAAAATCTACCAGTGAAGTGCATGGTGTGGCTTTGAGTGTACACGCCCCATATTTTATAAACTTAAATGCAAATGATGAAGAATGGCCAAAATCTCGCAAGCGATTAATGGACGCGGCACATTATGGCTGCCTCGCAGGCGCAACGGATATTATTTTTCACCCGGGTTCATATTTTACAAATGAAC